>JACPTI010000140.1 GCA_016192845.1 Acidobacteriota bacterium
AGGCGCGAGCGGCCGGTCTCGACGTCGGCGACTTCGATCCAGCCGGCCGCCGCGTCGGGCAGGGCGAAGGCAAACGCGGCATCGACCAGCGCGACGAAGACGTCGTGGCGCGAGTTGAGCCGGCTCAGATCCTGCAGCACGGCCCGGGCGTTGTCGAACAGGAAATCGGACACGACGGGTATCAGGCACGGCTTCCGGAGGTGCCCGCCCACGGTGAGCGAGAGGTCCGCCAGCCGTCTGACCTCGACTTCTACGGTGCCGTGCTGGTACCCGTCGAGGCAGTAGATGACGTGATTCCTCCCGATGCGCGGCCGCACCGCCGCGAGCCGCTCGAACGCCGCGTCGAAGGTGATCACACCGAACGCGTCCTGGCAGAACACCGCCGACAGGCCGATGGTGGCAATCGCCCTGGCGACCCCGGAGGCAATCGACACGCCGTTGACGCCGCAGCGGGTGGAGGCGGATCGGTCGGCGAGCACGACGATCGTCGCGGTGCTGTGCTGCTCGAACTCGCGCACCACGAGCGGCGTGAAATTGGTGAAGGTCGAGCCCGGCCAGTAGATGGACGAGGGGCGATCCCCGGGCTGCCAGTCGCGCAGGCCGACGAAGTCGAACCCGGATCCCTTGAAGACGCTGGCGTGCTCGCCCATCGTGTGCTCGCGCATCCGGCGCAGGATGAGCAGCTCCATCTCGGCGACCTCGGCCAGGTCGATGAGCGGCTTCGCGATCAGGACTCTCATGGCGTTCGGCTCATGGAATCGGCACCCGCGCGCAGATGTCGTCGATGACCGCCTCGACCGTCAGGCCGTGGCTGGCGGCATGCGGGCCGAGCCAGATGCGGTGGCCGAGCACGTACTTCGCCAGCGCCTGGACGTCCTCCGGGTATACCTCGTCGCGCTGGCGGGCCAGCAGCGCCCACACCTTCACGAGGCGGCCCCAGCAGATCGTCGCGCGGGGCGAGGCGCCGAGGTCGACGCTCTGGTCCACCATCTCGGAGGGCGAGTGGTGGTACCACGCCGTGTCCGCGTTGTACGGCCGGGAGGCTCCGACCAGGCGGCGGATGTACTCGGCGAGCCTCTCGTGCAGGAACACCTCGCGGCTGATCGCGGCGCGCAGCTGGATGATGCGGTCCTTGGTGAGCAGCGGGTGGAGCCGGATCCGCTTGAAATCGAAGCTGACGAGCTTCTGCTCCTCCTCCGGCGGCAGGTACCCGATGCTCACCACGATCGCGAACCGATCGGTGGCGGCTTCCGACAGCGGAAACGTCCCCTGCCCGAGCTCGACCGGGTTCATGGTGGCAATCGCGAAGCTGAACGCCGGGAGCTCGTACGACGTCTTCCCCACCGTGATGCTGCGATCCTGGAGCGCTTCGAGGAACGCGCTCTGCGACTTGAGGGGAATGCGGTTGATCTCATCCAGCAGGATGACCTCGGCCGAGGCGAGCGGGCCGAACTCGGTCACCAGCTGCCCCGTGGCCGGATTGATCATCTGGTAGCCGACGATCTCGGTCGGCTGCAGATCGGCGCGTCCCTGGATCCGCGCGAACTTCGCGTCGCTGATCGCCGCAAGGATCACGCCGAAGAAGGTCTTGCCGATCCCGGGCACGCCGCGCAGCAGGAGATTGCCGGCATTCACCTGCCGATCGCTCTTCTTGTCGTACGTCGTCGGGATCTCCGACAGCAGGACGACATTGGCGAGCGCTTTCTCCGTCTCGTAGCCGACGAGCGCCTTGCTCCCCTCGGCCACGACCGCGCGATGGAAGTCGATGGCTTCTTGCAGATCCGGATGCACGAGTGACGTGGCCTCCTCGCATGGCGGCGAGCGGACAAACAGCGCGCCCGCAGCCCGGGTGACCGTCGACCCGGGCTGCGGGCGCTCGAAACGCCGCCAGCGGCGCCCTAGCGCGCCAGCGGATCGGGGCGAACCTGGAACTTTACCAGGATCGGCTTCGCCACCGAATAGTACTTCCCGTCCTTCCGCGCCATGGCGCCTTCGGAGTGCCACACGGTGTCGGCGCCCGTGGACGAGTAGATGCCGCGCCCCTTCCAGCCGGCGCCCGGATTGTCGATCCGCCCGTCGAGGCCGCGCGGGTGGAACCCCGCCAGCGGATACGGGACGCGCATCACGATCGGCTCGCCCGTCTTGGGGTTGAGCGCGATCAGCGAGTCGGAGCCGGTGCCGGTGGCGATGGGCACGTTCTCGCCGAGACCGAGGATATTAAACTGGTCGACCCAGTTGTAATAGTAGTAGTCGGACCGAACGTTGGTGCCTTTGAAGGTCGGACTCGGCAGCGGATAGAGCGTCCACCCCTCCCTGCAGTGGCGTCCGTTGTGGGCCGACGGGCCGTTCAACGGGCCGACGCACTTGCGGCGATCGAAGCTGGCCAGATGATTCGACCCCGACAGCGCCGTCCAGATCACGCCGTTGCGGTCGATGTCGAGGCCGCGCGGCATGAAGCCGGCGTTGCCTGAGTTCGGATCGACGCCCATCCGCTCCGACGGAATCTCGAACGCCTCGGCGATGCAGCTCTCGGGCGGATTGCTGCCGATGCTGAGCCGGACGATCTTGCCGGGGTACGACTCCTGCGCGCCCCAGACCGATCCGTCGGCAGGGTTGACGATCAGCCCGTACGCCCCGATCTGGACGCGCGTGTCACGCGCCGGATCGAACCCCTCGTACGCCACCTCGGCGATGTCCTCCTCGAACTGCGTGTTGCGCTGCGGCGTCGGCTCGTTCCAGGGCTTCGTGATCCGGCCGTCGCGGTTGGTGTCGACGACGGTCGGGCACCAGCCCTGCGCCCGTCGGGCGTCGCCCGTCTCGTCGAACAGCTTCGTGTCGATCCACCCGAAGACGGATCCCCCCGGCTGGCCCAGGTAGAGCGTCTCGTTCGCATCGAAGCCGAACTGCAGGTGATGCGTGCCGAAGCAGGTGTTGATCATCGCGAACCGCCGCGTCCGTGGATCGTAGTAGCTCACGTTGCGGCCCGCGCGCGCCAGCGGGAAGTACTGCGCGTACTTGTTGTCCGAAGTGGACTTGCACCAGTCGGGCTGGTCCGTCGGCGGGCGGAGCGTGGCCGTGTACCAGACCCGCCCCTTGCTGTCCATCATCGGGTTGTGGTTGCTCGTCGGATTGAAGCGATCGAGATCGGCAACCCGCGACGTCTTGATGCCGTCCTGACCGTAGGCCGCGTTCATCTTCTCCCGCGGCACGAGCGTCGGGATGCGCAGCATCTCGGCGATGTTCCGGGACGGGTCGAGGATGGCGAGATAGTCGTTGGCGATCTCGGACCCGTACACGGGGCCGTACGCGTTGAGCCGCGGGTTGCGCTTGTCGGTCGACACCTCGTCGTGGATCTTCCCCATGTTGTTGGTCCATTCCCACTGGGTCAGCACGACGTTGCGCTCGACGCCGCGCGGACGCGGCGGCGCCGGCGGCACTTCACCCGCCGCAATCCGGTCGCTCCAGTCGGCGAACATCTTCAGCCCGCGCGGGCCGAGCCGCCGCATCCAGTCGGCCATCTCGGCGGCGCGCTGTCCCATCTGGACGCGCTTGGCCCAGCCGTCGAGCGTCGAGGCGAACTCGCCCGGCGGATGCTGGCGCGTCCACTCGTTGCCCACCTGGTGGCAGCGCAGGCACCCCTTCATCGTGTACATGTATTCGTCGCGCGTCTGGGTTGACGTGAGGATGCCGTTGCCCTGCGGCCCCGTGCCCGGAAAGTCGCTCGCCCTCGGCGGCTCCATCAGCGACAGCCAGTGATTGGCGGGATAGATCCGCGCCGCCTCCTGCGGCGTCCTGGCGACGCTCGCCGTCAGCTTCAGATCGCGGCCCGCCGTGGCAGTCACGGGCTTCGAATCCACGAGCCCGTACCCGCGCACCCACACGTTGTAGGTGGCCCGGGGGAGCTCGGGCAGCAGGAACCGCCCCGCGTCGTTGGTGACCACGATCTTGCGGAACTTCGTGTTGAGATCGTCGGTCTCCGCGATGACCCAGACACCCGCTTCCGGCCCGTTCGCGCTCGTCACCACGCCGGTGATGACGCCGGTCGCGGCAGGGGGAGCATTCTGTCCCAGCACGTCCGTCGTGGTGACTCCGAGGGCGACCACGCCGGCAATCAGCAGGGTCCCCAGAGCGGCTCCGATTCTCGCTCGCATATGTTCCTCCTGCGCCCCTTCCGACGCCTCACGCGGGGCGCGAGTCGATGACTACCGTCCCGGCCTGTTCAGCATATTTTCCAGAGAACGCTGATTGTTCTCGTAACACGCCTCTTCCCACATCTCGACGTTCTGTTCCTTCTGGCGTTCCAGACGCATCGCCATCTTCCACGGCCTGGTGTACACCTTGGGGTCCGTGATCACAGCTTCGTACTCGATCGTCTGTGCGCTGACGCGCGTGAAGCGCTCCGCCACGTGCAGGGCGTCGCTGTGGAAATCGCCCACGATGTCGAACCACGTCTGATCGTTGTGGTTGGCCACCTCGACCACCAGGGTATTGCCCTCCCACCGGCCGCGCGAATCCCCCATCCACAGCTTCACTCGCTCGGGAACGTGCGGACCGCTGTTCAATAGGATCACCCGATACGTATGGTGCGCCATGTTGAAGATGACGACATGGCCCGGCGCCTGCCAAATCTCGAGCTCCCGGTTGTACAGGTGCCGCGGTACGCCCTGGAGGAAGCACCGGGAATCCGGATCGAGGAATTGCGGCGTCGGGTCGGTGTGATTGTCGTGAATGAGCTTCGCCTTCGCCGCCGCCCACGGCTGGTACGGGATCTTGCCGTCCGGCGGATCGACAATCCGGCTCTTCCCCCGCAGCGCGGGATCGGACCGGCCGTTCTGGAAGCGCGACTGATAGTCGAGGTCCCAGATGTTGTACGTCCCGCCCGGCACCACGAGCCAGAA
>JACPTI010000139.1 GCA_016192845.1 Acidobacteriota bacterium
AAACCCTCCACAAGATGAGATCTCCCAGGTCGCAAGACCTCTGAAGGCTCCTGGTAGACGACCAGGTTGATAGGCCAGGTGTGGAAGCGCCGCGAGGCGTTGAGCTAACTGGTACTAATAAGCCGTGCGGCTTGACCATATCTTTTTCTGCCAAAACGCCTTGACGGCGTTTCGGTATTCGCGCTGCGTGTGTGAAGAAGGGAACTACCGTTTGCAGGATATTCAGTTGTTCAATCTTTGAAAGATTGGAAAGATTGTTCGGGACGATCGCGCGGCGTGACGAAGCGTGGCTGCTAGCTGCGTTCCACGCCGCCGGACCCCGGACAGCCAATTTCCCGGTGGCCACAGGGGCAGGGTCACACCCGTTCCCATTCCGAACACGGAAGTTAAGCCTGCCACCGCCGATGGTACTGCGTGCGAAGGTGCGTGGGAGAGTAGGTCGCTGCCGGGAGTCACCTCTATCTGCCGCAACGTCTTAGCGACGTTGCTTAGGGCCGCAACGCCTTGACGGCGTTGCCCTATTCGCTCCGCCCGCTTCGTCTGACGATGAAGCGGGCTTTTCTTTTGGTGCGATCCCTCTTACGCTCGTCGGTGCGAACGCGCTGTCGCATGTCGGTGCGAACGCGCCCACAGGCGTAGGTGCGATGAGGGTCGTCTACTCGCCGCGGTACCGCGTCGACATCGGGCCGCACGTCTTTCCGACACAGAAATACCAGCTGGTTCACGACCGCCTGCGGCGCGACGGTCTGATCCGCCCCGCCGACGTGCTCGAGCCCACGCCGGCGGCGTGGGACGACCTCGCGCTCGTCCACACCGCCGAGTATCTGGCCGGGCTTCGCGACGGCACGCTCTCGGAAGAGCAGGTCCTGCAGATCGAGCTCCCCTGGTCGCGCGAGATGGTCGACGGCTTCCGCACGATGGTGGGCGGGACGATCCTGGCGGCGCGGCAGGCCGTTGACAGGGCCGCCGTCGTGGCGCACATCGGCGGCGGGCTGCACCATGCCTTTCCGGATCATGGCGAAGGCTTCTGCCCGTTCAACGACGTCGCAGTCGCCGTTCGCGTGCTGCAGCGCGACGGCCTCGCGCGGGCGGCCGTCGTCGACCTCGACGTGCACCACGGCAACGGCACCGCCCTCATCTTCGAGTCGGACCCGCGCGTTTTCACCTTCTCGATGCACCAGCAGCACAACTACCCGCTGTGGAAGCCGCGCGGCTCGCTCGATATCGGCCTCGCCGGCGGCACCGGGAATACGGCGTACCTGGAACAGCTCGAGCGGGCGCTGCCGGCCGTGATGGCCTCGCGGCCGGAGTGCGTCTTTTACCTCGCGGGCGCCGACCCGTACGAGCAGGACCAGCTGGGCGGCCTGCGCCTGACGCAGGACGGCCTCCGCCGGCGCGACCGGAGGGTGATCGAGACCGTGCGGGCCGCCCGTGTGCCGCTCGTCATCGTGCTGGCCGGCGGCTACGCGCGCCGGGTCGAGGACACGGTGGCGATCCATGTCGCGACGATCGCGGAGGCGCTTCGCGCATGCGAAGATCAGGCATGAGCACCTTCACGCCGGGGCCGCCCCAGCGCGGCGTGTGCACTGTGGGGTGGAGGCCGGCCTACCTGAAGCTCAGCCGGCGCGAGCTGTGGGCGCGCGCCGAAGCGGCCGTCGCGTCGCTCGCCGACTGCCGCGCGTGCCCCCGCGACTGCCGCGTCAACCGCCTCAAGGACGCATGGTCCGCGTGCAAGACCGGGCGCCACGCCGTCGTCTCGAGCTGGTTCCCCCATTTTGGCGAGGAGGACTGCCTGCGCGGCTGGAACGGATCGGGCACGATTTTCTTCGGCCACTGCAACCTGCGCTGCGTCTTCTGCCAGAATTACGACATCAGCCAGGACATCAAGCCCAAGGCGGAGCCCGGCGCCACCGCCGGCGAGATCGCGGCCATGATGCTGGCGCTGCAGCAGCACGGCTGCCACAACATCAACTTCGTCACCCCCGAACACGTCGTGCCGCAGATTGTCGAAGCGGTGGCGGAGGCGGTCGAGGCCGGCCTTCGGCTGCCGATCGTCTACAACACGAGCGCGTACGACGCGCTCGACAGCGTCGCTCTGATGAACGGCATCGTCGACATCTACATGCCGGACTTCAAGTACTGGTCGCGTGAGGCGAGCAGGCGCTATCTCAAGGCCGACGACTACCCGGACGCGGCGCGCGCCGCCATCAAGGCGATGCACGAGCAGGTCGGCCCGCTCGTCTTCGACGAGGAGGGGCTGGCCCGGCGCGGTCTGCTGATCCGCCATCTCGTGATGCCCGGCGCCCTCGACGAGACGCGCCAGATCCTCGAGTGGATCGCGCGCGAGCTGGGCCCGGACACCTACGTGAACCTGATGGATCAGTACTATCCTGCCGGCAAGGTGAATGCGGCGACGTTTCCCGAAATCAATCGCCGATTGACGTCCGCCGAGTTCCGGCAGGCGCAGCAGATCGCCGCCGATCTCGGACTGCAGCGGCTCGACCGGCGCCGGCCGCATCCGCGCCTCCTGGCGCGGCTGTGATATCGTTCCGCCCCATGGCGGAGCCGACTTACACCAGCCGCATCCACATCGACCGGATCCGGGGACCGATTCGCTACGCGTACGTGACGCCGTTCAAGGATCCGATCCGGTTCGGCGTCCACGGCGCGATCAAGCAGTTCTACGGAGTCGAGCCGGACGAGGAGCTGCCGGCGACGCTCGACCACATCATCGCCGCCGTTGGCGGCTGACTGCTCGGCACCCTTGCCGGCGCACTGGCAGTGCGCCAGATACCGGTGGAGCCTAACAAGGTGGCGGCCGACGTCGAAGGCGACGTCGAGGCGGTCGACCGCGTGCTGCGGATCGCGAGGATGCGCGTCCGCTACCAGATCAGGATCCCGAAGGGAACGCGCGAAGCGGCCGAGCGCGCGCTCGCGACGCACGCCGAGAAATGCCCGGCCGCGATGAGCGTGCGCGACTGCATACCGATCGATATCACCGCCGAGATTGCAGAGGAGTAGATCCGCCGCGGGCCGTCACACGGTGCGGACTTCGGCCGCGGCCTCCGCACGAGTGCGGTCGGCTTCGAAGTACGTGCCGATCTGTTGAAACAGCCGTATCGCGCGGTCGAATCGCTCCGGCGCCTGCTGCAGGAGTCCTTCGTCGCGGGCCAGGCGTGCCGCGACGCGTTCGCCCACGGCTACGCGGCCGGCGGCGTCCACGGCAGCTGGCAGTCATGGGTGGCAATGGGCGCTGCCAAGTCTGCCTGACGGCGGGTCAGAGCGCCGACGGCGACGGCTCCAGCCGCTCTGCGGCCGCCGACGGTATCACGAACCAGGCGAGCAGGTACACCAGTACGCCGCAGATGATCGCGCCCGGGTAGATCGCCAGCACGACCGTCGCAATGCGGACGAGCGTGGAATCGACGCCGAAATACTCCGCCAACCCGCCACAGACGCCGGCAACCTTGCGGTCCGCCGCCGATCGCTGGAGGCGCCGCGCCGGTGTGCGCCGCGGCGCCGCCGCCTCGTCCACCGGCAGCAGGAACCACGCGACCGCGTAGGCAATCAGGCCACCGACGATCACACCCGGCACGACCGACAGAATCACCCAGAGCAGCCGGACGATGGTTGGATCGGTGTTCAGGTAAGCCGCGATGCCGGCGCAGACGCCGCCCAGCTTCCCTTCGGCGGGCAGCCGGGTCAGCCGCCTGGGCGCCGCCGGCTCCTGTACCGGTGCGCCGCAATACCGGCAGTAGGTGGAATCCGCCTCGATCTCTCTCGCACAGTGCCTGCACGTCATAGTTCTGTCTCCCACACTTCCATACGTAGCCCGCGCGGAAAACGATTCACGCGGCAGCCACGCGGTGCCGCCGCCACAGCCACGCGTACACCGCCAGATTCACCGCCAGCACGACGGCCCCGATGACGATCTGCGCCTCCCGCGTCAGGCCGTCCGGGTAGAGCACCGGAAACAAATGCCGCGCGACGAAGTCGCCGCCGTAGTAGTCGAGCCCCGCCCTGGCGCGCAGGTCGTTCTCGAGCGGCGTGAGCGGGCAAATGCCGCCGGAGAACTCGATGTACGCCGCCCAGACCGCGGCCGGGACGTGCACCCACGGCATCCACGGCCAGCGGAGCGCCAGCAGCGCGCCCGCCGCCGCAAAGACGACGAACGCCAGGTGAATCAGGACGATGAGCCCGGCCAGGAGGGCGAATACCGCCATACTGGTTCCTGCTGAGGCCTGGGGCCTGAAGCCTGAGGCCTCCTTTGATCGTACTAGATGCCTGAGCTGCCGGACATCGCGCTCTATCTTCACGCGCTGCAGCCGCGGATCGTCGGCCGGCGCGTTCAACGCGTCAGGCTGGCGAGCCCGTTCCTCCTCCGTTCGACCGACCCGCCGCTCGATGCGGTCGTCGGGCGCACCATTGCCGGCGTGCAGCGCCTCGGCAAGCGCATGGTCGTCGAGGCGGAGGGCGAGCTCTTCCTGATCTTTCATCTCATGATTGCCGGCCCGCTTCCGGTGGAAGCCGCCGCAGGCGCCGATTCCGGGCAAGGTGGGGCTGCTCGCGCTCGACTTCGAGCACGGCACGCTCGTCCTGACCGAGGCGGGCACGAAGCGGCAGGCCTCGCTGCACGTCGTTGCCGGGCGCGCGGGGCTGGCGCAGCACGATCCGGGCGGTCTCGAAGTGCTGGAGGCGGATCCGGCGGCCTTCGAGCAGACGCTTCGGCGTGAGAACCACACGCTGAAGCGGGCGCTCACCGATCCGCACCTCTTCAGCGGCATCGGCAATGCGTACTCGGATGAAATCCTCCACGCGGCCCGCCTGTCTCCGTTCAAGCAGACCCGGTCGCTCACCGACGAGCAGGTACGGCGGCTGTTCGAGGCCACCCGCGGCACGCTGATCGAGTGGACCGATCGGCTGCGGGACGAGGCAGGCGACCAGTTTCCGGAGAAGGTCACCGCATTCCGGGAAGGCATGGCCGTGCACGGCCGCTACGGCCGGCCCTGTCCCGACTGCGGCGCGCCGGTCCAGCGCGTCGTCTACGCGGACAATGAGGCGAATTACTGCGCCGTGTGCCAGACAGGCGGCCGGCTGCTCGCCGACCGGGCGCTGTCGCGCCTGCTCCGGGACGACTGGCCGCGGACACTGGACGAGCTCGAGCGGCGGCGGCGCGGATCATGAAGGCACAGAGGGGGAGGAGCGGCCGCGGCCTCAGTTTGCTCTGGCTGCCGCGCGCTATCATGTGACCCGTCGATGCCACGGATGACGGTCGTCGGGGTGGCCGCTGCCGGCCTGATCGCGCTGGCGGCGGACGCGCGTGCGCAGGGCGTGGCGGAGCTGCGGTGGGGCGGCGACTCGGAAGGCGGCGCGCCGTTCGTCGAAGCCGACCCGCAGGACCCCGCGCGGCTGGTCGGCTTCGACGTCGAGATCGCCGGGCTGCTCGCGCGGGCGCTGGGACGCGTGCCGCGTTTCGTCCAGGCGTCGTTCACGACGCTCGAGGCCTCTGCCGTCCGCGGCGACTTCGACATCGGCCTCAGCGGCATCGAAGACACGCCGGCGCGGCGCGCCCGCCTTGCCGTCACTGTTCCCTACTACGAATTCCGCGAGGTCCTCACGGTCCGCGAGGCCGACCGCGACCGGTTTCGTACGCTCGCCGATCTGCGGGGCCGCCGGGTGGCCACGCTCGGCGCCACGCTCGCCTACGAGATCCTGGTGGCCGCGGAGGCGGAACACGGCGTCGTGCCGGTCACCTATGAAGACGACGTGCATCCGTACAGCGATCTGGTGCTCGGCCGGGTCGACGCCGTTGTGCTGGACGAGGTGCTGGCCGCCCGCGGCGTCAGGCGCAATCCGGGCCTCGTCAACCAGGACACGGATCTTGGCGTCGGCCACTACGTCGGCATACTCGCGCCCGATGAGACCGCGCTGCGCGACCGGATCAACGACATCCTGAAGCAGGCGATGCGCGACGGTCGTCTGGAAGCGATCTTCCGGCACTGGAACACGTGGAACGAGGACCAGCCGCGTCTGTACGCGCGCGTGCTGGCGAGCACCGGCGACGAGATGGTGCCCGCGTCCGCCGCGGCGCCGCTGGGCGCGTGGGAGGCCACGCGCCGGTACTTCCCGTCGCTCCTGCAGGCCGCCGTGATCACGCTGGTGCTGTCGTGCATCGCCATGGCGCTGGCGATCGCGCTCGGGGCGGCGATCGCGAGCGGCCGGGTGTACGGCGGGCAGCCCCTCGGGGCGCTGCTGACCGGGTACGTCGAGGTGATGCGCGGCACACCGCTGCTGTTGCAGCTGTTCGTGCTCTATTTCGGCCTGGCATCGGTCGTCCAGCTGCCCGCGTTCGTGGCGGCGCTCGTCGGCCTCGGCCTCAATTACGCGGCGTACGAGAGCGAAATCTACCGCGGCGCGCTCGAGGCCGTGCCGCAGGGACAGCTCGACGCCGCGCGGGCGCTCGGCTTCACCGAGGCGCAGACGCTCGCGCTCGTGCGCGGCCCGCAGGCGTTCCGCCTGGCGCTCGCGCCGATGACCAACGATTTCGTGGCGCTCCTCAAGGACAGCTCGCTCGTCTCGGTCATCACGGTTGTCGAGCTGACCAAGCAGACGTCGATCTTCGCGGCGAACATCGGCAGCTGGGTCGTGCCCGGCGCCCTGTGTGCCGCGCTGTACCTGGCGCTGTCGCTGCCGCTCGCGCGGCTGGCGCGGCGGATTGAAAAGGGGTGGCGGCGCGGGTGACCCGGGTTCAGCGCGAGGCGAGCCTCGAGGTGCACGACGTCGCGATTCGGCGGGGCGACCGTCTGGTCGTCGAGGGGCTGCGCTTTTCGGCACGGCGCGGCGAGCTGCTGGCGCTCATGGGGGAGTCGGGCACCGGCAAGACGAGCATCCTGCGGGCGATTGGCGGGCTCGATCCGATTGCGGCCGGGGAGATTCACGTCGGCCGCATCCGGCTCACGCCGGGGCGCGTTCCCCGGGGCCCGCGTGCCCGCGAGCTGCACCGGTCGGTCGGCATCGTCTTTCAGTTCCATCATCTGTTTGCGCACATGGACGCGCTCGAGAACGTGTGGCTCGCGCCCGTCCACGTGCTCGGCCGGCCCCGCGCGGAGGCCGAGCGCCGCGCGCGCGAGCTGCTCGAGCGGCTCGGCGTCGGCGGCCGCGCCCACGCGCTGCCCCACGAGCTCTCGGGAGGCGAGGCGCAGCGCGTCGCGATTGCGCGCGCGCTCGCCGTGGAGCCGCCGGTGCTGCTGATGGACGAGCCGACCGCCTCGCTGGATCCGGCTCGCCGCAGCGATCTGGCCGCCGCGCTGCGCGCGCTGGCCGCCGACGGGCGCACCCTCGTCATCGCCACGCATGACGCCGAGTTCGCGCGCGCGTGCGCGCATCGGGCGGTCGTGATCGGCCACGGCCGCGTCGTGCGCGAGGGCCCGGTCGCCACCGTCGTCTAGGGCTGCGGCTAGAATGTCGACAATGGCCACCGTGCGCACGGGTGCGCGCTACGTCGAGTTCGACACCGACCGGCACATCCGCTCCCGCAACAAGCTCTACTACCGCGTCCTCCACTGGCCGATCTGGATCTTCGTCTTCTTCATCGCCCCGGGGCCGCTGACGTTCCATCTGTTCGAGAGCGGCTTCACGATGCCGATGGCGGTGTGGCTGGCCGTGGTGCTCGCCGGCACCGGGGTCGCCGGTCTGCGCGGGCGGCTCCCCGGGTGCGAGCCGCGGCCGTACATCATCCGGTTTACCGAAGACCGCCCGAACCCGCTGTACCGCCGCGTCTGCTACACCACGGCGTGGGGCGAGGTGGTGGCGTTCGCCGTCCTGAATGCCGCTGGCCTGACGCATGCAGTGGTAACGGGCGAGTGGCGGCTGCAGCAGATGTACGAGGTCGCCTATTTCCCCATTGCCGGCACGCTCTGGGCGCTTGGCGCCGCGGGGCGGCTGCCGCGGGTCAAGCCGTCGACCCGGGGCGAGGGGCACGAGCGGCGGTACTTCTACGGGTCGGTCTGGGCCGTGACGCTCGCTCAGCCGGTGCTCTGGGTGCTCTGGAAGGTCCTGCCGCCCACCCGGAGCGCGGATGCCGTGAAGCTCGTGGTCTTCATCGGCATCCTGGCGGGTGTCGGTGGCCTGGCGCGCCTCGGCGTGCTGCCGCGTACCCGGCCGGTCGTGCCGGGAGAGCTGGCGATCAGTGATTAGCGACATCGACGTCCTCACCTCGCCCACCCTCAAATACCTGCGCGAGCGCTGGTGGGACGACGAGTTCACCGAGTTCCTGGCGGAGACGCTCCGCCCGCGGCCGGGGAACCGCATTCTCGACGTCGGCTGCGGCGAGGGGCTCGCCGAGGTGCACATCGGCCGCCTCCACGTGTCGCAGCTCCGGCTGTTCGGGATCGATCTGGTGATCGAGCGCGTGATGATCGCGCGCGGCGAGGCGGCGGCGCACAACCAGCGCGTCGGCTTCGCCACGGCCGACGCGTGCTCGCTGCCGTTTCGCGACGACGTGTTCGATTCGACCTTCTGCGTCGCGGTGTTGCAGCACATCGGCGACGTCGACGCCGCGGTGCGGGAGTTCGCGCGGGTGACCATGCCGGGGGGCCGCGTGCTGGCGGTGGAGCCGGACAACACGGCGCGGTACGCGTATGCGTCGATGCCGGCCGGGCAGCGCGCCTTCGATCGGGCGGCCCGCTTTTTCAGCGCGCTCGTGGCCGCGCGCGGAGACGCCGCGGGCATCGCGGTCGGCCCGAAGCTGCCGATGCTGTTCGCGCGCCACGGAATCGAGCCGATGGCGGTGCGGCTGTTTCCCGTCTCGAAGACGCGGCTCGGCGCGCCGCCGGCCGACCTGTGGACGCGCCGGCGCGCGGCCGTCGAGCAGGCGATTGCGTTGGCGCCGACCGATGGGACGCGGACGCTCGGGCGCGACTATCTCGATGCGCTCGACGCCTACGCGCGCGAGGCGCACCAGGCTGGATCCACCTTCGTCGAGATCCAGAACACGATGCTGTTTGCCACCGTCGGGCAGAAATCGGCGTAATGCCGCTTCCACAGGCCGCAGAGACACAGAGGCACGGAGCGCTTATTGAACTCTGTGTCTCTGTGCCTCTGTGGCCCGTTTCGTTGTGCCTTGTGACTTGTGTCTTGTGACTTGACGATGGAAGGGCACGAAGGGTGGGACGGCTACGCGCCGTTCTACGACTGGGAGAACGCACGGACGCTCGGGCGGCGCGACGTCCCCTTCTGGCGCACGGTCGCACGCGGCGCGCGCGGCCCGGTGCTGGAGCTCGGCTGCGGCACCGGCCGCATGGCCGTGCCGCTCGGCCGCGCGGGTGTGGACCTCGTCGGCGTCGATCGCTCTGAGGGAATGCTCGCGCGCGCGCGGCGGCGCGTCGCCCGGGCGCGGCTCCGGCGACGTGTCCGGCTGATCCGCGGCGACATCCGCCACCTGCCGTTCCCCGCCGCCACGTTCGCCACCATTCTGGCGCCGTACGGCGTGCTGCAGTCGCTGCTCCGCGAGCGCGATCTGGCGATGACGCTCGCCTCGGTCCACGCCGCGCTGCAGCGCGGCGGCACGTTCGGGATGGAGCTGGTGGCCGACCTGCCCGCGTGGAAGGAGTACAGGAAGCGCATCAGCCTGCGCGGGTGGCGCGGGCGACCGGGCGGGGCGCGCCTCACGCTGGTGGAGACCGTGCGGCAGGACCGCGCGCGGCGCCTGACAATCTTCGATCAGGAGTTCATCGAGCGGCGGGGGCGCCGGCGCCGCACCCGTCGCTTCGCGCTGGCATTCCGCACGCTGTCAGTCCCGCAGATGGTCCGCCGGCTCGAGAAGGCCGGCTTCGCCATCACGGCGGTGCTGGGCGACTACCGCGGCGGCCCCTGGGATCCACGGGCGGACGTGTGGGTGATTCTGGCGAAGAAGCCAGAGTCTTCCGCATGAAGACGCACGCGATTGGATAGCCAGACATCCCGAACGGGCCGCACGATCCGAACGTCCCGAACGACCTGCCCGCCGAAGCCCGGCGGACTGGCGCCGAGCGGAGGCGGGTCTGCTAAAATCCATCGTTACTTCCGGGGAGTTTCACATGTCTGGCCATTCCAAGTGGCACACCATCAAGCATAAGAAGGGTGCCGCCGACGCCAAGCGCGGCAAGATCTTCACGCGGCTCATCAAGGAGCTGACGGTCGCCGCCCGCAGCGGCGGCGGCGATCCCGACAGTAATCCGCGCCTCCGCACGATCATCGCCGAAGCCAAGGCGAACAACATGCCGCGCGAGAACATCGAGCGCGCCATCCGTCGCGGCACGGGCGAGGAGCCGGGCGTCCAGTACGAAGAGGTCACCTATGAGGGCTACGGGCCCGGCGGCGTGGCCCTGCTGATTCAGACGCTGACCGACAACAAGAAGCGGACGGTCGGCGAGATCCGCCACCTCCTCGACAAACACGCCGGCAACCTGGCCGCCGAGAACAGCGTCGCCTGGATGTTCTCCCGCAAGGGTGAAGTGATCGGCGAAAAGGGCAAGGTCGACGAAGACGAGCTCCTGTCGGCTGCGCTCGACGCCGGCGCCGACGACATGAACGACGATGGGAGCGCGTGGCAAATCGTCTGCGCGCCGGAGCAGTTCGAGGCGGTGCGCGACGCGATCAAGGCGCTCGGCGTGGAGCCCGCCAGCGCGCAGATCGCGATGATTCCGCAGAACTACGTGAAGCTCGTCGGCAAGGAAGCCCAGCAGATGCTCAAGCTGATGGAAGCGATCGAGGAGCACGACGACGTGCAGCACGTTTGGGCCAACTTCGACGTCGAGGAGAAGGAGATCGAGGCCTCCCTCGCGTGAGAATCTTCGGCATCGATCCGGGCTCCGAGCGGACCGGCTACGGCTGCGTGGAGACGGACGGCCGCGTCGCCCGCCTCGTCCTGTGCGGCGCCATCTCCGTGCCCGCCGCCGATCCGTTCCCGCAGCGTCTGGCGCACATCCATCGCAAGTTGCTGGCGCTCCTGCACGGCTGTGCCCCGGACTGCGTCGCCATCGAGACGCTGTTTCACGCCGCGAACGTCCGCAGCGCGCTCAGGCTCGGGCACGCCCGCGGCGTGGCGGTGCTTGCCGCGATCGAGGCCGGCTGCCCCGTTGTCGAGTACACCCCCGCCGAGGTGAAGCGGGCGGTGGTGGGGTACGGCCGCGCCGAGAAGCACCAGGTGCAGCAGATGATCAAGCTGCTGCTCGGGTTGACGAAGCCGCCGTCGCCGCACGATGCGGCCGACGCGCTCGCCGTCGCGATCTGCCACCTGCACTCGATGCCGCCAAGGGGCGGGATCCGGGATGCGGGATCCGGGATCCGGACGAACAGCGGATCCCGGACCCCGGATCCCGGATCCCGGGTTCCGCGGACTTGGCGGCAGTACCGGCCCCCGACCACCGGATGATTGCGTCCCTTCGCGGCCGGGTTCTCGACAAGCAGCCGAACCGGATCGTCGTCGACGTGCAGGGCGTGGGATACGAAGTGCACGTCCCGCTGTCGACCTACTACGACGTCGGCGACGCCGGCGAGGAGATTGCGCTGCGCATTCACACGCACGTCCGCGAGGACGCGCTGCAGCTCTACGGCTTCCTCACCGCGCTCGAGCAGCAGCTCTTCGAGCGGCTCATTGCCACCAGCGGCATCGGCCCGAAGCTGGCGATCGCCGTGCTGTCGGGGATTGAGCCGAACGAGCTCGTCGCCGCGGTCGAGCGCGCCGATGTCGCGCGGCTCACCGCGATTCCCGGGATCGGCCGCAAGACGGCGGAGCGGATCGTGCTCGAGTTGAAGGATCGCCTCGCCCATCTGGACGTGGCGGCCGGTGTGGCGGAGCCCGCCGGCGCGCCGGCGGGCGAGCGGCTGCGCGACGATCTGCTCTCGGCGCTGCTGAACCTGGGCTATCATCGGCCCATCGCCGAAAAGGCCGTCGACGCCACACTGAAGACGACCGGTGCGCCCACCTTCGAGCAAGCGCTCAAGGCGGCGCTGCGGGAGCTGATACGGTGAACAGTCGCGTTGTGGCCGGCAGCCGCGTCGATGACGACGCGCAGTACGAGGCCGGCCTCCGCCCACGATCGCTCGACGAGTACATCGGACAGGATCGCATTCGCGACAACCTCGAGGTCTCAATCGCCGCGGCGCGCGGGCGCGGCGAGGCGCTCGATCACGTCCTCCTGTACGGGCCGCCCGGCCTGGGCAAGACGACGCTCGCCTACGTGATCGGGAACGAGATGGGCGTCGCGGTGCGCGCGACCGCGGGGCCGGTCATCGAGAAGCCGGGCGATCTCGCGGCGATGCTGACCAACCTGCAGCCGCACGAGATCCTCTTCATCGACGAAATCCATCGCATGGCGCCGAACATCGAGGAGATCCTCTATCCGGCGATGGAAGACTACGAGCTCGACATCGTCATCGGCCAGGGGCCGAGCGCGCGCTCGGTCAAGGTGCCGCTGCCGAGGTTCACGCTCGTCGGCGCGACGACCCGCGCGGGGCTCCTCACGGGGCCGCTGCGCGCCCGCTTCGGCATCGTCCATCGGCTCGATTTCTACGAGGAGCGCGACATCCACGAGATCGTGCGGCGATCGGCGCGCATTCTCGGGGTGCCGATCGACGAGGACGCCGGGCGCGAACTCGCGCGCCGGTCCCGGGGCACGCCCCGCATCGCGAACCGCCTGTTGCGGCGCGTGCGCGATTTCGCGCAGGTCCGCGCCGACGGCACCGTGACCGCGGAGGTGGCCCGGGCGGCGCTCGAGCTGCTCGAGGTGGACGACCAGGGGTTCGACGAGGTCGACCGCAAGCTGCTGCGGACGATCATCGACAAGTTCGGCGGCGGTCCGGTCGGCGTCAACAGCCTGGCCGCGGCCATCTCCGAGGAACGCGACGCGATCGAGGACATCTACGAGCCGTTCCTGATTCAGGCGGGCTTCCTCGATCGCACGCCGCGGGGCCGTGTGGCGACCGCACGCGCCTACCAGTACTTCGGGCTCACAGCCCCGGGGAAGGACTCTCGTCTGTGGTGACTGCAACTCCAGCCGGCCGCCCGGCCGTCCGCGCGCGCATCGCAAGCCTGGCGACCTACGTGCCGCCGCGCGTGCTCACGAACGCCGATCTCGAGAAGATGGTCGACACGAGCGACGAGTGGATCATGCAGCGCGTCGGCATCCGCGAGCGGCACGTCGTCGATCCCGGCGTCGCGACGTCCGATCTGGCGACCGAGGCGTCGCGCCGGGCGCTCGAGCGCGCGGGCGTGACCGCCGCCGACATCGATCTGATCCTCGTCGCGACGACGACGCCGGATACGCTCTTTCCGAGCACCGCGTGCCTGCTCCAGTCGAAGATCGGGGCCAGGCGCGCGTGGGGGTTCGACCTCGGCGCGGCGTGCTCGGGCTTCACGTACGCGCTGACGACCGGCGCGGTGATGATTGCCTCGGGGGCGAGCAGGCGCACGCTGGTGATCGGCGCGGATGTGATGTCGAGCATCATCGACTACACCGACCGCGCGACGTGCGTGCTGTTTGGCGACGGCGCCGGGGCCGTGGTGCTCGAGCCGGCCGGCGCGGACAGCGTCGGCATCATCGACTTCGAGCACTACATCGACGGCAGCGGCGGGCCGGCGCTCTGCATGCCGGCCGGCGGCAGCCGGATGCCCGCGTCGAAGGAGACGGTCGAGAAGCGGCTGCACTACGTCAAGCAGGAGGGGCCGACCGTGTTCAAGTACGCGGTCCGCAACTTCGAGGACGTCTGCCGCGTGCTGCTCGACCGCAACGGCCTCGAGCCGTGCCAGATCGATCTCTTCGTACCGCACCAGGCGAACAGCCGCATCATCCTGTTGGCGGCGGAGAAGCTCGGCCTCGCCCTGGAGAAAGTGGTCATCAACATCGACCGCTACGGCAACACGACCGCCGCGACGATTCCGCTCGCGCTGAACGACGCCATAGAAGAGGGGCGGCTCAAGCCGGGCGACCTCGTCCTGATCGCGGCCGTGGGCGCGGGCTTTACGGTCGGCGCCGTGCTGCTCCGGTGGGGATAATGAAAGTGTGCTCACGCTGGATCAGCTCCATGCGGGGTCCCGGCCGCGCACTCCACCCCACCTGCACCCCACCGCGCAGGCCCGGGGTCCCCACGGCGCACGCCTGCGCCGTGGGGTGGAGGTGTGCGCGGTGGGGACCGCGCGGTGGGGTGCCGAGCGCGTGGCCGCGCTGCGGAAGATCGCTCAGCTGCTCGACGCGGCGCTGGTCGTGCCGGGCACCACGTACCGCGTCGGCCTCGATCCGATCCTCGGCCTGATTCCGGTTCTGGGCGACCTCGTGTCGCCGGTCTTCACGCTGGCGATTCTGTGGCAGGCTCGCGACCTCGGTGTGCCGCGCGTCGTGCAGCTCCGGATGATCTTCAACGTGGCCATCGACGCGGTCCTGGGGGCGGTGCCCCTCCTCGGCGACCTGTTCGACTTCGCGTGGAAGGCCAATCTCCGGAATTTAGCGCTCCTCGAGCGGCACGCGGCCGGGGCGCGCCGCGCCACGCTGAGCGACTGGCTGTTCGTGGCGATCCTGACGGCCGCGGTCCTCGCCGTCGCAGCGCTTCCGTTCCTCCTTGCGGCGTGGTTGGCGATCGCGCTCGGCCGCGCGCTGGTCTGACGTGCCGCGCCGACGCTCGAGCCCGCCGCCCCGCGTCTTCCTGCTCTCGCCGGCCAACTGCTCCGGCCGGCGCGCGGAGCTGCTCGTCGCGCCGGAGGCGGGCTTCGAGCTGGCGCGCCGCCTGCAGAGCCGCCGCGGAGCGCCGCTCGGCGACGTCTTCAGCTTCGTCAGCGGCCTCTACTTCCGGGGCAAACTGGCCTACGCCCGGCGGTTTGCGCGGCCGCCCGACCCTGCCGATCCTGTCGCGGCGGGGGGCGTCCTCGTCATCACGCCGAATGCCGGACTCCGCGCCCCGGATACGCCGGTCACCCTCGAGTCGTTCCGCACGTTTGCCGCCGCCGCCGTCGATGTGCGCAATCCGGCATACCGGCGGCCGCTCGAACGCGGGGCGCGGGCGCTGCTGGCGGCGATCGGACCGGAGTGCGACGTGGTGCTGCTCGGGAGCATCGCGTCGGGCAGGTATGTCGACCTGCTGCTGCCGATTTTCGGAACGCGGCTGGTGTTCCCGCCATACTTCGTCGGCCGCGGCGACATGAGCCGCGGCGGACTGATGCTCCGCTGCGTCACGGCCGGCGTCGAGATGGAGTACGTGCCGATCACGGGCGCCATGCGCCGCGGGCCGCGCCCGCCGCGCCTCGAGCCGCTCCGGCGGTAATCACGATGCCGCGCCCGCCGCGCGGACAGATTCCCACAGACATCCACACCCTCGTCCTGACGGTGGCCGGCCGCGAGGTCCGTCTCACGAACCTGCGCAAGCCGTTCTGGCCCGAGCTCGGGATCACGAAAGGCGGCCTGATCCAGTACTACGCCGACGTTGCCCCGGTCTTGCTGCCGCACATCCGCAACCGGGCGATGGTGATGAAGCGGTACCCGCACGGCGCCGCAGGGCCGCACTTCTTCATGAAGCGCGCGCCGGCGCCGCGCCCCTCCTGGATTCGCACGTGCGCCATCGAACACGAGTCGGGGAACGTGATCGACTTCCCGGTGATCGACGACCTTCCATCGCTGCTGTGGGTGATCAATCTCGGATGCATCGACCTCAACCAGTGGTACGCGACGTGCGACGACGTGGACCGTCCGGACTACGTGCACTTCGACCTCGATCCCGGCAGGGGCGCGAGCTTCGAGCAGGTCCGCCGGGCGGCGCTCATCGTGGCGGACGCGCTCGAGGCGCTCGGGATGAAGCCGCTCGTGAAGACGAGCGGCTCGAAAGGGATACACGTCTACGTGCCGATCGTCCGCGGCCCGGTGCAGAAAGCAGTGTGGACGTTTGCCAAGGCGCTGGCCGTGCAGCTGGCGGCGCGCCATCCGGCGCTGATGACATCCGAGTACCGCGTCGCCAGACGTCCGGCCGGGCGGGTGCTCGTCGACTACAACCAGAACCGATGGGGGGCCACGCTCGCGAGCGTCTATTCCGTCCGGCCGACGCCGCTCGCCACGGTGTCGACGCCGCTGACGTGGGCCGAGGTGGCCGATGGCGCGCGCACCGAGGACTTCACGATCGGGAACGTGCCGGCGCGCGTGGCCGAGCGCGGCGACCTCTGGAAGCCGCTGCTCGCCGCCCGTGGCCGAACCGACCTCGACGAGTTCCTGCAGCCTACTTCCCGAGCAGCTCGCCCACGGGCTTGAGGCGATCGACGTGATCGCAGCACGCCTTCATCGCCACCAGCATCGGCACGGCGAGCAGCGTCTCCCAGATGACCCAGACGGCGTCGCTGATCAGGATGCTGAGGACGATCGGGATGAACACCTCCTGCGCCCAGTAGAGGACCGCCATCGCCGCGCAGACCGCGAGCACGACGAGCGGCCGATCCCGCACCTCCCAGCCGTCGCAGTCGGGACAGGGTGCGCGGAAATCCCGTAGCAGTCGCCGACGCCGGGGATGTCCGGCAGCTCACGCCGGTGGCAATCAGCACGGTCCGCGACTCGAGCCGCTCGCCGCCCGCGAGCGTCACCTCGAAGCCGTGCTGGCGAAGAAGCTTCTCCGTGTCGCTGTGTCTCTGTGGCCGGTTGAGGTGGAGTACGCTCCCATTCGGAATGGACGTCTCAGCGTTCGACTTCCACCTGCCGCCCGAGCTGATCGCACAGGATCCGTCGCCGATCCGCGGGGCCTCGCGGCTGTTCGTGCTCCGGCGCGACACCGGGCAGGTCGAGCACTCGCAGTTCGTACGGCTCGGCGATTACCTGCGCGGCGGCGATCTGCTCGTGCTGAACAATACGAAGGTCTTCCCGGCCCGGCTGCTCGGCCGGCGGGTGCCGAGCGGGGGCGCGGTGGAGTGTCTGTTACTGCGTCAACTCCCAACGCCCAACTCCCAACTCCCGAGATCCGGTGGCAGCAGGACCTCCGAGCCGCCCTCGGAACCTGAACGCTTGGGAGTTGGGGCCTTGGGAGTTGGGAGCTCCGCTGTGTGGGAAGCCCTCGTGCACTCCGGCCAGAAGCTCAAGCCGGGCGCGCGCATGCTCTTCGAAGGCCGCGGGATCCAGCTGCACGGCGAGATCGTGTCGCGCCATTTTCACGGTCGTCGGATAGTGCGGCTCTGGACCGACGCGGGGATCACGCTGATGGACGTCATCGAGCGCATCGGCCACGTGCCGCTGCCGCCGTACATCAAGCGCGACGACCGGCCGGACGATCGGGAGCGCTATCAGACGGTGTACGCGCGCCAGCGCGGGTCGGTGGCCGCGCCGACCGCGGGGCTGCACTTCACGCCCGAGCTGCTCGACGAGCTTGCGTCGCGCGGGGTCGAGCGCGCGGAGGTCACGCTCCACGTCGGCTACGGCACGTTCAAGCCAATCCGCGCGGCCCAGGTCGAGGACCACGTCGTCGATCCCGAGCGCTTCGTGGTGCCGGCCGCGGCCGCCGACACCCTGACCCGCGCCGGCCGCGAGCGGCGGCGCGTGGTCGCCGTCGGCAGCACAACGTGCCGCGTGCTCGAGTCGCTCGAGGTCGGTCCGGACGGGCGGGTGACGGAAACGAGCGGCGAGGCCACGCTCTTCATCAGGCCAGGGCACACCTTCCGGCTCGTGTGCGGCCTGATCACGAACTTTCACCTGCCCCGGTCGTCGCTCCTCGTGCTGGTGGCCGCGTTCGCCGGGCGCGAGCGGATTCTGGAGGCCTACCGCGAGGCGGTCGAGCGGCGATACCGCTTTTACAGTTACGGGGATGCGATGCTGATCCTGTGACGCTGTCAGTTCCTGGTGCTTGGTCCCTGGTTCCTGGTGCAAGCACGAGGAACGTGGAACGACCAAGCACCAGGGACCCCGAACGAACCAGGGACTGAGAACGAGGCACCAGGGACTGACTGGTTACACTAGGCGCATGCCATTTCCCTACGAAGAGTTCGACCTCTCGGGCGTTCGCACGTACCCGCTGGCGTCGCGGGCCAGCAAGGCGCGCGTGGCCGACTTTGCGCGTCCCGTCGCGCGCGGGGGGACGTTCAAGGCGTGGTTCGACTCGCTGCCGGCGCTGCTCGGCGCGCAGGATCTTCGCCGCGTCGTGCACGCGCTCGTCGAGGCGCGGGCGCGGCAGCGCGGCATCGTCTGGGGCCTCGGGGCGCACGTCATCAAGACCGGCGTGTCGCCGTTGCTGATCGATCTCATGCAGCGCGGGTGGGTGTCGGCGGTCGCGATGAACGGGGCCGGCCTCATCCATGACTTCGAGATCGCCCTCTCGGGCGCCACGTCCGAGGACGTGGACGAGTCGCTCGGGCCCGGACGCTTCGGCATGGCGGAGGAGACGGCGCTGCTCCTCAACGAGGCGATCCGCAGCGGCGTCGAGCGCGGGCAGGGACTCGGGCAGGCGGTGGCCGCCTTTCTCGCCGACCGCAACCCGGCACATGCCGGCGCCAGCCTCCTGGTGAGCGCGCATCGGCTCGCCGTGCCGGTGACCGTCCACGTGGCCATCGGCACCGATATCACGCATATGCACCCCGCCGCCTCGGGCGCAGCCATCGGCGAAGCCAGTCTGCGCGACTTCCGGTATTTCACCTCGTGCGTCGCACGCCTGAACGGCGGCGTCTATCTGAACTGCGGGTCGGCCGTCGTGCTGCCCGAGGTGTTTCTCAAGGCGGTGGCGCTCGTGCGCAATCAGGGCATCTCCCTCGACGGGCTCACGACGGTAAACATCGATTTCCTGCGGATGTACCGGCCGCAGACCAATGTCGTGACGCGCCCCGTGGCCGGCACGGGCGGCACCGGCATCTCGCTGGTCGGGCATCACGAGGTGCTGATTCCGCTGCTGGCGGCGGCAATCATCGAGAACGAGTAGCCCGTGTCCGCGGCTGGGCCTGTTAAGATGGGAGGTTCAGGCCGGAGTAGCTCAGCCGGTAAGAGCACGCGTCTCATAAGCGCGGGGTCGGCGGTTCGAGTCCGCCCTCCGGCATACCAATTTCAAGTCACAAATCACAAGGCACAAGTCACAAAGCCCTGACGACGCTTGTGACTTGTGCCTTGTGACTTGTGACTTGTGCCTTGATGTGACTGCCCTTCACCAGCAGGTCCGCCGCACCATCCGCCGCCATGGGCTGATCCCGCCGGGCGCGCGTGTGCTCGTCGGCCTCTCAGGCGGCTCCGACTCGATCGCGCTCGCACGTCTCCTGCTCGACCTGGCCGAGCACGGCGACTTCACCCTCGTCTCTCTCCCCGATTGTCGTCGAGCGTGTCGATGTGCCCGCCTACGCCGCCTCGCATGGGCGGTCCACCGAGGATGCGGCGCGACGCCTGCGCTACGCCTTCCTGGAGCGGACCGCGACCGCGCTCGGCGCCACCCGCATCGCCGTCGGTCACACCCAGGACGACCAGGCCGAAACCTTCCTCCTGAAGCTGATGCGCGGCGCGGGGCTGACGGGGCTCGGGGGCATCTACCCCCGGCGCGACCGCGTCATCCGGCCGTTCCTGGACGTTCCCCGCGCCGATCTCCGGGCGTACCTGACGGAGCTGGGGGAGCGCTGGGTCGAGGACGAAAGCAACGAGAACCTCGACATCCCGCGGAACCGCGTCCGCCATCGGGTGCTCGCCGAGCTCGACCGGGCCGCCGGGGGACCCACGCGTGCCGCGATCGCGCGCGCCGCGGGCCTTATTCGTGACGACGCGCAGTGGCTCGACGAGCTGGGCCGGGAGCGGTTCCGGGCCGTGGCCACCGAGCGCGACGACGGTCTCGAACTCGACGTGCACGCTTTGACACAGTCGCCGCCGCCCGTGCTGCGCCGGGTGCTGCTGGAGGCGATGCGCCGGACCGCCGACGGCCGGGAAATCGGCCTGGAGCACGTCGAAGCGGTGCTGGCGCTCCTTGGCGGGGTGGAGGGCGGGGTCGACGTGCCTGGGAGCCGCGTGGAACTTCGCGCAGGAAAGCTGGTCCTACTGCAGCAGAAGGTGCGCTAAGGTGATACTCTTGATCGCGAACAGGGGCGAAGGTGAACTCGACGTTTAAGAGCTTGGTCTTCTGGATGGCCCTGGTCGTCATCGGGGTGCTCGTGTGGAACTTTTCCACGAAGTTCCAGACCAGCCATAAACCGTTGACCTTCACGGAGTTCATGGCTTCGGTCGACGCCGGCCAGATCGACCGCGTCACCATCACCGGCAACGAGATCATCGGCGTCAACAAGGCGAACGAAAATTTCCGCACCTACGCCCCGCCCCAGTACGAGGGGCTCGCCAATCGGCTGCTCGAGCGCAACGTGATCGTCTCGGCGCGCGAGCCGGCGACCAGCCCCTGGGCCGCGCTCCTGTACTCCTGGGCCCCGATCCTGCTGATGATCGGCTTCTGGATCTTCTTCATGCGCCAGATGCAGAGCGGCGGCAACAAGGCGCTCTCCTTCGGCAAGAGCAAGGCGAAGCTGTCGTCCAGCTCGCAGAAGAAGGTCACGTTCAAGGACGTCGCCGGCGTGGACGAGGCGAAGGACGAGCTGCAGGAGATCATCGAGTTCCTGCGCGAGCCGCAGAAGTTCCAGAAACTGGGCGGGCGCATCCCGAAGGGTGTCCTGCTGATGGGGCCGCCGGGAACCGGGAAGACGCTGCTGGCGCGTGCCGTGGCGGGCGAGGCGAACGTGCCGTTCTTCTCGATCAGCGGCTCCGACTTCGTCGAGATGTTCGTCGGCGTCGGCGCCTCGCGGGTGCGCGACCTCTTCGAGCAGGGCAAGAAGCACGCTCCCTGCATCATCTTCATGGACGAGATCGACGCCGTCGGCCGCCACCGGGGCGCCGGGCTCGGCGGCGGGCACGACGAGCGCGAGCAGACGCTGAACCAGCTCCTGGTCGAGATGGACGGCTTCGAGACGAACGAGGGCGTCATCCT
>JACPTI010000141.1 GCA_016192845.1 Acidobacteriota bacterium
CTATGCGGGGGAGCCGCGGGAACAAAGTCCTCGTTCTGGGCCGCATAGCGGTCCAGGAGAACCGCCAAGATCTTCCCGCGAAGCACATCGCACCTCCCGGTTGGCACCCCAGCGCGCAGGCCCGGGGCCCCCACGGCGCACGCCTGCGCCGTGGGGTGAAGATGTGCGCGCTGGGGGCGCCGCGTCAGGCGCCTATGATGGCCCCGCCGCGCCTCCAGCGCAAGCGTCCACGTAGCGTCCGGCTTCAGCCGGACCAAGTGAATAGAATGCTGTCCTATGCTGATTGACGCCCACGGCCACTACACGACGGTGCCCCCCGCTCTGCGGGTGTTCCGGGCCCTCCAGATCTCGCAGATGGGGAAGCCGGTCAAGAAACTGGTGGCGACGAGCGACGAGGAGATCCGCGCCTCGCTCGACAAGGGGCAGCTGAAGCTGATGGACGAGCGGGGCATCGACCTGATGCTCTTCTCGCCGATGGCCTCCGCGATGGGGCATCACTTCGGCGGCCCGGTCATCAGCCGGCACTGGACCGAGGTGAACAACGATCTGATCCACCGCGTCTGCCGGCTCTATCCGGCGCGGTTTGCCGGGGTCTGCTCGCTGCCCCAGTCGCCGGGCGTCAGCCCGAAGGAGTGCGCCGAGGAGCTGGAGCGCTGCGTCACGGAGCTCGGGTTCGTCGGCTGCAACCTGAACCCGGACCCGTCGGGAGGCTACTGGACCGACCCGCCGCTCGGCGACGAGTGGTGGTATCCGCTCTACGAGAAGCTTCAGGCGCTCGACGTGCCGGCGATGATCCATGCGTCGGCCACCTGCAACCCGGCGTTCCACACGGTCGGCTCGCACTACCTGAACGTCGACAGCACGGCGTTCCTGCAGCTGCTCGACTCGCGCGTGTTCCAGGATTTTCCGCGGCTGCGCTTCATCCTGGCGCACGGCGGCGGCAACGTGCCGTATCAGGCCGCCCGGTACCGCGCGCTCTGCATCATCCACGACTGGGAGCCGTTTGACCACTTCATCACACGCTTCTACTGGGACACGACCGTCTACACGCAGGAGGCGATGGAGCTGCTCGTCAAGGTGGTCGGCGTGGACCGGATCATCTACGCGTCGGAGATGCTCGGCGGCGTCAACGCCACCGATCCCGCCACCGGCCGCTCGTTCGACGAGAACAAGCGCCTCGTCGATGCGATCCCGTGGCTCACCGACGCGGACCGCAGGAAGATCTTCGAGGAGAACGTGCGAAAGGCGTATCCTCGCCTGGGTGTGCTCGCCGCGAAGATGTGATGTGCCGGATTCGTGGGGCGGGCCTTGTCAGGCCCGCCCAGGCGAACCCGAAGGGTTCGCCCCACATAGAGGGGTGATCATTGCCCGAGAAGGTGCTTGCCGCGCTGAAGGTCGGCCCGGCGACAACGGAGCTGCGCGAATTCGATCTGCCCGACATCCCGCCCGACGCCGCGCTGATGAAGATGGAGGTGGCGGGTGTCTGCGGCACCGACGTCAGCCAGTACAAGCTGCCGCTCCGCGGCTCGCCGCTCATCATGGGGCACGAGAACGTCGGCACGCTCGCGAAGGTGGGCCGCGAGTTCGAGAAGCACACGGGATTCAAGGAAGGCGATCTCGTCTTCCTCGAGCACTACCTGCCGTGCGGCCACTGCGAGTGGGACCACATGGGCGAGTACCGCCACTGCGCCGCCACCGAGTGGTTCTACGACCCGCAGGCGATCCGCTACGGCTATACGTCGCTCGACATCCCGCCGGGACTGTGGGGCGGGTTCAGCCACTACGTCTATCTGCCGCTGAACGCCGTGCTGCACAAGGTGCCGGACAGCCTCTCGCCCGAGGAGGCGGGGCTCGCCACGCCGATGTCGAACGGGATCCAGTGGACGCTGATGGACGGCGGCGCCGGCTACGCGTCGACCGTGCTGATCCAGGGGCCGGGCCAGCAGGGGCTGTGCTGTCTGATGGCGGCGAAGCAGGCGGGCGCCGATCTCGTGATCGTCACCGGCACATCGAAGGATGCGCGCCGGCTCGACGTGGCACAGGCGCTCGGCGCCGATGCGACGGTCGACGTGCAGAAAGAAGATCCCCTCGAGCGCGTGATGCAGCTCACCGGCGGCCGCGGCGTCGACGTCGTCGTCGACTGCACGGCGGGCGCGGGGACCAAAGCCGTGCTGCTCGGCATCGAGGCGACCAAGCGCCGCGGCGGGACGATGGTCGTGCAGGGCGAGGGAAACCAGACGTTTCCGGATTTTCCGATCGGGCGGCTGACGCGCAAGGGGATGACGCTCAAGAGCGCGCGAGGCCATTCGTATCGCGCCGTCGAGCTGGCGCTCGACGTGCTGGCGTCGCGCCGCTTCCCGCTCGACCGGATCATGACGCATCGCTTCGGGCTGGCCGAGGTCGATTACGCGATCAAATCGGTCGGCGGCGAGGGCGCGGCGGGTGCGATTCACGTCTCCGTGATGCCGTGGAAGTAGTCGTTCCGAACTCGGGCGGGCCGGTCGAGCGGAACGTGCTCGAGGATCTGGCGGCGGCCAGCCGCATCCTCGTCCAGCAGGGCGTGTTCGATGCGGCCGGCCACGTGTCCATGCGCCACCCGGGGTGTGCCGAGCGCTTTCTGATGTCGCGGTCGCTGGCGCCGGCGCTGGTCACGGCGGACGACATCATGGAGTTCACGCTCGACTCTGAGCCGTGCGAGCCGCCCGGGCGGCGGCCATTTATCGAGCGCTATCTCCACGGCGAGATCTACCGCGCGCGCCCCGACGTGATGGCGATCGCGCACGGCCATTCGCCGTCGGTCGTCCCGTTCAGCCTGGTGAACACACCGCTCGTGGCGACGTACCACAACGCGGCGTTCCTCGCATACGGCGTGCCGGTCTTCGACATCCGCGTCAGGTTCGGCGCCACCGACATCGTCATCAACAGCGCAGCACGCGGGGCGGCGCTCGCCGAGACGCTCGGCGACAAGTGCGTCGTGCTGCTGCGGGCGCACGGGTTCGTGGCCGTCGGGCCGAGCCTGCCGGCCGCCGTTTTTCGCGGCATCTTCACGGAGGTGAGCGCGCGCGTGCAGTTGCAGGCCGCGGCGCTCGGCGGTCCGCTGGCGGCGCTCGATGCGGAGGAAGGGCGCAAGGCCGACGCGGTCAACCTGGCGACGCTCGGCCGGTCGTGGGAGCTCTGGAAGAGACAAGTTCGCCGATGAAACAGCAACTGGTCGACGCGATTCGCATGCTCGAGCGCGCGGGGTACATCGATCACAACGGGCACGCGAGCGCCCGGCGCGACGCGACGAGCTTCTACATCAACTCGGGCGCGTCGGTCCGCGGCGCGCTGACGGTGGACGACATCGTGACCGTCGACCTCGACGGGAATCTTCTGGAGGGCACGGCGAAGCCGCCGCTCGAGTACCACATTCACTCCGAGATTTACCGCGCCCGGCCCGACGTGAACGCCGTGATGCATACGCACCCGCAGTGGTCGACGTTCCTGACGATGACCGGGACGAGGTACCTGCCGGTGTACGCGCAGGGGGTGCTGGTGGGCGACATGCCGGTGCTCGACTCGGTGCTTTCGATCAACACGAAGCCGATGGGGGAGAAGCTCGCGGCCGCGCTCGGCCGCCGTCCCGCGGTCCTCCTCAAGGCGCACGGCGCCGTCGCTGTCGGCGCCGACATCGTCGAATGCTTCGCGCTGGCGGCCTACATCGAGGAGAACGCCTGCCGCCAGTACATGGCGATGCAGATCGGCCAGCCGTACGTCTTCAGCGAGGCGGAGCAGCAGGCCAGCCGCGAAAAGCTCTGGACCGCCAGCCTCTTCAAGAAGACGTGGGATCACTACTACTCGAAGATTCGGTGATGCTGGTCCGGCTAAAGCCGGACGCTACGTACTACGTAGGTTGAGGTACGTGGTGTCCGGCTTTAGCCGGACCTGTTGTACCAGCCACTTTTCATCTGCACCGCTTCGAGAATCTCTTCGATCGAGTACACGTCGGATCCCAGGAACGGATAGTCCTGCACGCGCGACACGAGACCTGCCCGGACGGGGTTCTCCAGGATGTACCGCGCCACGCTCAGGGTCGCTTCCTCGGACCGCAACGTCCGCTCAAATCCGTAGCGCTGCCACAAGGGGTCCTCGAACTGCTTCTTGTAATGAAAACCAGACAGCTGCTTTGCGCGGGCGATGAATTGGCGGCAATCCGAGTCGTCTGACTGTTCCTGTACCAGCAGATGCAGGTGATCCGGCATGAAGCAGTAGGCAAGAACTGCAAACGGTTCGTCATTGCCGGCGCGCAGGAACTGCGTACGCACGGAGTCGACAGCCTCCGCTGTCACGAACAGCCGACGGCGCTCGAACGTGCAGAATGTGAGGAAATAACGGTGCAGACCGATGTAGTCGAACGTCTTGAGATGTTCGGGTCTGCCAGGAAACACGTGGCGAGACGTGGCAAATGAGATGCCACTGGTCCGGCCAAGCCGGACGCTACGTACATAGAATGGATGCTTCGACGTGGGCGCGGAGCTCGGGCGTGATCGGCGGATCGATCCCGAACCATGCCTGCCAGGCGGGGCGCGCCTGGTGGAGCAGCATGCCGAGGCCGTCGACCGTCCGATTGCCGCGCCGGCGGGCCGCGGCGAGGAGCGGCGTCTCCACCGGGACGTACACGATGTCGCAGACGAGCGCGCGCGTCGGCAGCGTGTCGAGCACGAGATCGAGCGGCGGCTGGCCGACCATGCCCTGGCTCGTCGTGTTCACGAGCAGCGCTGCGCCCTCGAGCGCGCGGTGGCGATCCTCCCAGGCCGCCGCCTGAACGGGCGCACCGAATTCGCGCACCAGCGCCTCCGCGCGCGGCCGCGTGCGGTTGACGACACGAATGTCGCGCGCGCCGCGCTCGGCCAGGCTGTAGACAACGGCCCGCGCGCCGCCGCCGGCGCCGATCACGACGGCCGGGCCCGCGTCGGCGCGCCAGGCCGGCTGATGCTGCAGGATGTTCTGCACGAATCCGAAGGCATCGTTGTTGGTGGCCGCGAGCGAACCGTCCGGGCGGACCGTCACGCAGCTCACGGCGCCGATGCGCCGGGCCACCTCGTCCACGTGGTCGGCGATCGTCAGCGCCTGCTCCTTGTGCGGGATCGTGATATTGCAGCCCGAGAAACCGAGCGGCGCGAGGCCGCGCAGCGCCGGCGCCAGATTCTCGGGCTTGATGGCCAGCGGGACGTACGTTCCGACGAGCCCGTGCTGCTTCATCAGGTAGTTGTGCAGCATCGGGGAGCGCGAGTGCATCACCGGCCACCCCATGACGCCGGCGAGCAGAAAGCGATCGGTGCTGGAAACCTGCGTTTGTACGCTTGACAAGCGACTTACAGCATAATTCAGACGATCGGCAGGCAGGAGACCTCCGGATGCTCAGGAAGGAACAGAACGACCTACTCACCCAGACCGGCCCCGGCACGCCCATGGGGCGCCTCTTCCGCAGCTACTGGATTCCGGCGCTGCTGTCCGAGGAGCTCCCGGAGAACGACTGTCCGCCCGTACGCGTGAAGCTGCTGTCGGAGCGCCTGATTGCGTTCCGCGACACGGAGGGCCGGCTGGGCCTGATCGACGAGTTCTGCGCCCACCGCGGCGTGTCGCTCTGGTTCGGCCGCAACGAGGAGTGCGGCCTGCGCTGTCCGTACCACGGCTGGAAGTTCGATGTCACCGGCCAGTGTGTGGACATGCCGTCGGAGCCCGAGCACTCGGAATTTGCGAGGAAGGTGAAGCTGAAGTCGTACCCGCTCGTCGAACGGGGCGGGGTGCTGTGGACTTACATGGGGCCGCCCGAGACGCAGCCGCCGCTTCCCGAGTGGGAGTTCGCCACAGTGCCGCCGCCGCATGCCTTCACGTCGAAGCGGCTGCAGGAATGCAGCTGGCTGCAGGCGCTCGAGGGCGGCATCGACTCGAGCCACGTCTCCTTCCTGCATCGCGGCGACCTCAACACCGATCCGCTCTTCAAGGGCGCGCGCGGCAACCAGTACAACCTCTCCGACCTGCGTCCGGTCTTCGAGGTCGTCGAGAGCCCCGGCGGCCTGTACATCGGCGCCCGGCGCAATACCGAGGACGGCCGCTACTACTGGCGGATCACCCAGTGGGTGATGCCGTCGTTCACGATGATTGCGCCGCGCGGGAACCACTCGGTGCACGGCCACTTCTGGATCCCGATCGACGACGAGAACTGCTGGACGTGGAGCTTCGACTACCACCCGACGCGTCCGCTGACCGACGCCGAGGTGGCGGCGATGCGCGCCGGCAGGGGGATTCACGCCAAGGTCCTCCCGGGCATCTATCGTCCTGTCGCGAACAAGGACAACGACTACCTGATGGACCGCGCCGCGCAGAAGGCGGGGAAGACCTACAGCGGCATCGAGGGCTTCGCCATGCAGGACCAGTCGCTCCAGGAAAGCATGGGTCCCATCGTCGATCGAACGAAGGAGACGCTCGTCGCCACCGACAGCGGGATCATCATGTGCCGCCAGCGGCTGCTGCGCGCGGCGAAGGCGCTCGTCGAGCAGGGGATCACTCCGCCCGGCGTCGACCCCGTGCACCAGCGCGTGCGCTCGGCGGCGATCGTGCTGCCGAAGGATCAGCCGTACAAGGACGGCGCGCGCGAGGCGCTGATGGCGCAGCCTGGCGTCGCGCCCGCATCGGTATGACCACGGCTACGGGCTATCAGTTACTGGCGGCTACCGGCTACCGGCTACCAGCTACCGGCTACCAGCTAGGGATGCAGAGCGAATCGGCGCGGATGAGCTCGGCCGCGGAAGCGCGCTTCCGGGTGCCGACACCGGCAACGGTGGCGCGCACGATGACGATCAGCGCGCTCGACCCGGCCGCCGACGACATCGTCGCCCGGCTTGCCGAGGCGTCGTGGACGAACGCACGCTTCTTCCCCGCGTCGGCAGTGGCCCGCCGGTCGGCGAGCGTGCTCGACGAGATCGCACGCGCCGATCTCGCCGTGATGGTGACGACGGCTGGCGCGGATGCGTCCGCCGCCGCGGCCATTGGCGAAATCTGCAGCGACCGGCGCGTCCATACGGCCACGTTCGTCGTCGGGTCGCGGTCTGTCTCGGACGAGGCGCTGTCGCGCACGCTCGGGCAGGTGCGCCCCTGGTCGCTCATGGTCGTCATCGCCGGCGAGGACGACTACGTCGAGGACATCCTCCGGTCCTTCCGGTAGGACACTCAGCAGGAGAAATTCGACGAAAACGGCCGGTTTCCCGCAGATGCCGGCCTGGCATGCGCCATGGACCTGGGGTCGGTGAGCGGCGCGGGGCCGCTCATTGGAGGGTTCATGCACGCACGTCGTCTGTGGCTGCTGGTTCCGGCGCTGGTGTTCGTCGCGGGTCCCGTCGACGTGGACGCGCAGGGGCGCGGGCCGAAGGCGAAGAGTCGCAACGGCAACGGGCCGGCGTTCTGCCGGAGCGGCGCGGGGCATCCCGTGCACGGCTGGCAGTGGTGCCGCGAGAAGGGCTGGGACCGCGCGGACCGCGACTGGGGCTGGTGGGATCGCGACGACGACCGTCGCGACGACCGCGATCGCGACGATCGCGGGCGCCGTTCGCGAACGAGCCGGTACCCGTGGCCGTTCTGAGTACGTGGCGTCCGGCGTCAGCCGGACCTCTCACGTCTGTGCTGTCAGCTTCCTGCACGCCTCGAGGCCGGCGAACGTCCGCGCGGGCGCGGCGAGCACGAACCGGTAGCCCTCGCCGAGCACCTTCTCCGCATTCTTGTCGCTCACATGCGGGTGGCCGCACGGGACGCCATGCTCGGCACAGATGCGGCGGATCGCGGCCATTGCCTCGACGACGGCAGGATGGTCATACTGCCGCGGATAGCCGAGGTTCTGCGACAGGTCGCCCTCACCAATGAGCACGCCGCCGATCCCCTTCACCTCCTTGAGAATGCGCGGCAGGTTGTCGATCCCCTGCACCTGCTCGCATTGGACGATGACGAGAATCTCGCCCTGCGAGTTGAGCGGCCAGACGTCGGCCTTCGCGTAGTACTCCTGCTGCGTGATGCCCCAGTAGCGCGCCGCGTGCACCGGGTTGTCGCCGCGCTGCCCCTCGGGCTCGTAGTACGGCGCCGACTGCGGCCGCGGGTACCGGCACGCCGACACGGCGTTGTACGCCTGCTCCACGGTGCTCACCCGCGGAAAGACGATGCCGTAGGCGCCGATGTCGAGCACCTGCTTGGCAATCCACTGGTTCATGTCGGCGCCGTTCACCGGCACGCGGACCATCGGCGTCACCGCGGGCGCCACGGTGCCGCGATCGAGGATCTGCCGGCGGTTCAGCATGTACTGCAGGCAGTCGCGCAGCAGGTACATGTCGAACGGGTTGTGCTCCAACTCGAAGATGACGCCGTCGTAGGCCGCGGTCGACAGTGCGACGGCGCTGTCGACCGATGGCGGAGAGAACGTGGCAACCGGGACGCGTCCCTCCTCGAGGGCGCGGATCATGTTGTTGAGGCGCGGCAGCTGAGGCATTGACATAGTACTAGCACCCCGCCGCGCAAGCGTGCGCGGCGGGGGCCCCGCGGTGAATTAGAGAAGAGAATGGAAAACGTGGACGACAGGATAACACTCGAGGCGCTGCAGCAGATGAAGCGCGATGGGCGGAAGATCGTCGCGGTCGTGGTGTATGACTACCAGATGGCGCAGATCGTCGACCGCGCCGGCGTCGACATCGTCTCGGTGGGCGACTCGGTCGGCATCAGCATGTGGGGGCAGGAGAGCGAGCTGGACGTGACGCTCGACCAGATGCTTCTGGCGTGCAAGGGTGTGCGCCGCGGCGTGGTGCGGGCGCTCGTCAGCTGCGACATGCCGTACGGGCCACTGCAGCAGGGACCCGACGCGGCGGTCCGCGCGGCCAGGCGGCTCGTCGAGGAAGGCGGTGCCGACCTGGTGAAGCTCGACGCGGCCTCCGAGCATCCCGAAGCGGTGCGCGCCGTCGCCCGCGCGGGCATTCCCGTGTGGGCGCAGTTCGGCATCACGCCGCACACGGCGGCACGCTATGGTGGAATGGCGAAGGCGGGCCCGGAGCTGGTGGCGGCGCGGACGGACGAATTCGTCGCCGAGGCGAAGCTGCTCGAAGCGTCGGGCGCGTCGCTGCTCGATTTCACCAACTCCGGCCCCGTGGCCGGTCCGGCGGTGACGCAGGCGGTGGCGATTCCGGTGATTGGCGGCCTCGGCGGCGGGCCGTGGCTCGACGGCCGCGTGCGCGCCATCGGGAACGCCGTTGGCTATGCGGCCGCCGCGCTCGACGACACGGTCGATCGCTACGCGAACGTGGCGCGCATCACGCTCGACGCCATCCGAGCCTACGCAGAGGATGTTCGGGGTGGGAGACAGATAAAAGGGAAATAGACTTGCGACGAGCGTCTACGTTTAGGTCCAGTTTCATGCCAATTGCTGTCATCGACGGGATCACCACCCGCTACGACGTCGTCGGCTCCGGTCCGCCGGTGCTGATGTTCGCGCCCGGGGGTTTCGACGCCACGATCGAGAAATGGACGACGCAGGGGATTTACGCGCGGATCCGGCCGGTCGAACACCTCTCGAAGAAGTACAGCTGCATCGTCTTCGATCGGCGCGAGAGCGGCGAGTCGGGCGGACGGGTCGAGCCGATCTCGTGGGCGCACTACGCGGCGCAGGCAAAGGGGCTGCTCAATCACCTCGGCATCGCGCGGGCGCACATCCTGGGGGCCTGCATGGGCTGCCCTCCGGCGCTGGCGCTCGCCGTGGCACAGCCGGAGATCGCCGCGAGCCTGGTGCTCTACTGGCCGGTCGGCGGCGCGCACTATCGCATCAACAGCCACGCGCGGTTGTCGGAGCACCTCGGGTACGTGCAGGAGCATGGCCTCGACGGCGTGGTGGCGCTGGTGCAGGCCGAGGGGAAGACGTTCAACCAGGATCCGCGCGGCGGCCTTTGGGCGTCGGTGATTCGCCGCGAGCCCAACTTTGCGCAGGCCTATGCGCGGCTCGACGTGAAGCAGTACACCGCGCTCATCGACCAGATTCGCCGCAACCTGTTCGACCGGGACACGGCGCCAGGCGCCGAGCCCGAGGATCTGCTGCGGCTCGACATCCCGGCGCTCGTGGTTCCGGGGCGCGACAAATCGCACGCGACCTCGGCGGCGCGGTTCCTCGAGGAATGCCTCCCGCGCGCGGAATACTGGGATGTGGCCGTGGCGGATCAGACGGAGGCCAGTGTGCCGCCACGGCTGCTTGAATTCCTCGATCGACAGGCAGCGAACGTTTGATGGGATGGACGATCGTGGGGCGAGCCTGACCCCGGGCCCCCATCGCGCCTGCGCGATGGGGTGGCGAGCTCGCCCGCGCGAACCCGAAGGGTTCGCGCCACAAGCCAATCAATCGTCACGCCGTCAGCGCGTGAGTGCTGGCGGGGAAGAGCTCCTCGATCGCGATCGGCCGCGGAATAATCCCCTGCTCGACGGCGTACTGCACCACCGTCTCGAGCATGCGACGGTTCGGCGCCACGCCGTAGGGCAGCGGATCGCCAATCACTTCCATCACCCGCCGGAACACCTCATCGTCCTTTGAGGGCTCCGGGATCTCGCTTGCGGCCAGCCGCCGCACGTAGAGGCGCTTGGCTTCGGCAAACGCGTGAAAGAGATCCGGCGCAAGATCGCGGTGCGCCTGGATCAGCTCGTCCTTGATGACGACGGTGTGGTTGATCGGGTACAGACCGCGCTCGCGCAGCGCGGCGAGGCCGGCGTCCTTCGCGTTCGGGATGAGCGGCTTGATGTCCGGGGACTCCACCTGCACGCCGATCGCCGCGGGAATCTCGCCCGAGAGGAGCAGCTCGTCCATCTTCCGGCCCGCGTCGATCGGGACGACGTTCGAGGGCGGCTTCCACTCGGCGACGTGCTCGTCGCCGGAGAGCACCCACGTGATGCGTTTCAGATCGACGCCGTACTGGTGCTGCAGGATGCCGCGCGCCCACACGCCGGTCGTTACGGTGTAGCCGCGGTTGACGCCCACCTTCCGCCCCTCGAGGTCCTTGGGGCTCTCGATGCCCGATTTCGCGTTGTAGACGACGGCGCCGTGGTGAAAGGCGCGCATCGGGAAGACCGGGATGGCCGTAAAGCGCTTGCCGTGCGCCTTGGCGGTGAGGTAGGTCGTGATCGCCATCTCGGAGACGTCGAACTCGAGGCCGCGGACCATGCGCCGGAACGCCTGGATGATCTGCGGCACCTCCTCGAACTCGAGCTCGACGGTCCGCGGCGTGATCGAGCCGTCCTTGAGCGCCTGCGTGTGTCCCCGGGTGACGAGAGCCGTCTTGAGTCGCATTGGGAAATTGGTTCGTCAGGTCCGGCTAAAGCCGGACACTACGTACTTCACGGTCCGGCTGAAGCCGGACACTACGACTCTCAATCGTACGTAGTGTCCGCCTTTAGGCGGACCGAGCGAATTGTATTAGGATTTCGAGTTCCCGCATGATTCCGGCCACAGCCCCGCCGCCCACCGCCGCCCCGTCGCGAGGCACCACGGCCTACCTGCTGAAGCTGCTGGCCGGGCCCGCGCTGTTCGCCCTGGTCCTGACGCTGCCGCTCGCCCTCTCGTACCAGGGGCGCGTCGCGCTCGCGACGTTCGCGTGCGCGGTGGTCTGGTGGATGACGCAGCCGATGCCGTGGGCCGTGGCCTCGATGCTGCCGTTCGTGGTGTTTCCCGCCGCCGGGGTCATGAACATCGGCGACACGACGCGGCTCTACGGGCAGCCGATCTTCTTCTGGATCATGGGCACGGTCCTGATGGGCTATGCGATCGAGAAGCACGGGCTCGCGCACCGCTTCGCGCTCGCGTTCCTCGCGCTGCCCGGCGTCGGCCGCAAGGCAAGCCGCCTGATGTTCACCTACATGGGGATGGTCGGGATCCTCTCGATGGCTGTGTCGGACGCCGCGACCGTCGCCATGACCATCCCGATCGGGATGTCGATCGTGCGGCACATCGGCGCGATCACGGGCGCCCGCCGGGAGGACAAGACGAACTTCGCGGCGTTCATCACGCTGGGGACGATGTACGCGTCGGTCGCCGGCGGGACGGCGACGATGATCGGCGTGCCGCACAACGCGATCGCGATGTCGATGCTCGAACGCTTCACGATGCGGCAGCTCGGGTTCTTCGACTGGATGGCGGTCGGCGTGCCCGTGTTCGTGGTGTCGTTCCTCGGCTTCTACGCGACGCTCTGGATGATGACCCGGCCGGAGATGGAGGATCTGCCGAGCGGCGAGGCGTTCCTGCGCGCGGAGCGGGCAAAGCTCGGACGGCTGCGGACCAACGAGCGCCGCGTCCTGTTCGTGTTCGCCGTGATGATCATTCTCTTCACGCTGCCGACCTTCGCCGGCCTCGCGCTCGGGGAGAACCACACCGTCGCGCAGTCGATCAATCGGGCCCTGCCGGTGTTCGCGGTGCCGCCCGCGGTGATGCTGCTGCTCTTCGCGATCCGCTCCGACTCCGGCGGGGCGCTCCTGTCGTGGAAGGACGCCGAGCAGCAGACGCCGTGGAACGTGATGCTGCTGATTGCCGGCGCCCTGGCGATGACCGACGCGCTCACCGAGTTCGGCTTCGTCGAGTTCGTCGGCAGTGGGGTCGGAAAGCTCGGGATCGGGCCCGCCGTGCTCCCCTTCTTCGTGGCCGCCGTGGTGGCCGCGAGCACGAATTTCATGGCCGGCGCCGCCGCGGCGGCGCTTTACTCCAGCATCTTCATCCCGGCGGCCGCCCAGATCGGGTACAACCCCGCCTCGATGGCCATCCTGATCGCCAACGTTGCGATCGGCATGATCGTGCCGTGGGCGGGGGCAACGAGCGCGACGGCGTTTGCCGGCGGCGAGGTGACGCTCGAGCGGATGATCAGGATCGGCATCGTCGCGACGGTGATCTTCGCCGTCGTCACGTCCATCACCCATGTGTTGCTGGCGGGACTGGTATGAAGGTAGCGATTGAGGCGCTTGAAGAGCTGGTCACGGCCAACCGCATCCTCGCGCGCGAGGGGGTGGTCGACGGGTTCGGCCATGTGAGCATTCGCCACCCGGCGAGGCCCGACCGTTTCGTCATGTCGCGCGCCCGGGCGCCGGAGTGCATCGAGGTCGGCGACCTGCTCGAGTACACCCTCGACGGCGATCCCATCGATCCGGGCGATCGGAAGTCCTACTCGGAGCGGTTCATCCACGGCGGCATCTACCAGGCGCGCCCCGAGGTCCACGCGATCGTTCATCACCACAGTCCGAGCGTCATTCCGTTCGGTGTCACCGGCGCGCGGCTGCGTCCGCTGATGCACATGTGCGCGTCGATGGGCTATGACATCCCGACGTGGGACTCGCAGACGAAGTTCGGCGATACGAACCTGCTCGTCAGCAACATGGCCATGGCGTGCGATCTCGCCGCGGCGCTCGGTCACAGGCCGGTCGCGCTCATGCGGGGGCATGGCGCGGTCGTTGCCGGGCCGTCGCTGCGCGAGGTGGTGTTCAATGCCATCTATCTGGAGCTGAACGCCGATCTGCAGATGAAGTCGCACGCGCTCGGCGAGGTCACGTGCCTCAGCGAGGGCGAGGTCCGGGCGTGCCTCGCCACGCGCGCATCCTACACCTTCGAGCGCGCCTGGGAGCGCTGGTGCCGCCGGGCCGGGCGTGCCTACGACGAACGGCCGATGGAAGGTCCGTTGACCCGCGTCTGATAATCTGACACGGGCCACAGACCCCAACTCCCAACTCCCAACTCCCAAGACGCCAACTCCCAAATTGGGAGTTGTGGAGTTGGGCGTTGGGAGTTGAACGCCGTGAGTCGGTGTCTTCTGTGGCCCGTGGAGGCTTATGAGCGACTCGCAGGAGAAGAAGCGGCACACCCTCGAGGATCACCTCCTCGGCCTGGATCCGATGCACTCGCACGAGGAGGGCGAGGCGGACCACGACCACGATCATGACGATGGGGGGGGCGAGTACGACCCGACGGCGACGAGCCTGTGGGCGCAGGACAACATCACCCTGCTCTCGGTCGGCATCGACATCGGCTCGGCGTGCACGCAGGTGATCTTCTCGCGCGTCGAGCTGCGGCGCCTCGCCGATCAGCTCACGAGCCGCTACTTCGTCGTCGAGCGCGAGACGGTGCACCAGTCGCCGGTGGCGCTGACGCCGTATCTCAGCGAGGAGCGGATCGACGATCAGGGGATCGGCCGCATCGTGGACGAGGCGTACGAGGCTGCACGCATTCATCCAGACGACATCGATACCGGCGCCGTGATCCTGACCGGCGAGGCGCTGCGCCGCGAGAACGCGAAAGCCATTGGCGACGTACTGGCGGAGGTGGGCGGCGAGTTCGTCTGCGCCGCCGCCGGCCATCACATGGAGTCGATGCTCGCGGCCTACGGCTCGGGCGCGGCCAAGGTGTCACACGACATGGGCGCGCCGATCCTGAACGTCGACATCGGCGGCGGCACCACGAAGCTCGCACTCGTCGAGAACGGCCACGTCGTCCACACGGCGGCGATTCACCTCGGCGGGCGACTCGCCGTCATCGACGAGACCGGGCGTCTGACGCGCCTCGATCCCGCAGGCAGGCGCCTCGCGGAGCTGGCCGGCTGCGGCTGGAGCCTGGGCGATCGCGTGAGCGAGCAGGATCTGGAACGCGTGACGGAATGGATGGCTGAGGCGCTCGTCACGGCGCTCACAGAGCATCCCGCGCCGGGCGAGGTCGACGGGCTGTGGCTGACGGAGCCGCTCGGAGCGATCGGCGTTGCGCCGGGGTCCCCACCGCGCCTGCGCGGTGGGGTGGCCGTTCAGGGCGCGATGTTCTCGGGCGGCGTGGGCGAGTACGTCTACGGGCGCGAGGCGCGCGACTTCGGCGACCTCGGCAAGCGGTTCGGGCGGGCGATTCGCGCACGGATCGACGCGGGGCGGCTGCCGTTTCCGCTGCTCCCGGCAGGGGAGTGCATCCGCGCCACGGCGCTGGGCGCGTCGGAGTACAGCGTGCAGCTCTCGGGGAACACGATCTACCTCTCGAGCCCGGGCGAACTGCTGCCGCGGAAGAACCTGCAGGTGGTCCAGCCGCGCCTGACGCTGGGCGACACCGTGGAGCCCGCCGCGGTCGCAGCCGCCATCCGCGAGCACTTCCGGATCTTCGACCTGGTGGAAGGGGAGTCGGAGGTGGCGCTCGCGTTCCGCTGGCGCGGCGCGCCCTCATACGCGCGCATCGCCGGCCTCGCCCGCGGCGTCGTCGAAGCGCTGCCGGAGACGACGCGCGAGGGGAAGCCGATCTTCCTGGTGCTCGACGGCGACATCGCACAGACGCTCGGCGCCATCCTCAAGGAGGAGCTCGGCGTTCCGTCGGAGGCGCTGGTGCTCGACGGCATCTCGCTCTGGGACTTCGACTACATCGATCTGGGGCGCGTGCGGATGCCGTCGTTCACCGTGCCGGTGACCATCAAGTCGCTCGTCTTCTCGGCCGACCCGCGCATCCCCCATAAGCACCACCATCGCCATCACGGCCATGAGCACCACCACCACGAGCATTGAGGCGTTGGGTCGTGGCGCGAGCCCTTCGGGCTCGCGCGGCGAGCCAGAGCCACCCCACCGCGCAGGCGTGCGCGGTGGGGGCCCCGGCGGTTTGGCTCGCCCCACGATTGTTGCGCCCGCGTTCGACGCCAAGTGGCTGGTGATTGGGATCTGTGTCGCCTTCACGGTCTACATCGGCGTCATCCCGCTCGGCTTCCTGCTCTGGCAGAGCTTCCGCACACCGCAGACCGCGGCGGCCGACGCCGTCTGGACGCTCGCCAACTACGCACAGGCATACGGGACCCTCGAGAACTACCGCCTGTTCTGGACCTCGATGCAGTTTGCGTCGGGCACGGCGCTTTTTTCCTTCGTGATCGGCACGACGCTGGCGTGGATGAACGAGCGGACGAACACGCCGTTCAAGGGCGTGATCTTCGCGCTGTCGCTCATCCCGCTCGTCATCCCGTCGATCCTCTTCACGGTCGCCTGGATTCTCCTCGCCAGCCCGCAGATCGGCATCGTCAATCTGGTACTCCAGAGCTGGCTCGGCCTCGAGCGGCCGCCGTTCGACATCTACTCGCTGCCCGGGATGATCTGGGTGGACGGCCTGCATTACTCGCCGATGGCGTTTCTGCTGATGACGGCGGCCTTTCGCGCGATGGACCCCTCGCTCGAGGAGTCGGCCACCATGAGCGGCGCGGGCGTGCTGCAGGTGGTGCGGCGGGTGACCCTGCCGCTCGCGTGGCCGGCCATCGTGGCGACGATCCTGATGCTCTTCATCCGCGCGATCGAGGCGTTCGAGGTACCCGCGCTCCTCGGGCTGCCGGTCGGAATCGAAGTCTTCACCTCCGCTATCTACCAGGCGGTGCACCGGTATCCGAGCCAGGTGGGCCTCGCCTCCGCGTACGCGGTGGCGCTGCTCATCATCACGAGCATTGGGGTGTACTTCGTGTCGCGCCTGTCGGGCGGCGGATCGAAGTACGCGACGATGACGGGCAAGGGGTTCCGCCCGCGCCAAATCGATCTCGGCCCGTGGCGCTGGCTGACCACGTCGATCTTCATCGGTTACTTCCTGCTGATCGTCGTCCTGCCGTTCGCGGTGCTGCTCTGGTCGTCGTTCCAGCGCTTCTACGCGGTGCCGTCGATGGAGGCGCTGCAGAACCTGACGCTCGACCCGTACCGGTTCATCTTCGACTACCCGAACCTGTGGCGGACGGTCGGCAACAGCCTGCTGCTGTCGTTCGGCGCGGCGACGATCGTGATGCTCGTCACCTCGGTGATCTGCTGGATCGTGGTGAAGACGACGATTCCCGGGCGGTGGCTGCTCGACAACGTGGCGTCGCTGCCGATCGTGTTCCCCGGGCTGGTGCTCGGCCTGTCGATCATGATCTTCTACCTGAACGTCGACATCGGCATCTACGGGACGATCTGGATCATGCTCATCGCGTACATCACGCGCTTCATGCCGTACGGGCTGCGCTACAGCACGACGTCGATGGTGCAGATCCACAGGGAGCTGGAGGAGTCGGCGGCGATGTGCGGCGCCTCGTGGTTTGCCACGTTCCGCCGGGTGATCCTGCCGCTCCTCAAACCCGGGCTGCTGGCCGGCTGGATCTACGTGATGATCGTCTCGATCCGCGAGCTCTCCACGTCGATCCTCCTCTACAGCCCCGACACGCAGGTCATCTCCATCGTCATCTGGGAGCTGTGGGAGAATGGCCAGTACGTCGAGCTCTCCGCCCTCGGCGTGCTCTTCATCACCGCGCTGTTCGTGCTCGTTCTCACGACCCAGTGGATTGGTCGGAAGTACGGAATTAAAGACTAGGGATCGAGAACAGTCGTTCGAACTTCGAGGTTCTCGATTCTCAGTTCGTGTTCGGTGAACGACATGCTCGTCGTCGAAGGTCTCTGCACCGAGTATCACGGCGACCGCGGCCAGGTGGTGAAGGCCGCGCAGGAGGTGAGCTTCACCGTCGAGGAGGGGCGGCTGTTCACGCTGCTCGGCCCGAGCGGCTGCGGCAAGACGACGACGCTCAGGTCGATTGCCGGGCTGGAGCGGCCGAAGGCGGGCGAGATCTCGGTGAACGGCCAGCTCGTCTACTCCTCGTCCAAGGGGATCTTCGTCGTGCCGAACCGCCGCGGCTTCGGCATGGTCTTCCAGTCGTACGCGATCTGGCCGCACATGAACGTCTTCGAGAACGTCGCCTTTCCGCTCGAGGTCGGCGACCGCCGGTACGCGCGGCAGGAGATCCGCGACAAGGTGATGCGCGTGCTCACCGCCGTGCAGCTCGATCATCTGGCCGGTCGCGAGGCGACGAAGCTCTCCGGCGGGCAGCAGCAGCGGCTGGCGCTCGCGCGTGCCCTCGTGATGCAGCCGGCGCTGCTGCTGCTCGACGAGCCGCTCTCCAACCTCGACGCGAAGCTGCGCGAGCAGATGCGCTTCGAGCTGAAGCGCCTGCAGCGCGAGCTGAAGATCACCACCGTCTACGTCACGCACGATCAGAGCGAGGCGCTCGCGCTGTCGCACCGGATCGCCGTGATGAAGGACGGGCGCATCCAGCAGATCGGCACGCCGCGCGAGATCTACGAGCACCCGGCCAGTCAGTTCGTCGCCGACTTCGTGGGGAACACGAACTTCATCGAGGGGACCGTGGTGGGTGTCGCGGAACCGGCGTACGCGATCTCGGCCGTAGCTGCCAGTGGGGCGAGCCTTGCAGGCTCGCCCGGCGGACCCGAAGGGTCCGCCCCACATGACGGAGGCGCAGGCGCCAGCGGCCGCTGCCTCGTCCGCACCGAGATCGGCGACCTCAAGGTACACGCCACGCAGGAGTTCGGCCGCGACGAGCGCGTGTCGGTATCCGTGCGGCCCGAGGACGTGGAGCTGTCGGAGCAGAAGCCGGCCGGCGACAACGTCTGGGAGGGGCGCGTGGCCCAGAAGGTCTTTCTGGGCGAGGCGGTCGACTTTCAGGTGACGGTCGGCCCGCGCACGCTGCTCTCGCGCCGCCATCCCACGCTGCGCACCAGGATCGGCGAGCCGATCTGGGTGCAGCTCGACCCGGAGAAGTGCGTCGTGCTCAAGGTCTACGGGTGATGTTGCTCGAATCGCTTTTCGGGCCGCGCCGCTTCCACCCCACCGCGCAGTGCGCGGTGGGGGCCCCGGGTTGTCGCGGCCCGCTGTTCTCGCGCGGAGGCTTGTTGTGATTCGGACTCGGTCAGTTCGGACGGTCGAGTAGATGGCTCAGGATCGCTGGGCCTCGGATGTCATCGTCGATCTCCTCCATGCCTACGACCTGCCATACGCCGCCATCAATCCCGGCGCGAGCTTCCGCGGCCTGCACGATTCGATCGTGAACTACGGCGGCAACCGTCCCGAGCTGCTGCTCTGCCAGCACGAGGAGACGGCGGTGCAGATCGCGCACGGCCACGCGAAGGCGAGCGGCCGGCCGATGGCGGCCATCCTGCACAACCTGGTGGGGCTGCTGCACGCCAACATGGCGATCTACTACGCCTCCATCGACCGCGCGCCGGTCTTCATCATCGGCGCCACCGGGCCGATGGACGAGACGAAGCGCCGGCCGCGCATCGACTGGATTCACACCGCGCAGAACCAGGGCGAGCAGGTGCGCCCGTACACCAAGTGGGACTACCAGCCGCACACGATCGACGGCGTGCCCGAGTCGTTCGCGCGCGCCTACGCGGTGATGATGACCGAGCCGCGCGGGCCGATCTACATGTGCTACGACGCGTGGCTGCAGGAGCAGCGGCTGGACCACGACGTGGCGCTGCTGCCGGCCGGCGCCGCGAAGGTGCCGACCCGCATGGCGCCGGACCCGGAGGCGCTGGAGGAAGCCGCCGCGCTCGTTGCCGCCGCCGAGCGGCCGGTGATCATCGCGGAGTACGTCGGCCGCGAGCCCGAGGGCTTTCACGCGCTCGTCGCGCTGGCCGAAACGGCCGGCGTGCCCGTGTACGACGTCGACAGCCGGCTGAACTTCCCGTCGCGGCATCCGCTCAACATGAGCTACACGAAGGACGTCTTCCGCGACGCGGATCTCATTCTGTGCCTCGATACGCGCGACTGGGAGCGGCCGACGACGGAGCTGGTGAGCGCGACGCGGGAGGTGAGGTCCATCGTGCCGGCGGGTGCAAAGTGGATCGACATCGGCTTCGCGGATCTGGAGCTGTCGAGCTGGGCGCTCGACTACCAGCGCCTGCATCACGCCGACCTGCGGATTCTCGCCGACACGACGCTCGCGATCCCGGCATTGACGAAACGGCTCGAGGCGCGGCGGGAACGCGACGCCGGCCTTCGGGAGCGAATGAAAGCGCGCTCCGCCGAGTTCACGGGCAAGAGCCGGGCGCGGCGGGAGAAGTGGGCGCGCGACGCACGAGAGGACTGGGATGCGAGCCCGATCACGCTGCCGCGGCTCGCGTCGGAGGTGTGGGACGCCATCAAAGACGAGGACTGGGTGCTCACCGCCGGCACGCTCGAGCAGTGGACGCGCAAGCTGTGGGATTTCGACGAGCCGCACCGGCATCCCGGCCGCTCGCTCGGCACCGCCACGCAGTTCGGCATCTCGATTGGCGTCGCCCTCGCGCATCGCCCGCACAAGCGGCTCGTCGTCGACATCCAGCCCGACGGCGACCTGATGTTCGACGCCGGCGCGCTCTGGACCGTCGCCAAGCACCGCATCCCGATGCTCGTGGTCATGTACAACAACCGCGCGTACTACAACGACTGGGAGCACCAGATCCGGATGGCGCGGCTGCGCGACACGCCCCTCGAGCGCGCGCACATCGGCATGGACCTCGAGGGCCCGGCGCCCGACTTTGCGGCGATGGCGCGGTCGATGGGGTGGTACGCCGAAGGGCCGTTCGAGTCGCCGGACGGGCTGGCCGACGCCCTGAAACGGGCCATTGCGAAGGTAAAAGCGGGCCAGCCCGCCCTCCTCGACACGGTTACGCAGAAGCGATAGAAACAGGGGTCAGGGGTCAGGGGTCGGGGGTCAGGGGTCAGAAGTCACGGGACAGGACAAGAGGCCGACAGACTGACTCCCGACCCCTGACTCCTGACCCCCTGCATTGCGAGGCATGAAGACAGCGAGCGCACTGAAAACCGTTGGCGTCATCGGCGCGGGTCGCATGGGCCAGCCCATCATTGGCCACATGGCGCGCAGGGGGCTCACGGTCCTCGCGCACGACATCGATCCGGCCAAACGGGGCGCCGTGGAGAAGCTGCGCGCCGGCTGGGCCGAGACGCCCGCCGTCCTGGCTGCACAATGCGAGGCGATCCTGATCTGCGTCGGCTACGACCGGGAGCTGCGCGAGCTGATGGGCGACTTGCTCGGCGTGCTGCCGCGGGAGACAATCGTCGCCGTTCTGTCGACCGTGCATCCGCGCACGGTGCGGGAGCTGGCGGCCGCGGCAAAGCCGTACGGCGTGCATCTCGTCGACACGACGGTCGCGCGCGGCGGCCGCGCGGCCGACGCGGGGACCCTGCTCGCGTTCATGGCGGGCGACGAGGACGTCGTGGAGCGGCTTACGCCCGTCTTCTCCTGCTTCTCGGCCGACATCGTCCACACGGGCGGCGTCGGGACGGCGCAGGTGGCGAAGGCGGCCAACAACCTCGTGATGTGGGCGTGCCTCATCGCCAACCACGAGGCGCTGGCGCTCTCGAAGCGGTGTGGCGTCGACGTCGACCGGCTGCGCCAGGCGCTCCTCAAGAGCAGCGCCGACAACTACGCGCTGCGCCACTGGGGGGAGAATACGATGGCGTGGGCGGAAGACGACATGGAAATCGTCCAGCAGATGGCGCACGAGGCCGGCATCAGCCTGCCACAGGCCGGACTGAACCGCGAGCTGTGCCGCACGCTGAAGCCGAAGCGCTTCAAGCTGGATGAATACGGCGTATAGGTACGTAGCGTCCGGCTTCAGCCGGACCTGGGAACGCATATGGCCGAAGAAAAGAAGGGCGCGGCGCTCGCCGAGCCGGTCGTCAACGAATCGCACTACCACAGCAAGAAGGATCGCGTGTTCGTCCGCGCGATTCAGGGCGAGTACAACCTGAAGCAGGAGCTCACCCGTCTGCGCGCGCAGCCGCGCGTGCGCAAGGGGCCGCTGATCCGGTTCGTCGACGGCCCGCAGACCTTCAGCCGCCACTACGTGGAGCCGAAGGACGGCATCACGCAGATGTTTCACCTGCACCTCGAGGAGTGGGGACCCGGCGCGAAGTCGCAGAAGCACGGGCACGTCAACGAGGCCGCCTTCTACATCCTTGACGGCGAGGGATACGAGATCCACGACGGCGTCCGCTACGACTGGAAGGCGGGCGACGTCGCCATCGTCCACAACAACTGCGTGCATCAGCATTTCAACGCGAGCGCGACCAAACCCGCCCGCGCGCTGGTGATGAAGACGAAGCCCATGTTCATGTTCATGAACATGCTGTTCCAGAAGACGGTGGAGCCGCGGCCCACCGAGCCCGCGCCCGGCGCCGAGAGCTTCAAGGCGCGCGAAGAAGAAGAGAACTTCAACCACGAGGACTGACATGGCCTGGAGCGAATCGAAAGCGTGGCGGAAGGGAAGCACCAACAAGCGGTTCTATCAGGCCCTCCTGGACGATGCCACGGAGGCGCCGGCGAGGAATGCGAAGCGGAAGAAGGTGATCCATCCCGAGGACATGCCGTGGGAGATGGCGCCGCAGGGCATCCTCAAGCACCTGATCAACGAGGCGATGAACACCCGCATGGAGACGGTAGACGCCTATATGCAGATCATCCCGCCCGGCAGCCGCTCCGGGAAGCATCGCCACCTGGCCGAGGAGTGCCTCTACGTGCTCGAGGGGCGCGGCTACGACCTGCACCAGGACTGCGACGTCGAGATTACCGACACGTATCACTGGAAGCCGCAGGACGAGGTGAAGCGGTTCGACTGGGAGGCGGGCGATGTGATCTACGTGCCGCCGAACACGATCCATCAGCACTTCAACGCCGGCCCCGACAAGCCCGTGCGGCTCATCTCGGTGATCAACCGGATCTTCAAGGCGTGCGGGCTGAACGATCTGGAGCAGCTCGAGGCCGCCCCCGAATACGACCCCGGCATCGAGCTGAACGCCGAAATCGTCGAGAACTATCTGCGGGGGCGCGTGCCCGCCAAGGTGTGAATCACGATCGCCGCGCGTTCAACCAGGCCCTGCTGGCGCTCCTGTCGGCGCCGTCCGCGGGCTGCGCCCGCTCGGACGCGTCGGAGTCGCCCCACCGCGAGCTCTACCTGCTCGAGAGCGCCGACCGGCAGCAGCGCGTCCTGGCCGGCGCCAAGCAGGAAGAGGTCGTCTCGGTCTACACCTCGCTCAACACGCAGGACTCGGTGCCGCTCATTAGCGCCTTCGAGAAGAAGTACGGGATCAAGACCGAGCTGTGGCGCTCGGCCAGCGAGCGCGTCGTGCAGCGCGCGGTCTCCGAGGCGCGCGCGCGGCGGTTTGCGTGCGACGTGCTCGAGACCAACGGTCCCGAGATGGAGGCGATGTTCCGCGAGGGGCTGCTCGAGCAGTTCCACAGCCCGCACTTCGCCGAGCTGGCGCCGGGGTCGTTCCGGCCGCACGGGCACTACGTCGCCGACCGCTTCAACTTCTTCACCATCGGCTACAACACGACGCTGGTGCCGCCGGACGGGGTGCCCGACTCGTATGAGGACCTGCTGCACCCGCGGTGGGCGGGCCGCGTCGGTCTGGAGGCGGGCGACGTCGACTGGTTCGGCGCGATGGTCAAGCACATGGGCGAGGAGCCGGGGCTGGCGTACTTCCGGAAGCTTGCCGGGCTGAAGCCGCAGATGCGCAGCGGCCACTCGCTGCTCGGCCAGCTGCTCGCGTCGGGCGAGCTGCCGCTCGTCGCCAATCTCTACAACCACAACGTCGAGCGGCTCACCATCCAGGGTGCGCCGGTGAAGTGGAAGGCGCTCATGCCGACCTTCGGCCGCCCGAACGCGATCGGCGTGGCGCGCCGCGCGCCGCACCCGCACGCGGCGCTGCTGTTCGTCGACTTCGTGCTCTCGAAGGAAGGGCAGGACGTGCTGGCGGAGCGGAGCCGCGTGCCGGCGAGCCGCGCCGTCAACTCGCACCTGAACGACTTCCCGTTCGAGATGATCGATCCCTCGATCACGCTCGACGAGGACGAGAAGTGGACGAAGCTCTGGTCCGATCTGTTCCTGCGCGGCCAGCGCGTGCCCCGCGAGGCGGATTCGTGAGCGGGCGTTGGGCATTGGGAGTTGGGCGTTGGGAGTTGCGGATGGGTAAAGAGTCGCATTTCACGAGCCAGAAGCCGCGCATGTTCGTCCGCGGCATCGAGGGGGACTACGGACTGAAGCGGGAGCTGGCGCGCCTGCGCTCGCAGCCGCGCGTCATCCGCGGGCGCGAGCTGAAGTTCAACGACGGCCCGCAGACGTTCAGCCGGCACTACGTGGAGCCGATCGACGGCCTGACGCAGACGCTGCACATCCATCTGGAGGAGTACGCGCCGGACGGGCACAACCAGAAGCACGGGCACGTCAACGAGGCCGCCTTCTACATCCTCGACGGCGAGGGGTACGAGATCCACGACGGCGTCCGCTACGACTGGAAGGCGGGCGACGTCGTCGTCGTGCACAACAACTGCGTGCACCAGCACTTCAACGCGAGCACCACGCAGCCGGCGCGCGCGCTGGTGCTCAAGACGAAGCCGATGTTCATGTTCATGAACATGCTGTTTCAGAAGACCGTGGAGCCGCGCCCGACGACCCCCGTGCCGGGGCACGAGAACGTCAAGGCGCGCGAAGAAGAAGAGAACTACAACCACGAAGAGTAGACTGTCGTTCGCACTTCTACGTTCTCGGTTCTCGGTTCGTGTTCGATGTTCGGTTCAGAGTTCAGGGTTCGGGGTTCGGCGGTCCGCCTGCAGGCGGACACGACAATGGACGTACGTGGCGTCCGGCTTCAGCCGGACCCGAACTTCGAACGTGGAACCCTGAACACCGAACCGAACGTGAACACGAACTGAGAAGGTAGAACCGAGAAGTGTGAACGACGGTTCAACGTTCAGGATCGAGATGACCAGAGAGAGTGTCGTTTCCGACGAGTTCGCCCGGAAGTTCGCCGCCGAGAAGGAGACGCCCTACACGCGGTGGGTGCGGTCGGAGGGGCTCGACATCCTCAGCTCCATCTACGTCTCCGACCTCCACACGGTGGAGCTGAAGAGGTGGACGCGGCGCGGCGGGCGCGGCGTCTTCCTCAACCACGACGCCTCGCGCAGCACGAACGACTGCTACGTGTGCGAGATCCCGCCCGGCGGCGAGCTGAACCCGCAGCGGCAGCTCTACGAGGAGATGATCTACGTGCTCGACGGCCGGGGATCGACCGCCGTCTGGAACGACGCCGGCAGGCGCATCGCGTTCGAGTGGAAGAAGGGCGCGATGTTCGCCATCCCGCTCAACGCGTGGCACCAGCACTTCAACGGCTCGGGCCTCGAGCCCGCCCGCTACGTGGCCGTGACGAACGCGCCGGTCGTCATCAACGCGTTCGGCGACCTGAACTTCGTCTTCAACACGAAGTACGACTTCACGGACCGGTTCAACGGCGAGCCCGACTACTTTGCCGGCAAGGGCGAGCAGCGCGGACTGCTGCTCGACACGAACTTCGTGGCCGACGCGATCAACCTGCCGCTCATCGCCGCCAGGGAGCGCGGCGCCGGCGGCGGGCACATCCGCTTCAGCATGGCGCGCGGCCACATGAACAGCCACATCTCGCAGTTCCCGATCGGCACCTACAAGAAGGCGCACGCCCACGGCCCGGGTGCGCACGTCATCATCATGAGCGGCGAAGGCTACACGCTCATGTGGCCCGAGGGGGGCGAGCCGCGGCGGTACGAGTGGAAGGAAGGGTCCATGATCGTACCGCCCAACATGTGGTATCACCAGCACTTCAACACCGGCACGATCCCGGCGCGCTACCTGGCCTTCAAGGCCGAGGGGACGTCGATCCGCAACGCCCAGGGCGTGCCGAAGGCGTGGATCTCGAAGCGGCTCGGCGGCGACCAGATCGACTACGCGGACGAGGCGCCGACGATCCGACAGTGGTTTGCGGAGGCGCTGGCCCGGCACGGGTTCCAGCCGCGGATGGAGAAGGCCTACGAGGCGGAGCTGGCCGAGCTGCAACAGCTGGGTACGTAGCGTCATGAGATTCCTCGCTCTCACGATGGCGCTCGTCGCCGCCGCCTGCGGTTCGTCCACGCCGACCGGAACGGAAGGCGGCGCGGCCGTGGCCGACCTGGCACTCTATGAGGGGCCGGACCGGGAGCGGCGGCTCATCGAGGGGGCGAAGCACGAGGGCGAGCTCACGATCTACACGTCCGCGCAGACGAGCGACCTCGGTCCGGTCATCGAGGCGTACGAGAAGAAGTACGGGGTCCGGGTGACCGTCTGGCGCGCCGGTTCGGAGGCCGTGCTCAATCGCGCGCTCCAGGAAGCGCGCGCCGGCCGCCACGCCGTCGACGTCATCGAAACCAACGGTCCCGAGCTCGAGTCGCTCCATCGCGAGCAGATCCTGCAGCGCGTGAAGAGCCCGCACCACGCCGACCTCATCGAGCCGGCCATCCGGCCGCATGGCGAGTGGGTCGGCTCGCGCCTCAACGTCTTCGTGCAGGCGTACAACACCAAGCTGGTGAGGAAAGAGGAGCTGCCGAAGTCGTGGGAGGACCTGGCGCATCCGCGCTGGCAGGGGAGGCTCGGCATCGAGGCGGAGGACTCCGACTGGCTCGCCGGCGTCTTCGACGCGCTCGGCCATGAGCGCGGCGACCAGGTGTTCCGGCAGATCGTCGCCACCAACGGCATGTCGGTGCGCAAAGGGCACACGCTCCTCACCCAGCTCGTCGTCTCGGGCGAGGTGCCGATGGCGCTCACCGTCTACAACTACAAGGCGGAGCAGCTGCGGCGGGAGGGCGCGCCGATCGACTGGTTCACGATCGGGAGCGCCATCGCCCGTCCGAACGGCGTCGCCGTGGCGCGCCGCGCGCCGCATCCGCACGCCGCCATCCTGTTCTACGACTTCGAGGTGAGCGCCGAGGGGCAGGCGATCATCGCGCAGCGGGAGTTCGTGCCGACCAACAGGAAGATCGACACGCCGCTCAACCAGATGCCGATGACGTTCGTCGACGCGCGCGTCTCGATCGACGAGTACGACAAGTGGAAGGATCTGTACTACGACCTCTTCGGCGCGGGACGCTAGAACCACGAAGCGCACGAAGATCACGAAGCGCACGAACAATCCTTAAATGGTTATCGTGCCCTTCGTGGTCTTCGTGTCCTTCGTGGTTAATCGTCTGTGTGCTCTTGACAGCGGCCTGCACCAGCGGCAGCCCGGAGCAGACCACCGCGGTTGACTACCGGGGTCCGGATCGCCCCGCCAGAATCGCCGCCGCCGCGCGCCAGGAAGGCTCGCTCACCCTCTACACGACGATCGCGGAGAAGGATCTGCCGACGCTCGTCGGTCCCTTCGAGGCGAAGTACGGCGTCACGGTGAACGTGTGGCGGGCGGGCACCGACAAGGTGCTGCAGCGGACGCTGGCCGAGGCTTCGGCCCGGCGCTACGACGTGGATGTGATCCACTTCGGCTCGCCCGAGATGGAGGCGCTCGCGCGCGAGCAGGTGCTGCTGCCGGTCGATTCGCCGCTCCACGCCGACCTGCAGCCCGGCTCGGTTCCCGCGCACCGGCAGTGGGCGGCCACGCTCCTGTCCGTGTGGGTGCAGGCGTACAACACGAAGCTCGTCGGCCGTGACGAGCTGCCGAAGACCTACGCCGATCTCCTCGACCCGAAGTGGAAGGGGAAGCTCGGCGTCGAGGCGAAGGATCAGGACTGGTTCTCCTCCGTTGTCGACGTGATGGGGGGTGGCGACAGGGGGCTCGGCTTCTTCCGGCAGCTCGCCGAGACCAACGGCATCTCCGTCCGCCTCGGGCACACGCTGCTCAACAACATGGTGATCTCGGGCGAGGTGCCGCTCGCGCTGACCGTCTACAACTATATGCCCGAGCAGGCCAAGAAGAAGGGGGCGCCGATCGACTGGTTCGCCATCGAGCCCGCGATCGCCCGCTCGAACGCGGTCGGCATCGCGCGCAACGCGCCGCACCCGAACGCGGCGCTCCTCTTCTACGAGTACCTGCTCGGCGAAGAGGCGCAGCAGTACTTCGTGAGCATGGACTACGTGCCGAGCAACACGAAGGTCGCCTCGCCGCTCCAGGGCGTGCAGATCCTCCAGACCGATCCCGTCCGCGCGCTCGACGAGATCGACAAGTGGACCAATCTGTTCAACGAGACGCTCCTGAAACGCGCCGGGCGGTAATGCGCGCGGCGCTGGCGGCACATGTTCGCGGGCGCCACTGTGGCCCGCGGACGGCTGTTTTCAGTCTTGGTACGGGACGGGGATCAGCCGATCGCCGCTGCGCATGTCCTCCTCGAGGAGGCGCAGGAGCGCCTTCGCGACGGGGCCGGGCCTCCCGTCGCCGATCACCTGGGAGTCCCACTGGACGACCGGCGCCACCTTGACCGAGCTGCCGAGGAGCAGCATCTCGCGCGCCGCGCGCCCTTCGGCCACCGGAATATCGCGGACCTCGATACCCGTGAGCAGCCCCTGATCGACCAGCGCCCGCGCGAGCTCCAGCAGCCGCAGCGACGTGCAGCCGGCAAGCACGTTGTCGAACGTCGGGTGGACGAACACGCGTCCGCCCGTCACGAACGCCACGTTCATGTTGGAGCTTTCACCGACGTAGCCGTCCGCGTCGATGAACACGCCGTTGTCGAAGCCCGCCTCCTTCGCCTCCATCTGCATCAGGACATTGGGCAGGTAGTTGGTGGCTTTGGTGATCGCGTAGAGTGGCGCCTTGATCGGGTACGTCGTGGTCATCACCTTCAGGCCCTCGGTGTACCACCGCTCGGGATACGAGAGGCCGTCGAAGACCATCACGAAGAACCCCGGCTCGGCGCCGGCGGCGGGACCGAGCTCCAGGCTGCCGGGGCCGGACGACAGCCAGTACCGAATCGAGCCGTCCCTCCGGCCGCTCACGGCCGTCGTCTTGATGATGATGTCGCGAATCTCGCCGCGCGAGCCCGGGAGCCGAAGCTTCGATCGCTCGGCGGAGAGCAAGAAGCGATCGAGGTGCGCCTCGAGGTCGTAAATCTTCCCGCCGACGAGGGCGGCGGTATCGAAGATGCCGTGGCCGCGATGCACCAGGTGGTCGTCGAACGGGATGACCATGAGCGCCGGATCGGTCACGATCCCGCGCAACTGGCTGGAGTAGAACGCCCGGTACGTCACGGGCTGCCGGGCGCGCAGCGCCCGCAGGTGTGACACGACCTCGTCTGCGGTCAGGATTGGAAGGGTGCTGGAGCCGGCCATGCCAGCGACTGTAGCCCGGGCCTCGAGGGACGTGGGGCGTGGGAATTATTCCCACGCCCTGTTGCTGACCGTGTTCTCGTAGGTGGCGCCCGGCACCGTCATGTTCCACTTGACGGTCCAGCGGTACGTGTCGTCCCACCGCTCGCGCGTATACGGCTGCGGCGGCGCGTGCAGCAGCCGCCACGCGTGGAATTCCTTCTCCTCGAGCCGTCCGCCCGTCTCGCGCACCAGGTAGCGCACGAATGGCGTCGGGTCCTTCTCGATGAGCTCCACCGCGCGCGCCTGTGCCCGGAACATCGCCGCCAGCGTCTTCCCGTCCACCTCGTCCGAGGCCGCTTCGGCGCGCGTCGAGTGCGACTCGATCAGGATCCGGAGCCCTTCCTTCTGCGCCACGCTGATCCACGGCTCCATCAGCACGACGCCGGCGCACTCGCCGCGCTTGAGCGCCTCGATCCGCTTGGGCATCGAGCCGAGGTTCACCGTCTTCACGTGCTCCGGCTCGAGGAACCCTTCGAGCATCTTCAGCATCGTGAAATGCGACCCGTTGTTCGGCGTCACCGAGATCAGCTTGTCCTTGAGCATCTCGGGCTCGTAGATGTGCGAGTCCTTCCGCACGACGATGGCGAACTTCGACATGGAGGCGCCGAGGGCGACGATCTTGCGGTGGCGGAGGCCCTGCGCGTCGGCCTCGGCCGCGCGCTTCATGATCCCCCACTCGCACATGCGGTACTGGTCGATGCCCCCCTCGTTGTAGACCGAGTCGAGCGGCCGGTCGAACACCGTCTCGAACTTCACCGTGTGCGACGTGGTGACCTGCGCCATCCCGGGCGTCGTCACGAAGTTGATGTCGAGCCCTTCGTCTGCGAAGAACCCCTTGTCGCGGGCGACCAGCACGGGCAGGTCGTGCACCGCGTTCATCACGGCGACTTTGAACGTCCGCTTCGTCTCCTGCACTGCGGTGGTCATGGTGCTCCTTTCCGGCCCACCGGCGGGGTCCAACCGGGGTCCCCATCGCGCTCTTGCGCGATGGGGTGGCGTCGCGCGGTTTGTGCGCGCTGGGGTGCCAGTAGCCTAGGCGGTGAGCCGGCCGAGATCAAGCCCTGCGCAGTATGATCCGCCTCTGGAGGACTTGTCGATGGCTCGTCGTCTCGTAGTCGCCTTCGCGTTCGCGCTGCTGCCGGGGGCCGCGTCGGCGCAGGAGGGACAGAAGCCACCCGTGCGGTCGATCACGCCGGTCGCGGGCAACCTGTACCGCGTCCAGAACAACAACCACTACACCGTGTTCTACGTGACGCCGGCGGGCATCGTCCTTGCGGACCCGATCAATGCGGACTTCGCCGCCTGGCTGAAAGGCGAGCTCGCGCAGCGCTTCCCGAACGCGCCGGGCAGAGCCCTTGGTTATGGCTAGGGACGGGAACGCTTGATTTGTGAACGACACAATTGCCGGGCTGGCCCGGCGACCGTTTGTGTTTTTCCGCCGGCTGGCATACCGTAGCCGCAGCGCTTTCCTGAGTCCTGACCCCGTTCGGGCGTCCCGCCGGTCAGCCCTCATCAAAGCCCTCCAAAGGTGGGCTCCCGTATTGCAGTTCTGGATGCCGCCCGCGCTGGAGCGCGGCACGCGTGCGCGCGATGGAATCGAGCGCCGGGTACGATCCGCGCCGCTGACGTGAGGAGCTGGTGAACCGCCTCCCCCAGCCCGGCACGACGGTTGCGCCGAAAGCGTGCCCGTTCTGCCGCTCGCCCGACGTGAAGACCACCAGCAAGGACGTGAACGTCTCGACGTACTGGCGCTGCCTCGCGTGCGGGCAGATCTGGAACGCCGACCGGCTGCAGCGGGGCGGCCGGACGCAGACCTACCGCTACTGACCACGCGACAAGGACACGACGATGGCAACGATGAATGGAACGATCAAGCGTCTGACGGGGAAAGGCTTCGGGTTCATTGCGGCGGCCGACGGCACCGAGTATTTCTTCCACCAGTCCGCCTGCGCCAGCACGCGGTTCGACGACCTGCGCGAGGGGCAGAGCGTGTCGTTCACGGTGGGCCAGGGGCCGAAGGGGCCGCGCGCCGAGAACGTCAACCCGCAGTAGGGTCGTACGTAGGCCGGGTGCCGCCGCGAGAGCGGGTTCACCGAGCGGCGGACCCGGCTGACTCCAGCCCCAGCAGCCAGTGCTTCCGCCACAGGCCGCCGCCGTACCCGCCCAGCTTCCCGTCGCTGTTCACCACCCGGTGGCACGGAATGACGATGGCGAGGCGGTTCATGCCGTTGGCGCGTCCGACGGCGCGCTGGGCGCCGGAGGAGCCGACGCGTGACGCCAGCTCGGCGTACGAGATCGTCCGGCCGTACGGGATCCGGCACAGCTCCCGCCAGACGCGCTCCTCGAACGGCGTCCCGCGGAACACGAGCGGCACGCTGAACGTGGTCAGCTTCTTGTCGAAGTAGCCGGCGAGATCTTCGCGCGCCTGGGCGAGGTGCGGGTGGTCGCCTGGGACGAGCGGCTGCTTGAGCAAGGACTGCAGCCGGCGCATCTGCGCTTCGAGCATCCGGCGGTCGGTGAACTCGAGCAGGCACAGCCCCGCGTCGGTGGCGCCCGCCACCATCGGTCCGAGCGGTGTGTCGATCGTCGTCATCACCACGGCGGCATCCGGCAGCGTCCGCGCGGCGCCCGGCGCCGTGCCGAAGGTGCGGGTGAACGCCTCCCGGAAGCCGCTGTGCGACTCCCAGCCCGTGCAGAGCGCCACGTCATCGAGCGGCTCGCCCGAGCGGAGCTGGCGCAGCGCGCCCGACAGCCGCCGGCCGCGGCAGTAGGCATGGAACGTCATCCCGTAGTGCTCGAGGAAGTACCGCCGCGCGCGGGCCGGGTCGACGCCCAGCTTCCGCAGGTCCTCGTCTCGGAGTCGGTGGCTCGGGTCGGCCTCCACCGTCTCGAGGAGCGTCTTCACCCAGTCCGGCACGGTCCCCGGCGCCGCCGCTGGATCGCACCGGCGGCAGGGGCGGTAGCCCGCGAACAAGGCCTCGCGCACCGAGGCAAAGAACTCGACGTTGCCCGGCAACGGCTTCCGCGCGCGGCACGACGGCCGGCAGAAGATGCCCGTGGTCCGCACGCCGGTGAAGAAGATGCCGTCGTAGCTCGCATCGCTCTCGAGGAACGCGCGCTCCATCTCCACGCGCGGGGGGAGGGTCGGAGTGAAGAGGGCAGGCTGAGCGCTCATGGGCCACAGGTTACGGCGTCGCGCCGATCCTACGCCACCGGAGAATGTACACCGAATTCTGGGAGCGCGTGACGGCCGCCAGTTTGGGACCCCTAGCTCCGCTCAGTACGTCACCCTCACGCGGTACTTCAGCACCGTCGTGCCGTCGGCCGCCACTGGCACCATGAACTGCGCCGCCCACGCCGCCGTCTTCGTCCAGCGGTGGCTCGAGCGCAGCATCCGCCACGTGCCGCCCACCGGCTCGTTCACTTCCACAGTGATCGGCGCCGGCTTGTGGTTCCGCAGAGTGATCTCGTACTCCACCTCGTGCGTCCGGTCGCCGACCCTGAGGAAGTCGATCTGGCTGCGCTCGGCGACGACGTCGAATGCGTTGCCGATCTTGAGGTTCAGCATCTCGTCCTTCGGTGTGTGCGCGATGCGATCCTCGCCGACCCACTGCACGCCCCCTTTTGAATCCGCCTGGTAGACGCGCACCGTGCCCGCCGGCATCGGCATCCCCAGCCCGGCCCGCTCCTCGTTCTTGAACTGGTAATACACCTGCACGACGTCCTTGATCGGCGCGCCGGGATGCGCGGCGTTGTGGTAGTAGACGCGCTGCCCCTCGACGACATAGCGCTTGACGACGGGAATGCCGGTGCCGCCGAGCAGACTCACCTGCTTCGTCTCGGCGTTGTTGATCGTCGTCCGCCGGCCGAGCGTGTAGAGGTGGTACTCGGAGAAGGCTTCCTGCGACACCGGCGCGGAGGCGGGCAGGGCGGCGTCGCGCGCCGCTTCCGCCGCCATTCTCCCGATGCCCTGCCGGACGCGATTGAGGTCGCCGGCCACGAGCTGCAGCCGCGCGTTGCGGAACGCCGTTCCGCTGCCGTTGGTCAACGTCACCCAGCCGTCGAGGTCCGCGGCTTTGTCGTCGCGCCCGATGTTGAGAACGTAGTCGGCGGCCCAGGAGAGGCGGCCCGCCAGATACGACGCCTCGACGCGGTGGCGCTCGGCTCCGCCGTTCTCGAGCGTCCAGATGAGCGTGGGCCGCGCGTAGAGATTCTCGGGCAGCTCGGGGAACCGGATGTGGTCGGCGTGCATGCCGGTGACGATCTCGTTGCCGATCCGCCACACGGGCGCGTTGTTGTAGCTCAATAGCCGCGCGTCTACCTCCTCGACCGTCGTCGTTCCGTTCTGCTGCCGCATGCGCACGAGCGTGACGTTGCGGCCGACGTACTTGCGCAGCAGCTTGTCGGGCTCGAGCAGGTCGTACTCGTAGTTCTGCTCGAGGACGTCGAGCTCGGACGGCTCGCTGATCGACCGGAAGTGGACGGTCGCCGGATTGACGGTTGCCGCGATGTCCATGAACCGGAGCTCGGCGATCCCGCGCGGCAGGCGCAGATCGCGGACGTCGCGCACGAGCGCGATGTCGGAGTTGTAGACCGTGACCGCCAGATCGACCTGGTCATCGATCGTCGTCTGATCCTGGTCGCCAGCAGGCGCGGGATTCTGAGCGGCCGGTGCGGGTGGACTTGTAGTCGGACGCGCCGCAGTGGGGAGTGTGACGAGGCCGGCGCTGAAGACGACCGGGGCAAGCCAGAAGCGAACGGACATGGACGGCTCCTTTCGGAATAGCTCTCTACAGGCGGTCGTCGATCTGCGGCGCCATCCCCGTTCACTTCACTGTATCGGCGGAACGCGTCCCGGGCGCGACAGTGCACCGCAGCCGCCGCCCGGCCAATCTCCTTCGCCAATCGCGGCCGGCGCGGTATAGTGTCCGGCACAGCCGATAGGAGGGCCCATGAAACGCCTCGTCATGTGTGTCATCGGAGCCGCGTGCGTCTTGACCGTCGTCTCGTCTACTGTTCTGGCCCAGATCGAGCCGCTGCCGTTGTGGGCGTGGGCGCGCAGCACGCCGCCCCAGCCGGGCGACAAGGCTGTCCCGCAGGCGCCTCCGACACGGACTCTGCGTCCCAACGAGGATCCGAAGGAACAGACCATGCCGCGGACCGTCCCGGGGAGCAGCGCCACGTACTCGCTCGTCGACGTCCGCGACCTCCACAACGTGATCGACTGGTTTTCCGGCGACCACCCGCCGATGACGCCGATCATCAAGAACGGCCCGGCGAAGCTCGGCGAGACCGCGCGCGGCTGCGGCTCGTGCCACCTGCCGAACGGGAAGGGACGGCCGGAGAACGCGCCCGTGGCGGATCAGCCGGTCGGCTACTTCATCCAGCAGCTGCGCGACTTCGCCGCCGGCAAGCGCCTCAGCTCCGATCCTCGGAAGCCGAACACGCCGACAATGGCGATGCTCGCGCGCGCGATGACCGAGGAGGAGATGCAGCAGGCGGCGGAGTATTTCGGCGCGATCAAGTGGACGCCGTGGATCACGGTGGTCGAGGCGGAGATGATCCCCGAGATGCACCTGGAAGACGGCAACATGTACATCACGCACGGCAAGGAGCCCACCGAAAAGCTCGCCGGACGCATCGTCGAGACGCCGGAGGACGCGTGGCAGGCGAACGGCGTGCGCAATCCGCGCTCCGGCTGGATCGCGTACGTGCCGGTGGGGAGCGTCGCCCGGGGCAAGCAGCTCGTGGAGACGGGCGAGGCGATGGTGAACGGCGGGCCGGTGCGCAAGACGACGGCGTGCGCGACGTGCCACGGGGCGGATCTGAACGGCCTCGGCGACCTCCCGGCGATTGCCAGCCGGTCGCCGAGCTACATCATGCGCCAGCTGTACGACTTCAAGAGCGGCGCGCGCAACGGCACGTACGCGGAGATGATGAAGCCGGTCGTCGCCAGCCTGACCAACGACGAGATGCGCGACATCGTGGCGTATCTCGCGTCCATCAAGCCGGGGGCGACGGCGGCGCAGACGGCCAGCGTGCGGTAGGACGGAGCGCGCAGGCTGAAGCCTGCGCGCTAGACCCGCGCCGCTTTCAATGCCGTCATGACGCGTTGCGGCCGGAACGGCACGCGCCGGATGCGCACGCCGGTTGCGTCGTAGATCGCGTTCGCGACGGCCGCGATGAGCGGCTTGCACGCCGCCTCGCCCGCGCCGTAGTGCGGCAGGTCGGGGCGGTTCGGGTTCGGATCGCCGTTCACCAGCAGCACGTCGATGCGCTCCGGCGTGTCAAGGTGCGTCAGCGTCGGCGAGGTGCGCCAGTCGACGCTCGTCACCTTCTCGGTGTCGAACGTCACTTCCTCGTAGAGCGCGCGGCTCAGCGAGTGGAGCATCGCGTTCTCCACCGTGCGGCGCAGCGCCTCGGGGTTCACTATCAGCCCGCAGTCGTGCGCGCAGACGAGCCGCTTCACCCAGACGCGCCCGGTGCGGCGATTCACCTCCACCTCGGCAATCTGCGCCACCACCGTCTGATTGCGGTACGCATACGCGAAGCCGCGACCGCTGAGGATCTCGCCCGTGCCGCGCGGCGCAGGTGAGGGACGCGGCTGCCATCCGAACGCCGCGGCGGCGGCCTTCACGCACGCAATCGAGCGGGCGCGACGGAACCCGGCATCGTCTCGAGTCTCGGCGGTGAGCAGATGCAGGCGGAACTCGACGGGATCGACCTTCGCGGCCGCCGCCAGCTCGTCGATGAACGACTCGCCGGCAAACGTCACCTGCGGCCCGTTCGGGTCGCGCAGGTTGCCGGTCCGGAGCGGCGTCTCCCAGACGAGCGGCAGCGCCACCACGTGCATCAGCGACCGCCGGTTCGGCACGGCATACATGTCCGCGGGCGCCGCGGCGCCGCCGGGCGCGGGCATCTCGCGCCGGCGGCCCGTGAGCTGCGCAATCAGCACGGTGTCGTGCTCGTTGTAGCCCAGGTGACCGTAGTCCGCGGCGCGCGCCTCGTAGTCGAGCGCCACGAGACTCCCCTGCGCGTCGAGCCCGCCGCGCATTCGCACCACATA
>JACPTI010000028.1 GCA_016192845.1 Acidobacteriota bacterium
TCGGCCAGGCTGACCACAGCGGCCTCAAGCGCACCCTTGTGACATGACGGCTGATGCATGTCGCCAAGCTCGGTGTGTGCGGCAACGGAACAGCCGCCGCCGCACACGGGAACGAACGAACACTCTCCGCACTCGTCTTTCCGGGGACTGAGGCGCTCGAAGCGGACCGCGGCCGCCCGCCGCCACTCCTCCACGCGCCCGTCGATATGGCCGGTCGAATCGGTCTTCGACCCGGTGAAGCCGGGGCACGCGTAAATCGATCCGTCCGGTCCGAGCGTGTACGCATGGCGCCGGTGAATCTCGCACGGGCCCATATGCACCCCGTCAGGCGTCGGGAACCCGCGCCTCCGCGTCTCGCTGCGCAGGAAGGCCATCTTCTCGTCGACGAAGTGACACGAGTCGCAGACGCTCGACGCCGTCGCGGGCGCCAGCCGCCCGGCGCCGGCGCTGGTCATGCACGTGCCGTTCAGTGGTTTGCCATCGCCGCTGACGAGGGTGAGCGGGATCACAGAGGTCCGGCTAAAGCCGGACGCTACGTACGAAGGGGAGCCGGACGCCACGTACGATCGGCTCGAGCCGGACGCCACGTACGAAGGCGATGCCGCGGCCGGCTGGTCGAACGACTTGATGACCGGCTTGAAGTTGACCTTGACGATCTTGCCCGCGAATTCCTGCTCACGCAGGTAGTCGAGCAGGGCCGGAAAACTGTCCGCAGACGACTCGTCGAAGTTGCCGCCGATCGTGATCGGCACCTTGTTCGCCACCCGCCGCACGTTCTCGATGATCCGGTCGAAGGTTCCCTGCCGCCCGCGCAGCGGCCGCATGCGGTTGTGCGTCTCGCGATCGCCGTCGAGCGTGATCTTGACGCCCGACAGGCCGTACGGCGTCAGCCGGTCGACCACCTCCGGTGTGAGCAGGAGCCCGTTGGTAATGAGGCTGATCGCCTGCCGCACCCCGCGGGTCTCGCATTCGCGATGGCAGCGCTCCGCCAGGAAATAGGCGACAGGCAGATTGAGGAGCGGCTCGCCGCCGAACAGCGTCAGCACGAACCTCCCGGGACGGACCTCGTCCAGCCGGCCGGCGATCCACTCGGCCACCTTCGCGGCCGTCTCGAGCGACATCTTCTCGGCGAACTTGTTGTAGTCGCCGTGATCGCCCTGGAAACAGTAGTCGCACGCGAAGTTGCACTGCAGCGTGGTCAGCACCGTGACGCGCACTTGCTCGGTGTCCTCGCGCAGGTTGTGAAAGTACTGGTCCAGCGCCACGCGTTCGTTTTCGCGCGACTCGACGATGAAGCCATTGTCTCGCAGCGCGTCGATCGTCTCGCGCTCTTCCGCGTCGAAGCTCGATTCCCCGCGCGCAATCCGATCGAGAAGCGTGGCGACGTCAGGAGACGCGAGGAGCTGCGCGTCCGAAAAAGTGTTCATCAGGAACACTTCGTTCCGATCCGGCAGCGGCACCTGGACGTTGAACCGTGACAGCTGCATGGCTCTCCCGCGTGACGCCCGTGGGAAGCACCCGCACGATGAGCGTTCCCTGCGTTCACGCTCGAAGGCTGGCAACGGCTGTGCCGGAATGGACGTGCACGCTTTCTTCAACGCACCTTGCAGAAATTGCGAAGAGAAGTGCGCGGTCGGCAAGCAATTCGCATTCGGGCGCCCCTGCGCGCCCGGCCAATCCGTTGGCGACGCGGCCAACCCCACGTCCGGACGCGCACGGCAGCCCTGCCGATTGGGAACGTTTTTCCCGGAATCAGCGGGCCTGCCGGCGGCGGCCAACCGGTTGGCCGCTCGTACAACGCCCTACCCCGCCGCTCATGCCTCCGCGGGCCACAGAGGCACCCGCCTCCGCTAAAGCTTCGGCGGGCAAGCGTGCATCTGCTTGGGCGCCGTAGCCGAAGGCGAAGGCGACTGCCTCTGTGTCTCTGTGGCCTGTAAGGGGGAAAGGCCTAGCCGCCCCGAATCTTGCGGGCGAGCTCCCGGATTTCGAGGCGGTCCATCTTGAATTTCAGCGTGCTGAGCGGGATCCCGAGCGCCCGCGCGGTCGCCGTGACGTTCCACCCCGCTTTTTCGAGCGCCCGGATGATGAAGTTCCGTTCGAACGTCGAGACCGCCCGTTCGAGCAGGTTTTCCGAGGCCGGCCCCTGCGAATCGAGCTGCGCCACGTGGAACTCGTAGGGGAGATCCTCGTCCGTGATCCACTCCTTGTCGGACACGGCCACGAGCCGCTCGATCAGGTTCTCCAGCTCGCGGATGTTGCCGGGCCACCAGTACGCGCTGAGGATGCGCAGCGTTGAGTCGGCCACGCCCTGGATGTTCTTGTGGAACTTGAGGTTGTAGCGACGCAGGAAGAAGCCCGCGAGGTTCGCCAGGTCCTCGATCCGGTCGCGCAGCGCCGGCATCTTGAGCGGGATGACCTTCAGGCGGTAATAGAGGTCCTCGCGGAACGCTCCCCCCTTGACCGCCTTCTCCAGGTCGGTGTTGGTGGCGGCAATAAGGCGGAAGTCGGTCTTGATCGGGTGGGTGCCTCCAACCCGCTCGATCTCCCCCTCCTGCAGCGCGCGGAGCAGCTTGGCCTGCAGCTCCAGCCGGAGGTCGCCCACCTCGTCGAGGAACAGGACGCCGCCGCCGGCGAGCTCGAACTTGCCGAGCTGCTGCCGGATGGCGCCGGTGAAGGCGCCCTTCTCGTGGCCGAACAGCGTGCTTTCGACCAGCTCGCGCGGGATCGCCGCCAGGTTGACCGCGACAAACGGCGCGTCCGGCCTGCCCGACTCGCGGTGAATCATGCGGGCCAGCAGCTCCTTGCCGGTTCCGCTTTCCCCGAGGATCAGGACCGTCGCCGAGAGCCGGGCGACCTTCTTCGCCGTCTCGATCACCTCGCGCGTCGCGCGGCTCGGCCCGACCACGAACTCGCGGTCGAACTGTTCGGCCACCTCGGCGCGCAGCTGCATCACGTGGCGGCTCAGGTCCTGCCGCTCGCTCGCGTTGCCGACGAGCGTCCGCACGCCCTCGAGGTCCCAGTCCTTGGAGATGTAGTGGTAGGCGCCGTAGCGCATCGCTTCGATGGCGGCCTCGAGCTCCTTCACCACCGAGATCACGATCACCTCGACGTAGGGATAGTTCTCCTTCGTGATCTTCAGGACCTCGAAGCCGCTGATCCCCGGCAGGCGGATGTCGAGCAGCATCAGATCGACGTCTTCCTTTTCCATCAACTGCAGAGCGAACTCGCCGGTGGCCGCGCGGAGCACGCGGTAGTCGCGCTTGAGCAGCGCCGTCAGCGTGTCGCGCATCCCTTCGTCGTCGTCGACCACGAGAATCGTTTTTCTGCGTTCGGCCATGCGCGCGTCGCGAGTATAGTTGATATCGGTCCTCGGGAGTCTACTTGGCAGCCTCCTATGACGTGATCGTAATCGGCGCCGGCACGGGCGGTTACGTCGCCGCCATCCGCGCCGCGCAGCTCGGCAAGAAGGTCGCCGTCGTCGAGAAGCAGAAGTCGCTCGGGGGCACGTGCCTCATCTGGGGCTGCATCCCGACCAAGGCGCTGCTCGAGCACGCGCACGCGCTCAAAGTGATTCAGGCCGCGGCCGAGTGGGGCGTGACGATGCCGGCCGGCGCGCCGGCGATCGACATGGGTCGGGTCCACGCGCGCAAGGACAAGGTGGTGACCGGCCTCACCAAGGGGATCGAGTTCCTCTTCCGGAAGAACAACGTCGACTGGATCAAGGGAACGGCGCGCCTGGCAGGCGGCGGCCGGGTCGAGGTGGTCGACGGCGACCGGCAGGCGCTCCAGGCCGCGGACATCGTGGTTGCCACCGGATCCGCACCGCGCAGCGTGCCCGGCATCGAGATCGACCGCAGGCGGATCATCACGAGCGACGAGGCGATCCATCTTCCGGACGTGCCCCGGTCGCTCGTCATTCTGGGCAGCGGCGCCGTCGGCGTCGAGTTCGCGTCGATCTACCGCCGGTTTGGCAGCAAGGTGACGATCGTCGAGCTGCTCCCGCGCCTCGTGCCGCTCGAAGACGAGGCGATTTCGGCGGAGCTCGACAAGTCGTTCAGGAAGCAGGGCATCAAGGTGCTCACCGGCACGCGCGTCACCAAGGCGCTGGCGGAATCCGATGGCGTGCGGATCGACGCCGAGACGCCGGACGGCACGACGCAGTCGCTGACGGCCGATATCCTGCTCGTCGCCACCGGGCGCGCGCCGGTCACGAGCGGGCTCGGCGCGGAAGAGCTTGGCATCCGCATGGAAAAGGGCTACATCAGGGTTGACTCGCTGTACCGCACGTCGGTGCCGAACATCGCGGCGATCGGCGACGTGATCACGGTCGACGGCGCGGCGCACCCGCAGCTGGCGCACGTGTCGTCGGCCGAAGGTATCCTGGTCGCCGAGCGCCTCGCAGGGCGTGAGGTCCGGCCGCTCAATTACGACCACGTCCCGAGCTGCACGTACTGTGATCCCGAGATCGGCAGCGTCGGGCTGACCGAAGCCGACGCCCGCGCGCGGGGCTATGACGTGCGGGTCGGGTCGTTCCCGTTCGGCGTGCTCGGCCGGGCGAAGATGGCGGGGGAGACCGAGGGGTTTGTCAAGATAGTGGCCGATACGCGGTACGATGAGATGCTTGGCGTCCACATCATCGGTCCCCGGTCGACGGAGCTCGTCGCGGAGGCCGTGCTGGCGCTGAGGCTCGAGTGCACGGTGGAAGAGCTGGTGAGCACCATTCACGCGCACCCGACGTTTTCGGAGGCGATCGGCGAAGCGGCTCACGCCGCTCACGGCGCCGCGATCCATGTGTAACGCCTGAAGCCCGAAGCCCGAAGCCCAAAGCCTGAAGCCTGAAGATGCCCACACCCGTCGTGATGCCCCAGATGGGGGAATCGATCGCGGAAGGCACGATCGTCCGCTGGAGGAAGAAGGTGGGCGATCAGGTCGAGCGCGACGAGCCGCTCTTCGAGATCACCACCGACAAGGTGGACGCGGAGATTCCCGCGCCCGCCGCCGGTGTGCTCGCCGAGATCAAGGTCAAGGAAGGCGAGACGGTCGCCGTCAACAGCGTGGTCGGCACGATCGCGCAGCCGGGCGAGGCGGCAGCCGCGCCGGAGCCGCCGCGCGCCGCGGCGCCCCCGCCGCCATCCCCCGCGCCCGCGCGGCCTGTCGCGGCCGCTCCGGCGCCCTCTTCTCGCGACGAGCTCCGCCGCCAGAAGTCGTCGCCGCTCGTCCGCCGGATCGCGAAGGAGAACAACGTCGACATCTCCCGGATTGCCGGGTCGGGCATCGGCGGCCGCGTTACCAAGCACGACATTCTGGCGTATCTGGGTCAGCCTGCGGCGGCACCGGCCGCGCCAGCGGCGGCAGTCGTAGGCCCTGCAGTCGAGGCGCGCCCCGCGCCGGCGCCGTGGACGGGTGAGCGCGTCGAGATCCAGCCACTCTCGCCGATCCGCAAGAAGATTGCCGAGCACATGGTGCTCAGCCGGCGGACCTCCGCCCACGTGCACTCGGTGTTCCACGTCAACTTCTCGCACGTCGAGCGGCTCCGCCGGGAGAAGAAGGAGGACTACGCGCGGCTCGGCGCACGCCTGACCTACCTCGCCTTCATCGCCAAGGCGGTGATCGACGCGATCAGGCGCCATCCGATCGTCAACGCATCGCTCGACGGCGACAACGTCGTCTACAAGAAGGACGTCAATCTGGGCATCGCGGTGGCGCTCGAGTCCGGGCTCATCGTCCCGGTGATCAAGAACGCCGACGAGAAGAACCTGCTCGGGTTGAGCCGCGCGATTGCCGACATCGCCGATCGCGCCCGGTCGAAGCTGCTCAAGCCCGACGAGGTGCACGGCGGCACGTTCACCATCACCAACCCCGGCCAGTTCGGCGCCCAGTTCGGGATGCCGATCATCAACCAGCCACAGGTGGCCATTCTCGGCGTCGGTACGATCGAAAAGCGGCCCGTTGTCGTCGACGACGCGATCGCGATCCGGACGATGGCGTATCTGACGCTCGGCTACGACCACCGGTTGATCGACGGCGCGGTCGCCGACGAGTTCATGTCCGACGTGAAGAAGCTGATCGAGGAGTTCGATCCGAACCAGGCGTGATGCCGATCACGAACGTACGTAGCGTCCGGCTTCAGCCGGACCAGAGTTTGGCTCGCCGGCACCGGCCGGTCCGGCTAAAGCCGGACACTACGTACGTATGAGAAGCGATGCAGAGGTGCGGCGTCAGCTCGAGGTTCGTCGGCTCGCGGTCGTGCGCTACCGGGAGGCGCTCGCGCGGCAGCGGGCGCTCGTGGAAGAGCGCCGCGCCGGGCGCGTCCCCGATCTGCTCCTGCTGCTGCAGCACCCGCCGGTCATCACCCTGGGCGTGCGCGGCGACGGCGGGCGCTCGCACATCGTCGCGAGCGACGAACACCTCGCCGAGCTCGGCGTCGAGATCTCGGAGACCGGCCGCGGCGGCGACGTGACCTACCACGGTCCCGGCCAGATCGTCGGCTACCCGATCCTCGACCTGCGGCCGGACCGCTGCGACGTGCACCGCTATGTCCGCGACGTGGAAGAGGTGATGATCCGCGCCTGCGCCGACTACGGCGTCGAAGCGGGGCGCATCAGCGGCCTGACGGGTGCCTGGGTGGGGAGCCAGAAGATCGGGGCGATCGGCGTCCGGATCTCTCGCTGGATCACGAGCCACGGCTTCGCGTTCAACGTCAACACGGATCTCGACTACTTCGACCTGATCGTGCCGTGCGGTATTGCCGATCGCGGCGTCACGTCGCTCGAGCGGCTCGTCGGCCGCCGTGTCCCGCTCGAGGAGGTCGAGGAGGCGCTGGCACGGCACTTCGCCGAGGTGTTCGAGCGCGAGGTCACGCGGCCGGTGGCGGCAACCGCGTCATGAGGGCGTCGGCGACGCCGCGTCCGGCGACCGCCGTGACCTCGATCCGCACGTTCTGCCACGTGATCGAATCGCCGACGGCGGCTGGCCGCCCGAGCAGCAGGAGCACCAGGCCGCTGATCGTCGTCGCCTTCGGGTGCTCGAGGTGCACGCCGAGGGCGCTGCCCGCCTCCTGCAGGCGGACCGTGCCGCGCGCGCGGAGCCGGTCGGGCGACTCGCGGACGATCGACGTCACGCCGTGGCCTTCCTCGATGTCGCCGACGACTTCCTCGAACAGGTCCTCTATCGTCACCAGCCCCGCGGTGCCGCCGTGCTGGTCCATGACGACCGCCATCTGCGCGCGGTGGCGGCGCATGACGGCCAGCACCTCGTCGAGCGGCGTCGGGCCCGGGACGTACGGCAGTGGCCGCGCATCGCGCGCTTCGACCGGTCTGTTCGTGATGAGGTGCCGGAGCACCTGCTTGATGTGGAGGCTTCCGACGATGTTGTCGAGGCTGCCGGCGTACACGGGATAGCGCGTGTACACCTTGTCCTGCACGATCGCGCGCAGCTCGTCGGGCGGCGTGCCGACGGCGATGCCGGTCAGCAGGACGCGCGGCACCATGACCTCGCCCGCGGTGAGATCGCCGAACTCGAACAGCTCGCGGAGAATCTGGCCGGACTCCCCGCGCAGCATGCCGCCTTCCTGACTCTCCTCGATGATGTACTCCAGCTCCTCGGTGGTGTGGTATCGCTCCGCGGCGATCGACTGCCGGCGGATGCCGAAGAGCCGCAGCAGCCCGTTGCCGACGGCGTTGAGTCCCGCGATCACCGGGAGCAGCGCCGTCTCGAGAAAGAGGATGAGAGGCGAGACGACCAGCACGGCCGACACGGCGCGCTGCAGCGCGAGTGCCTTGGGCACCATCTCGCCAATCACGATGTGCAGGTACGTCAGCAGCCCGACCGCGACGACGCTTGCGGTCGCGTGCGCGGTGATCCAGCGCGCGGTGTCGAGCGGCTCGAGCCGGAGGGCAATCCACTCGGCGAGCACGTGCTCCCCGTACATGCCCAGCCCGAGGCTCGCCACCGAAATCCCGACCTGCGTCGTCGCGATGTAGCGGTCCTGCCGCCGCGGATCCTCGAGGGTGCGCGCCACGAGCTGCGCCAGGCGGCTCCCCTGCGATGCCATGTGCTCGACCGTCGCACGCGGCGCGCCGACGATGGCGAACTCGGCCGTGACGAACAGCCCGTTGACCAGCACGAGCAGCAGGATGATGCCGAGCGCGACGAGGATCTCGATCATTGTTCGGACTCAGCCCTTTGCGGCGTGATGCGGCGCGCCAGCACGGAGTCGATCGCGCGGTCGGCGAGGCGTTCCACCTCGAACTCGTAGTCGCCCACATCCACGCGATCGCCCGACGCCGGCAGCTGGCCGAGCGTGGCGGTCACCAGGCCGCCGACCGTCGTGGCCTCCGTCTCCCACGCGGTGTGCAGCAGCGCGGCGGCATCGTCCACCGCCATCCGCCCCGGCAGGCGGAACCGGCCGTCCGGCAGCGCCTCGGGCACCGGCTCGTCCGCCTTGAATTCGTCGCCCACCTCGCCGAGCAGTTCCGTGAGCACGTCTTCGAGCGTCAGGAGACCCGCGGTGCCGCCGAACTCGTCGACGACGAGCGCCTGCTGCGATCGGCGCTCGCGCAGCTGCCGGAGGATGCGATCCACGGTCACGCTCTCGTGGACGCTGGCCATCGGCCGCAGCAGCGTGGCGAGCGTCGCGTCCGGCGGCCCGCTCACGCGCCAGCGGACGAGGTCCTTCGTGTGGAGCATTCCGATCACGTTGTCGACGGAGCCGCGGTACACCGGCAGGCGCGAGAACGGGCTCTGCGCGACGATGGCCGTTGCCTCCTCGAGCGGCGTCTCGATGTCGATGGCCGCAATCTGACGCCGCGGCACCATGAGCTGCTTCGCCTGGCGGAGGTTGAGCCGCAGCGCGCGCTGCAGCCGCCGGTGCTCGTCGGGCTCGAGCAGGCCGCCGTCGCGGCTCTCCGCGATCAGCAGCTCGATTTCTTCCGGCGAGTGGATGTGCCGGTGCGCCCGCGCGGGCGACCCGATGAGCCGGAGGACCAGCAGCCCGGTGCCGTTGAGCCAACTGATGAACGGCCGGTAGACCCACAGCGACGGCACCATCGGCAGGAGCGTGTACAAGGCGGAATGCGTCGGGTACTGGAGCGCCAGCGACTTCGGGACGAGCTCGGCGAAGATCACCTGCGCCACGGTCAGGACGAAGAGCACGGTCGCCGCCGATACCGACTGCGCCGCCACGTGCTGCAGGTCGCCGAGCTGGACGAACAGCGGCGTCAGCCGGACGGCGAACGTTGCCTGCGCGTACGCGCCAAGCACCAGGCTGGAGAGCGTGATGCCGATCTGACATGCCGCGATGTAGCGATCGAGCGCCGCCGGCGACTCGATGAGCGGCAGGAGCCAGGCGGCGAGCGGGTTGCCGTCGGCCGCGAGCTGCTGGACGCGGCTGCGGCGGACGCTGACGGCGGCGAACTCCGCGGCCACGTACAGGGCGTTGACCAGGATCAACCCGGCGACGACGAAGAGGGCGATGATCACCGGGCGGTGAACGGCGGTCTGTCGACGCGCGCCGCGAGGCGTGCGGCCAGCTCGATCGCGAGCGTCGCCACGCGCGCGGTCCCGGCCGCGTCGATGCGGGGCCAGTCGTCGGTCGGCCGGTGGTAGTCCTCGTGGAAGCCGGTGAAGAAATGCAGCGCCGGGATGCGCCGGTCGAGGAAGTTCGAGTCGTCACTGCGTCCCGGCCCGGGGCCGCCCGGCCGCGCGTCGAGGCCGGCTGCCTGCGCCGCCGCCTCGACGTCGGCGCGCAGTGAGGATGCCGCGCTGAGGCCGCCGATCTCCACGCGGCCGCGCGCGCGGCCGATCATGTCGAGGTTCAGCATCGCGACCGTGTCGGCCAGCGGCACGACCGGATGTTCGGCGTAGTGCGCCGAGCCGAGCAGCCCGCGCTCCTCGCCCGCGAACGCGACGAACACGAGCGTCCGCGGGAAGCGCGCGCGATCGGCCGCCGCCACCCGCGCGACCTCGATGAGCGCCGCAATCCCGGAGGCGTTGTCGTCGGCGCCGTTGTGGATCTCTCCGGTGCGTTCGGGGCTGCTGGAGAAGCGCCCGCCCAGGCCGACGTGATCGTAGTGGCCGCCGATCACGATCGCCTCCTCGTCTCTCGCGTCGTCGGCGCCCGGCAGCACGCCAACCACGTTCCGGACCATGCGGCGATTGACCGCCAGCCGCTGCGTGTAGTCGATCGTCGTGCCGGCGAGCGCCCGCGACCGCGAGGTCAGATCGCGATCGATCTCGGCGGCGAGCTGGTCGAGCCCCAGGTCTCGCAGCAGGGGCGCCATCTCGTCGCGCCGTGCGCGCAGCACGGGGAGGCCGTGGTCCTCCGCGTCGGCTTCGATCGTGAACGCGCGGTAGTTCGCCTCGTCGACGCGATGCGACGGATCGGAGACGACAATCAGCGCCCGGGCGCCGCGCGACCTCGCCGCCGCCGCCTTGTTGTACAGCGTCGTCTCCTGGAGCGGCCGTGCGCCGTTGAGGCGGCTGTCGCGCCGCGCTTCCTGCGGCTCATGCGAGAAGATGAGCACCGCCTTGCCGTTCACGTCGAGGCCCGCGTAGTCGTCGTAATCGACCGACGGGGCCGCGATGCCGTATCCGGCAAAGACGACCGGCACGTCGTCCAGCACGAGCGGCGAATCGCCGGGTGTGACCGCAAGCGGGATGTAGGACTCGCCGAGCATCAGCCGCACCGATCGGCCTCGCCCCTGGATGACGAGCGCGTTTCCGTCGCCGACGGTCAGACCGGCCGCCAGCTCGAACGGCTGAAACCAGTCGCTGCTGCCACCCCACGGCGGTCCGCCTTGCTGGCGGACCGCCCAACCAGCGCTGGCTTGTCGGGTCGCAGCGCGACCCGACCGAGGCGCGGTGGGGGCCCCGGCGCTTGGGACGCCCGGCCGAAGGCCGGCGGCCTTAAACTGGGCTGCAATGTAGTCGGCCGCGCGCTCCAGCCCCTCGCTGCCGTTGCCGCGACCCTGCAGCTCGTCTGAAGACAGGAATTTGATGTGCTCGAGGAGCCGGTCCGGTTCGGGCACGGGCGGCGCCGCGACTCCGGTTGCCGCCACCAGGGCCAGCACGAGCGCCGCACACAGAAGCCGCCGCATTGGACCGCTATGCGGCCCGAAAGGCGGATTTTGTACCGGTTTGCGAATCCGCATAGCGGTCCTAGGGCCCTGCGAGGATATCAAGAGCCCTTGACTGGTCTGATCGTAACCTACGCGCCCAGGGCCGTCTGGACCTGGACGCGTTCCCGCGCGGACAGCTCGGGCACGCGTGTCTGCACGATGCCCCCCGGCGACAACCGCGCCGGAAGGCACCCCGGCCGGTTCCGCACGCCGAATTCGCCGCCCAGCTGGGTGAGCACCGGGAAGGACCGCCGCGCCGAGGACAGCAGCGCCGCCACCAGATGTGCCGCCGCGACGCCCAGGGCGTACGGGCCGGGGGGCCAGAGGTGGGCGACCCGCGCTTCGACGCGCGCGAGTTGCGCGGGCGAGAGGACCTGCTGGAGGGCGTAGCCGCCGATCGAGGCTTCGCTCCAGGGGACCACCAGTTCGGCCGGCGTGCCGAGCACGGTCAGCATCACGTCACGCGGGGAACAGTTCGCCTCCATTGCGACGATGGCCGTGACGGCGGAGGCGAACGCCTCGGGTGCGGACCCGAGAAGGCGGCGGCGCTCGACGCCGAGCTCGGTGGCCGAGAACGCCAGGAGGTCTCCCTGGGCGGCGCCCGCGAACACGATCGGCGCGCGATCGAGGTATGGCACCAGCTGCCTCAGCAGCGCCAGCCCTTCGTCGCCCAGCCACTCGCCGCCGCCGACGCGATCCGCAACGACGCACGCCGCACAGCCGGCAACGCGCGTGGCATCGTCGCTTCCTTCGAGTTGCGCATGAAACCCGCCGATCGGCCCGGCCTGCCGGATATCGAGCGCTTTACCGGCCGCGACGCTGCCCGCCGGATCGACGAGCAGCACGCGCCCGACACGGTCGGAAGCGGCGAGCGCGTGCGCGGTGGCGCCGCCGATGTCGCCGGCGCCGATGATCGCGACAGTGGTCATCAGTAGACAGTAGGCAGTAGGCAGTAGGTAGTAGGCAGTAGAGAACCGCGGCAAGGAGAAGGCTTTGCCGCTCACTGCCTACTGCCTACTGCCCACTGGGTATTGTATAAAGACGGCGTGACACTCACGGGCAAAGTGGCCGTCGTAACCGGCGGGTCCCGCGGAATCGGCCTGGCGATTGCGCGTGCGCTCGGTGCGCGAGGGGCCCAGGTGGCGATCACCGCCACCTCCGACGCGACGCTTCGCGCGGCGGTGGCCGAACTGGGCGGCGGCGGAGCGGCCGTGCTGCCGATTCGCGCCGACGTCCGGCGCCACGCCGAGATGGAGGAGGCGATCGGCCAGGTCGTCCGCCGTTTCGGTGGTCTCGACATCCTCGTCAACAACGCCGGCATCGGCCTGTTTCGCGCGGTCGCCGACATGTCGGTGGACGACTGGCAGACGATCATCGATACGAACGTGAGCGGGGTATTCTACTGCTGCCGGGTGGCGCTGCCGCACCTCCGCGCGCGCGGGGGAGGGTGGATCATCAACATCAGCAGTCTGGCGAGCAAGAACCCCTTTCCCGAGGCGGCCGCGTACTGCGCATCGAAGGCGGCGCTCAACGCGTTCAGCGAGGCGCTGATGCAGGAGGTGCGCTACGACGGCATCCGTGTCGCGTACATCATGCCGGGATCGGTCCGGACCGAGTTCGCCGCGCGCCGGCCGGGCAGCGACGACTGGCGGCTGTCGCCCGACGACGTCGCGCAGGTCGTGGTGGATCTGGTTGCGCACCCGTCGCGCAGCCTGCCGAGCGCGGTGGAGATACGCCCGTCGCAGCCGCCGAGAAAGGGATGATGCAGCCGCTCGGGGTCGTCGCGCACTACAACCTGCTCGAGCACCTGGACTCCGCCGGCCCGGGCGAGCTGTATCGCGCACGCGACACGCGCCTCGGCCGGACCGTCAGCCTGCGTCTGCTGCCGCCCGACTTCGCCCGCGAGCCGGACGCGCGGGCGGCGCTCCTCGAGCGGGTCCGCTCGCTGGCCGCGCTCTCGCACCCGAACATCACGGCGCTCTTCGACGCCGGCGAGCACGACGGCCGCGTGTATGTGGTGTACGAATTTCTCAAGGGACAGACGCTGCGCGCAGAAATGGCGGGGCGGACGATGAACGTCCGGCGCGCGGTCGAGCTGGCGATCCAGATGGCCGACGCGGTCGCCGACGCCCACGCCGCGGGGTTCATTCACGGCGGCCTCAGTCCCGATTCGATCGCCGTGACCGCGAAGGGGCGCGTCAAGATTCCGGCCCTCGAGCTGGCGGCCTACGGCGGCTTCGACGAGGAAGGGGGCGCCGTGCGGCTTCGCGACTACGACTCGCCCGAGGAGGCGCGCGGACAGCCGGCCGACGAGCGGTCGGACATCTATTCGGTCGGCGCGGTGCTGTACGAGATGCTCACCGCACGCCGGCCGCTCCATCGCGGCGCGGCGGCGCCGAGCGTCGCCAATCGCCACGTGCCGCCGGAGCTGGACGATATCGTGCTGAAGGCGGTCGCGCCCAATCCCGGTTCGAGGTTTCAGAGCGCGGCGACCTTTGCCGCCGAGCTGCGCAGCCTGGCCGCCATTCTCGACGTGCGGGGCGGCGCCGGCGACGAGCCCGAGCACGCCGAGCCGTCCGGCGCCCATGTCGGGCGCGCGGTCGTGATGGCGCTCCTCATTCTGCTGGTTCTCGGGACGCTGGCCTGGCTGATGCTGACGTGAGGATCTCGCCGAGCCGATCGGAGAAGGCGGATCGCGCGAGTACCTCGTCGATCCCGGCCGCGCGCGCGGCGGAGATCACGTCGGTCTGCACGTGTGAGACGTAGCCGAGCGTGCGGATGCCGCGCAGTGCGGCGTCCGCCTTCATCGCCGCAATCACGTCGAGCGGGCGCAGCTTCGCGCTGTTCAGATCGAAGATGACGAGCGAGGGTTGCTTTTCCCGGATGCGCGGCAGCACCATCTCCGGGTTGCGCTCGAAGAAGATGGGAGTGCCCAGCGACTTGGCCGCCGTCGAAATCTTGATGGAAAAGATCAGATCGTCGACCGCACAGAGCACCATACCGACATTATGATCCTCGAAACCCGCGCGGCTCCACCTTTCTTCAAGAACGGCTACCTCGTCGGTTGCGAGCGCACCAGGGAGGCCATCGTCATCGATCCGGGCGACGAGGCCGGCGATCTCGTGGCCGCCGTGCGCGCGCACGATCTGCGCGTGAAGTACATCCTGCTGACGCACGCCCACGTCGACCACATCACCGGCGTGGGCGCAGTGAAGGAAGCCTTCCACATCCCCGTGTACCTCCACAGGGACGACCTGCCCCTGTACGAGCGTGCCGTCCAGCAGGCGCAGATGTTTGGATTCGAGGTCGATCGGCCGCCCCCCGTCGACGCGTTCTACGACATGCAGCCGATGCGCTTCGGCGATCACGAGGTACGGGTCCATCACACGCCCGGGCATTGCCCCGGCGGGGTCTGCCTGCAGATCGCCAACCACCTGTTCGTCGGAGATACGCTCTTTGCGGGGTCGATCGGCCGCACCGATCTGCCCGGCGGCAACTACGAAGTGCTGATGCGGTCGATTACCGGGGTGCTGTTTCCGCTCGGCGACGACTGCATCGTGCACTCGGGCCATGGGCCCGATACGTCGATCGGCCGCGAGCGGAAGACGAATCCGTTCGTGCTGGAGTACTTCGCCGTCAAGGGCACGAAGACGGGAAGCCACGAAGGACACAAAGGTCACTAACGCAGAGGCGCGGCGACTGGATCACCGTGCTGCCGGACGCTGGCCGAACTTCTCACTCAGTCGACGTGAACTGGAGAGAATGACCCGGAAAACGTTCATCTTCGCAGAAGATCCTTCAGGGGCAGCGGTTGCTCGAAATCCACGGTCGTGCCAAGACCCGCGTGACCCGACGTCTCGATCAGCAGGCCCGTTTCGGAGATGTTGACCAGACCAACTGTTGAGGCGCCGGGAATCGTCAGGCGCAGCTCCGGAATCAGCTCGCGCCGCTCCAGACGGCGCGCTGACCGACGCTCGTGTCTCTGACCCGTCGGTGCCGGAACGACGGCAGACGGCGCCGACACCAACCCCGGCGCGCCGCTCAGGCCGGCGATCGTCGCGTCAACGTCGAGCTGCAACAACAGCGCCAGAATCTCGGTGGCGGTGAGGAAGCCGTGGCCCGCGACCGCGGGTGGAATGATTCGACCGTTCGTGATGTGACGGCCTTCACGCGAGAGTTCCCTCGCGTCGTGTTGTGTGAGGGAGTGCGACGCGGCCGTATGTGTGCCGCTGCCGGAATGCATCGGTCTGGGCATCACCGAAGCACTTCACCGTCGACGGCGATGAGCCGCACGTACAGGTCTGGTATGCCAGTCGGGGCCGGCACGAGTTCGTTCAGCTTCACGATCTTTATCTGCGCGTAGGGCTGAATCGAGTGGATCTGCCTGTCGGGGGAGGACTCGCGAGCAACATGGGCCGACATGATGGCCCCTGTTGCCGGCACCGCGACACTGGTGAGCGCCCACATCAGTGTCCTGCGAATTCCACATGACATCGTCTTCATCCTTCCACTGTTGATCGTTTCCGGTTGCCGGAAGGGGCGATGCCCTTCAGGGGCAACCCCGATGCCATGGCGGGCGAACCGGGCAAACGACAGCGAATCAGCCAATTACACGGTGTGGCTGTGCGCTCGCGGGGGTGTGCAGTGAGCGCCTCGAGTGTGCGCCGCGCGGGTCGCGCACACCCCGCGGGCCCGCTCGGCAGTTGACAGAAAGAATAGAAAGTCGCGCGTTATCGAAGGCCGAACATGTCGAGCCGGCGGTACAACACGCGCCGACTGATTCCGAGCAGCCGGGCTGCCGCTGCCCGGTTACGCCCGACCTGCTGTAAGACCTGCTCGATCGTAGCGCGGTCGAGCTCAGGCACGCCGTCCTGAGCCCTTTCGTCAGGTTCGTCGGGAGAGCCGGCGCTTGCAGGCGATGGACCGTGCAACGCGGCGAGCACTTCGCGTTCACTGAGGAGGCGCCCTTCGCTCAGCATGCAGGCACGCTCGAACACATTGCGCAGCTCGCGCACGTTGCCCGGCCAGGGCGTATTGTGCAGCAGCCGCTCGGCGCCGGCGCTCAGGCCGGCCACTGGTTTCTCGAACCGCCGGGCGAACTCCTTGATGAACGCAGCCGTGAGGTACAGAATGTCCTCGCGCCGCTCGCGCAGCGGCGGCAGTTCGATCTCGACCACGTTCAGCCGATAGTAGAGGTCCTCACAGCCAGCCCGACCTGGGGGTCCGCCCTCGACACCCGACAGGCCGACCACTCCAGCCGCGGGCCTTGGCGCTGGCCGGGATGGACCCTGAGAGTGTCAGAAGGTCGCTGACTGCAAACTCAATCTGCGTCCCGCAGCGCCACGAGCTCCACGCGGCCGACGCCCAGACGGTCGCCCGGCGTCAGGCGGGCGGTCTCCACACGCTGGCCGTTGACGAACGTCCCGTTGGTGCTCTCGAGATCTTTCACTTCCAGCTCGCCCGTCGGCAGCGCCGTCAGCCGGCAGTGGACGCGGGAGACGAGGGACGCGTCGAGGATGAAGTCGGCGCCGGTGGCGCGCCCCAGCGTCCGGACGCCGCCCGGCAGGATGCGAAACGTCTTTTCGGGTGTGCCCTCGTCCACGGTGCGCAGGATCCACATGGGTTGACCCCTTAAAACGCCATCAGGAGGCGGGCCGCCCGCTCGACGTCGTCTTCTGAGGGCAGGAAGTACGCCTCGAGCGGCGGCGAGTACGGCACCGGCGTATCCAGTGCACCGAGAATCCGGACGGGCGCGTCGAGCGACTCGAAGGCCTCTTCCTGAATGACGGCGGCCAGGCTCTCGCCGATGCCGCCAGTGCGGGAGTCCTCGTGCACGACGAGCACTTTACCGCAGTGGCGTGCCACCGTGAGGACCGCGTCCCGATCGAGCGGCGCGAGCGTGCGCAGATCGAGCACGCTCGCCTCGATGCCGTCGGCGGCCAGTCGATCGGCCACCCGCAGCGCCAGGTGCACGTACGCGCCGTACGAGATGATCGCGAGATCGTCGCCGCTCCGTCGGAGCGCGGCGCGGCCCAGCGGCATCGGCGGCGGCGGATCGGACGACAGCGCCTGCCTGACGCGCGGGTCGCGATAGAGCGCGATGTGCTCGTAGTAGAGGACCGGATCGGGATCGGCGACGGCGGCGGCCAGCAGCGCCCGCGCATCGTGCGGCGTCGACGGCGTCACGATCTTGAGCCCGGGGGTGCGGTAGAACCACGGCTCCGTGTTCTGGCTGTGGTACGGGCCGGCACGCCGCAGGCCGCCCCACGGCATGCGCACCACCATCGGGACCGACCCGCCCCAGCGGTACCGGATTTTCGCGGCATTGTTGACGAGCTGGTTGAACCCGGTCGCGACGAAATCGTTGAACTGGATCTCGCCGATCGGCCGCAGCCCGGCAAGCGCCGCCCCGACGCAGACGCCGAGAATGCCGCTCTCCGCGAGCGGCGAGTTCACGATCCGATCGCCGAATTCCTTCAGCAGCGGGCGCAGCAGCAGAAAAGCGTTGCCGTACCGGCCGCCGACGTCCTGGCCGTAGATGAAGACGCGCGGATCCGACTGGAGGGCGTCGCGAAGGCCGGCCGTTACGGCTTCGAGGAACGTACTTCCGTTCGGGTCGTGCGGAGGTCCGGCGTCCACGGGAGGCAGCGGCGGCGTGAGATCGATCCGCAGGCGCTCCGACGCCTCGAGCGGCTCGACTCTGACCCGTGGCGGCTCGGAAGCACAGACGCCGCCGGCGGCCGCCTCGGGCTCCGGCCACGGCGCCCCGATGATGGCGTGCGTCTCGGTCTCGATCAGGGCCTCGGCGTCCGCCTGGAAGCGCTCCAGGTCCGACGCCTGGATGACGCCTTCCTCCTCGAGCCGCCGGGCGTAGGAGGCGATCGGGTCTTTCTTCATCCAGAAGGCGTACTGCGCGCGATCGGCGTAGGCGTTCGGCGCCAGCTCCGCATACGTCCAGGACAACGGCGGCTCCTTGCCGAGGTACAGCATGTCGTCATGGTGCGCGTGGCCGCACATCCGCATGCACACGAGCTCGATGAGCGTCGGCCCGCTGCCGGCGCGCGCGCGGTCGGCGGCCCACGCAAATGCCGCCGCAATTGCCTCCGGATCGGTGCCGTCGACCGTGACCCCGGGGATCCCGTAGCCGATCGCCTTGTCGGCGAAGATGCGCACGGCGGACTGCTCGCTGACCGGCGTCGAGAGCGCCGTCTGGTTGTTCTCGAGGCAGAACACCGCCGGCAGCCGCCGTGCCGCGCACAGGTTGATCGCCTCGTGCCACTCCCCGAGCGATGAGCCGCCCTCGCCGATGAACGAGACCGCCACGCGCCCCGATCGCTGGCGCGCAAAGGCCATCGCCATCCCCGCCACGGTCATCGTGCTGACGGCGAGCGGCGCGGTCGCGGGCAGAATGCCCCAGTCGAAATCGCCGATGTGGAAGTCCTTGCCGTCCATCGGCGGCCCCTGCTTGCCGACCTGCGCGTTCAGCACCATCCGGATCGTCGCCGGCTCGGGGCGCATCGCCAGCGCGACGCCGACGTCGCGGATGATCGGACCGACGACGTCGCCCTGCCAGCCGCGCGCGGGATCGCGATAAGCGGCACCTCGCCTGAGGCGCAGCGCCGCTCCGTAGATCGCCTCCTGTCCGAGCGACCGGAACCCTTTGCCCTGGAACGGCACGTCGCGGTAGCGGACGTCCGTGCTGAGGAAGAGCTGTTTCAGCCGGTTGTCGACGGCGCGCGTGAGCACCATGCCGCGCAGCAGCTCCCGGCGCTCTTCCGCAGTCAGCGAGGCGGCAATCGCCTCGCGGGCGAGGAACGCGTCGCACGCGTCGACGAGCTCTTTGCGCGCCGCCTCCAGACGATGGGGCGCGCTGACGCGCGGAGTCGTTTCACCGACGTCGCTCAGGTCGATCGTGTCAAAGGAGCGGCTGAGCTCCCGCCGGAAGCTGATGCGCAGCGACTCGAGCCGCGGGGCGTCGCGCTCCGGGATGCGGTCGGCGCCCGACGCCTCGAGCGCCTCGCGCACCGTGGCGAGCGCGAACGGAAACCGCTCCACCACGAACGCGGCCAGACGGCTGGCGAGGCCCGCACCTGCGGCTGCCTGGATGCCCGGGCGCATCTCGAGACCATCCTAGCGTGGTCTTTGGCCTTTAGTCTCTGGTCTCTAGTCTCCGGCTGGTCCCCGGTCTTTGCGCCGCGGTCAAGCCGGCTGTCGGTTTTCCGCCGTGAGTGCCGTTGTCACGGCCTTCGTTATCTCCGCCGTCGTGGCGCGGCCGCCCAGGTCGGGGGTCTTCACGCGCTCGTCGCCGATCACCCGTTCGATCGCGCGCAGCACGGCGTCGTGCGCCGCCCGCTCGCCCAGGTGATCGAGCATCATCGCGCCGGCCCAGATGGCCGCAATCGGGTTGGCAATCCCCTTCCCGGCGATGTCGGGCGCCGAGCCGTGAATCGGCTCGAACATCGACGGCGTCGTGCGGTCGGGGTTGATGTTGCCGCTCGGCCCGACACCCAGGCTGCCGGAGATCGCCGAGCCGATGTCCGTCAGGATGTCGCCGAACAGGTTGGACGCGACGATGACGTCGAGCGTCTGCGGGTGCGTGATCATCCGGGCCGCCAGCGCGTCCACGTGGTACTTGCGGAACGTCACGTCCGGAAAGCCGGCCGCCACCTCGGCCACCACCTCGTCCCACATGACCATCGCGTGCTGGAGCGCGTTCGACTTCGTCGCGCTCGCGACGAGCTTCCTCGGGCGCGATCGCGCCAGCGCGAAGGCGTACCGCGCGATCCGTTCGATGCCGCGCCGCGTGAAGATCCCGGTCTGCTGCGCGAGCTCGTCCGGGGTGCCGCTGTGCAGCCGTCCGCCGATGCCGCAGTATTCCCCTTCGGAGTTTTCGCGCACGCACACCATGTCGATATCGGCGGCCGTCCGGCCGGCCAGCGGCGAGGTGATCCCCGGCAGCAGCCGCATCGGACGGAGGTTGACGTACTGGCGGAGCCGCTGCCGCAGCGGCAGGATCAGCTCGCGCGCCGAGACGTGATCGGGCACCCGCGGATCGCCGATCGCGCCGAGGTAGATTGCGTCGAACTTCACCAGTTGCTCGATCGCATCGGCGTCGAGCATGCGCCCGGTGCGCAGGTAATACTCGGAGCCCCAAGGAAACTCGGTGAATTCGCAGCGAAACCGACACTGCGACGCGGCGACTGTGATGACCTCGATGCCGGCGGGAATCACTTCCTGGCCGATGCCGTCCCCGGCGATGACGGCGATGCGATAGGTGTTCATCGGGATCCAATCCTATTGCAGGAGGGTGACTGCGGCGAACGCGAGGGCCGCGGCGACCAGTCCGGCCAGCGTTGGATCGAGCCCTGGAAAGGCGCCGCCTGCGGCGAATCGGACGACGAGCAGCGCGGCCACGCCGGCCACGATGGCGGCCATGGCCGCGGCCGACCCTGCCCGCTTCGAAGACAGGCCGCCAATCACGGGCACGAACAGGCTGACCCCGAGCAGCGAGTAGAAGATCGTCAGCGCACCGATGACGGTGGCCAGGTAGATCGATAGAAGCACGCCCAGCGTGCCGCCGACGACCGCGGCGATGCGGGCGACGCGCAGCAGGTCGCCGTCGGACGCCTGCGGGTTGATGTGCCGCTTGTACAGGTCCTTCGACGCCGAGGTGGAAATCATGAAGAGGATCGCGTCGCACGTGTCGACCTCGGTGGAGAAGACCGCGGCCATCGCCAGCGCGCCCAGCCACGCCGGCAGCTGCTGTCGCAGGAGCGTCGGCAGCACCAGGTTCGGATCCTCGATGTCCGGCAGCGCCACGCGGGCGGCGATCCCAAGCAAGACGGGCAGGAAGGCGAACAGCATCAGCGCCGCGGCATTCAGCGCAACGCCCAGCCGGAGCGCACCGGTGCTGGCCGCGCCGTACGACTTCTGAATCAGGCCGGGCGAGACAATGAACGCCGGTCCGGTGAGGAAGAGCAGGGTCCACCCCGAACCTGGGCCGGCCGAAAACGTGATATCGCCAAAGTGCGCCGGGGATGCGGCGAACATCCCCTCGACTCCTCCCACCGACCCAACCGCAAACGGCACCGCCAGGAGAAAGCCCGCCAGCATCACGACGAGCTGCACGGTGTTCACCATCGCCGTGCCGAGCAGACCACCGGCGGCGAAGTAGATCGTCATGATCGAGCCGCCGATGAGCGATCCCACCCACCGGGGCGCACCGGTCAGGACGTTCAGGATCGCCGCGCCCGCGATGATCTGGCCGGCCAGAATCGCGAGCGTGCCCAGAAGAATCAGCACGGTGATGACGCCGCGCACGGCGGCGCCGTAGCGGAATTCCAGAAAGTCGCCGGTCGTGAAGAAGCCCTGCCGGTGCGCCAGCGTCCAGAGGCGGGGGCCGACCCAGAACGCCAGCACGAGCGACGCGAGGCCTGCCGAGCCGCTCCACCACCAGGCGCTCACGCCGTCGCGGTACGCGAGCCCGGCCACGCCGACCGTGGCCCCAGAGCCGATGTTGGCTGCCAGCATCGACGCCAGCAGCAGGCCCGGCCCGAGCGTCCGGCCGGCCACGAAGAAGTCGCCGCTCGTGCGGATGAAGCGCGACGTCCACAGCCCGAGCGCGACCACCCCGACGGAATAGACGATGAGGAAGGCGAGGTGGATGGTCAAACGCGAGGGCGCGTCACCTGAAGCGCGGGGGTACCGTGCCCAGATCGCGCGCCGCGGGCAGGCCACCGAGGCTCGTCGCCTGCGTCGCCGCGCGCACGATCGCGTCCGCCAGCACCTCGGCGGCGAGCGCGCCGATGATGCTGGTGTCGGCCTGGCCGGACCAGCGGCCGGTGGCCAGCGCGAAGACGGTGTCGCCGTCGCCAACCGTATGTGACGGCACGATCGCCCGCGCCAGGCCGTCGTCGGCCATCAACGCGACACGATGCGCTTGTTCCTTGGTGAGGCGCGCATTGGTCGCCACGACAGCGATCGTGGTGTTCTCCCCCGGACGCGGCCGCTCGGTGAGCGTGCCGGATCGCAGCAGCCGTCTCACGTCGGCCAGCGAGCCGTCGGGATTTCGCGTGCCGGCAACCACGCGGCCGCTCTCCGGGTCGATGACGTCGCCGGCAGCATTGACCGCCGCAAGCGCGCCGACGACCATGCCGTTCGGCAGTCGCACCGCTGCCGATCCGACACCTGCTTTCATCGGCAGTCTGCGGCCGGGTGGATAGCCCGGGTGCTCGGCGATTCCGCCCATCTTCCCGACCGTTGCCCCCGCTCCTGCGCCGACGTTTCCTTCGGCCACGGCGCCGTCGGTCGCCGCCGCGGCGGCACGATAGCCGCACTCGGCGGTCGGCCTGATCTTCGGATCGCCGCCGAAGCCGAGGTCGAAGAGAATCGCAGCCGGGACAATCGGGACCACGCCGGCGCTCGTCTTGTAGCCGACGCCGCGCTCCTCCAGATAGCGGACGACGCCCTGCGCCGCGTCGAGGCCGAAGGCGCTCCCGCCGGAGAGGACCACCGCGTTCACCGCGTCGACGAGATTGCCGGGATCGAGCAGGTCGGTTTCACGCGTGCCGGGCGCGCCGCCGCGCTGCGAGACGCCGCCGGTCGCGCCGGGGCCGTCGACGAGGACGACGGTACAGCCGGTCGGCCGCTCCGACAGCGTGAAGTGGCCGACCTTCAGCCCCTCGACCTCGGTCAGACCTTTCGTGCGCGCCGGGGGCGACTGCGCCGGGAGCGTCGCGGCGAACATCACCACGGCCGCCGCGGCAGAAAGAAGCTGCTTCATGCGCTACCGAACGCTCTGAAACGTCTTCGTCAGCCAGTCGCGGATGGCGTTCGTCACCTCCGCGCTGACGGTTCGATCCTTCAGCGCCCCGTATTCGCCGACCTCGCCGGTCACGGCGGGCACCAGCAGGTGGTTGACGCCGCGCACGGCAACCACCGTCACCGAACGCGAGCGGCTTTCCTTGCGCGCCAGATCGCCCAGCCGATCGACGTGCAGGACCGGCACCTCGTCGTCGAGCTCGCCGTGGATGAAGAGGAGCGGCTGCCGGACGTCCTCGATGACCCGGGCCGGATTGAAGCTGAGGAAGCTCTGGAACCACGGCGTGTCGGCATGCTTCCGCAGGTCGGCCGGCACGTTCTCCCATCCGCGGCCGGTCATCACCGCGGCGTTGATGCGCTCCTGGAGCTCGATCTTCGCGACGCGCTCGGCCGGCGCGACGTTCATCCGCTCCAGCACGTGGCGCTGCTGCTCGAGCACGCGCTCCGATCCGGTGGTCGACGGCGCGGCGATCGCCGCGACGCCCGTGATGCGCCGCTCACGCGTGGCGGCCAGCAGCGCGGTCCATGCGCCTTCGTTGTGGCCGACGAGGGCGATGCGATCGCGGTCGACATCGCGCCGGTTCGACAGCCAGCGCACCGCCGCCAGCGCGTCCTCGGCATGATCGCCGAGCGTCGCCGATTCCGCACGTCCGCCGCTCTGACCGTGGCCGCGCTTGTCGTAGCGGACGGCGACAAAGCCGGCGTCGGCGAGCGCGCCGGCGAGCTGCCCCAGAATCGGCACCCCCGCGACCAGGCCGTCGCGCTCGTTGGCGGCGGCGCCGGCCAGCAGCACGACCGCAGGCAGTCGCGCCACGGGGCGGTCCGCAAGCGCGGACCGCCCGGCCAGTGCTGGCTGGTCGGGTCGCGTCGCGACCCGACCCGTAGCGAAGGAAGCGGGCCATGTCAGCGTCGCGCCGAGATTGAAGCCGGCCGCCGGAATGACCACGGCCTCGTCCGTCGGATTCGAATAGACGACGGTTCGCGAGGTGGCCGCCGCGAGATCGTCGCGCATGATGTCGACGCGCTGCGCGGGGATGCTGACGCGGAGCAGCGACCCTGCTTCGTCCGCGTACACGTGGACCATCGTGGCGCCGCGCGGCCCCGTATACGCCAGCGCGTACCGGCGGACGTTCAGCGTCGACGTCCCAAGCTGCACCAGCTCCGCGGCCGCGTTCAGGAGCCGCAGCGATCCCTGCGCGCCGAAGCCGACGAACACGGGCAGCTCCTGGGCGGAGGCGCCGGCGGCCAGGCGCCGCGTCAGCGCTTCGTACGCGCCGAAGAAGACGTTCGGGAGGACCACCGCTTGCGGCGGTAATGTCTCCGTGTGCTCGATCTTCTGTCCAGCCTGGACGCCTTTGGTCACGGCGGTGGTGCCGGCGAACGAGGTGTAGAGCAGCGTATCGCCGCCGTTGACCAATGCCTCGAGCTCGTAGACCTCGGGGGTCCAGTCGGGCCGGTAGCGCACCTCGGCGCGGTTGATCACGAGATCCTGCGAGCCGGAGAGCCGTCCCTTGCCGATGATGTCGAGGCCGTCCGCGGTCGTCAGGACGGTGACTTCTTCACGGCCGGCGACGGCGCCGCTCACGAAGACCGTGTACGCGCGTGTAGTCGAGGTGGGCGCCTGCTGTGCGGCCAGGTCCGGCTGAAGCCGGACACTACGGAGGGCCGGCTGAAGCCGGACACTACGTACGGCTGGCGGAGACGCGGCGGCCAGCGGCACCGCCAGGAGCAGCCAAATCGCCCAGATACAATAGCGACCAGGCATTGATCGAATCATATCGCGCCCTCCGGGAACACGCCGCCATCGGCGCCGTTGCGCCCAGGGCGCCGCTGGGCGTCGGCGGCCGCGACCGGGCCAGCTTCCTGCACGGCCTGTTGACCAACGACGTGCAGGCGCTCACGGCGGGCCGCGGCTGCTACGCCGCCTGGCTCACGCCGCAGGGGCGGATGATAACGGACCTGCACGTGTTCGAGGACGGCGAGATGATCCTGCTCGACGTGCCGGCCCAGCTCGCCGCCGCCACGATGCAGCGGCTCGACCAGTTTCTGTTCAGCGAAGACGTGCAGGTGACCGACCTCTCGGCCACGCTGGCGCCGGTCTGGATCCACGGTCCGGCGGCAGCCGCAACGGTCGAGCGCGTGTTGCGGGGTGCGGCGGGGCTTGCTTCGTGGCCCGCGTATCAGCACGCCCCGATGCACCTTGACGAGACCGCCGCGACCGTGGCGCGCGTCGATCAGCTCGGCGTCCCCGGTTTCTGCATCTACGTCGAATCGGCGCGCGCCGGCGATCTTCACGGCGCCCTCGAGGCGGCCGGCGCCGTGGCCGCCGATCCCGCGGCAGTCGAGGCTGCACGCGTCGAAGCCGGCTACCCGGTGTTCGGAGTCGACATGACGGACGACACGATTCCGCTCGAGGCGGGAATCGAGGACCGCGCCATCTCGTTCACGAAGGGGTGCTACGTGGGGCAGGAGGTGATCATCCGCGTCCTGCACCGCGGCCACGGCCGCGTCGCGCGGAAGCTCGTCGGCCTGCGTATCGGTGATGGCGACACGCCGTCGCGCGGCTCGAAAATCCTTGCCGCCGGCCGCGAGGTCGGCGCCGTGACGAGCGCCGCGCACTCGCCGCGGCTCGGCTCGATCGCGATGGGCTACGTGCACCGCGATTTCACCGAGCCCGGAACGCACGTGGAGATCGAAGGCCCTGCAGGTCGAATCGCGGCAGCGGTCAGCCGATTCCCGTTGGCGTAGCGCCTCTTCCGGTCCGCCTACCCGGATTGCACCAGACGGTCGATGAGCTCCTTGTCGGCCGGCGGAAACCCGAGCGTCGGCAGTTCCGCGCGCGGGACCCAGCGCATCTCCTGCCCGAGCAGCGGGCGCGGATGGCCGATCAGCCGGCAGCGATAGAAATAGAGTTCCACGGTGACGTCCGGATACGCGTGGGTGGTCTCGTACACCAGCTCCCCGACGTCGGCATCGACTCCGAGCTCCTCGCGCAGCTCGCGCCTGAGCGCCGCGCTGTGGCTCTCCTCGGGGTCGATCTTCCCGCCCGGAAACTCCCACATGCCGGCCAGATGCACGCCCGGCTGCCGGCGCGTCACGAGAATGTGGTGGTCCTCCTCGATGACGGCAGCGACGACGACAGTCACACGGTGTCGGCGCGAGCTTCGAGTACCGCCCGGACGCGCTCGGCGAGCTGGGCGAGCGTGAACGGTTTCTGCAGCAGCGGCGCTCCACGGAGGAACCGGCCGTGGACCGCGAGCGTCTCGTTCGCATAGCCGGAAATGTACAGCACGCGCATGGCGGGATTATCGTGCAGAAGCCGCGCGGCGCACACGGCGGGGCGGTACGAAGCTCAGCTGCAGCCCAACATTGCATGCAGCGTTCATTCACCCCGTCGCGGGTCGTACGTGCGGCACAGATTCTTCATCGGGCACACGAGGCACCTCGGTTTGCGGGCGACGCATACCATCGCGCCGAGGTCCATCAGCGCCTGATTGAAATCGAAGACGCGCTTGCGCGGCACCAGGGCCTCGGAGACGGCCCAGAGGTGCCTGCGCGTCGCGTGCGCCTTGGCGTCGCCGCGGCCGACGAACACGCGGAAGAGCACCCGGGCGACGTTGGTGTCGAGAATAGCCGCGCGCTGGCCGAACGCAAAGCTCCGGATGGCGCCTGCCGTGTACGCGCCGATGCCCTTGAACGAGAGCAGCGTCTCCGGGTCGGACGGCAGGCGGCCGCCGTAGCGCTCGACCGCCTCGCGCGCGATCGTGTGCAGCCGGCGCGGCCTGATGTTGTACCCGAGCGGGCGCCACGTGCCGGCGACGTCGGATTCAGGCGCCGACGCCAGCGCGCCGAGCGACGGGTATTTCTTCAGCCACTCGTGGTACTTGGGCAGCACGCGGTCGACCTGCGTCTGCTGCAGCATGACTTCGGAGACGAGAATGTGGTACGGGTCGGACGTCCGGCGCCACGGGAGATCGCGGCCGTGCGCGCGGTACCACGCGAGCAGCGCCCGACGGAAGCGCCGCCGGACGGCCGGGTCCGGCAGGGAATGAGCCGACATCCGCACCTATAATTTCACGGGTGCCCCTCGAGGCACCCCAACGCGCAAAAACCGCGCGTTGGGGGCCCCGCTCGATTCCACTCGGGGCACCCTGAGATGCTCGAAGGGTGAAGATCTACACGAAGACCGGCGACCGCGGTGAAACGTCGCTCTTCGACAACACGCGCGTGTCGAAGGCCGATCCGCGCGTCGAGGCGTACGGCGAGGTGGACGAGCTGAACGCCTGCCTCGGCGCTGTCCGAGCGGCCGGGGTCGGCCCCGACGTCAACGCGGCGCTCGAAGGGATTCAGAAGGAGCTGTTCGCGCTCGGCGCGCGACTGGCGGATCCCTCGTCGCGGATCGCCGGCCGCGTGACGAAGGCCGCGGTGACGGAGGCCGACGTCGAATGGCTGGAGCAGGTCATCGACGACTTCGAGGGCGAGCTGCCGCCGCTGCGGCGGTTCATTCTGCCGGGCGGCTGTCCGGCGGGCGCCCTGCTGCACCTGGCGCGCACCGTCTGCCGCCGGGCCGAGCGGCGCGTCGTCGGTCTCGGCGCCGACGCGGTGGAGCCGATCCTGATCGTCTACCTGAACCGTCTGTCCGATCTCCTCTTCGTGATGGCGCGCGTCGTGAACCGCCGCGCCGGCGCGCCGCCCTGGTTCCTCGGACGGCTCGTCCGCAACCTGCGCCACGCGCTCGCGGACCTCGACGTCCGGGCGGTGCGGCCCCTCATGGGGCGGATCGAGGTCGTGCTGGGGCCGAACGCCACGCGCGAAGCGGTGGGCGAGCGTATCCGGCGGACGTTCGGCGTCGCCAATTTCTCGTACGCGGCGCGCACGGCGCTCGACCTCGACGCGCTCACCGCCGCCATCCTCCGCGACCTCGAGGGGCGCACCTGCGGCAGCTTTCGCGTGTCGGTCCGCCGGGCGGACAAGCGGTTTCCCATGACCTCGCCGCAGATCGAGCGCGAGGTGGGCGGCCGCATCAAGTCGGCGCGCGGCTGGAAGGTGGATCTCGAGCATGCCGAGCTCGCGATCCACATTGAGCTGCTCTCGGACGAAGCGTTCTACTCCTTCGGCAAGGAGCGAGGGCCCGGCGGGCTGCCGACCGGCACGGCAGGCAAGGTGGTCTGCCTGCTCTCGGGCGGCATCGATTCACCGGTCGCGGCGCACCGGATGATGAAGCGCGGCTGCGTGGTGACGTTCGTGCATTTCCACAGCTACCCCATCCTGTCGCGCGCCTCGCAGGAGAAAGCGCGCGAGCTGGTAGCGCTGCTGACGACCTGGCAGCGGCGGTCGCGCCTGTATGTGGTCGCCTTCGGCGAGATCCAGCAGCAGGTGGTGCTCGCCGTCCCCGGGCCGATGCGCGTCGTCGTCTACCGGCGGCTGATGCTGCGGATTGCGGAGCGGATCGCCCGGGCCGCCGGCGCGCAGGCGCTGGTGACCGGCGAGGTGGTCGGCCAGGTGGCGTCGCAGACGCTGGAAAACCTCGCGGTGATCGGCCGCGTGGCGTCGCTGCCGGTGTTCAGGCCGCTCATCGGCATGGACAAGGACGAGATCACGGCTGAGGCGGCCCGCATCGGCACGTACCCGATTTCCATCATTCCGGATCAGGACTGCTGCACGCTGTTCACGCCGCGCCACCCCCAGACGCGCGCGCGGCTGCCGCAGATCGAGGCCGCCGAGACCGCACTGCCGATCGAGGATCTCGTCGAGGGCGCCGTTCGCGACGCGGTCGTGGAAGATTTCGAATTCCCGGTGGTAGGATCTGGGATTGTACGACGTACGTAGTGTCCGGCTTCAGCCGGACCGGAGGCGAACATGGCCACAGTAACCGAGATCGATCGCAGCGCGTCCGCGCTCGCCCGGATCGAAGCCATCCTTGCCGAAGATGCCGGTCTCCTCCGGCACGAGTGCAAGACGATCTCCAAAGACAGCCTCCACCTGCCCGGCCCCGATTTCGTGGACCGCGTGTTGGCGCTGTCGGACCGGCCGCCGCGCGTGCTGACCAGCCTGCAGCGGCTCTTCAGCAGCGGCCGGCTCGCCGGCACCGGGTATGTGTCGATTCTGCCCGTCGATCAGGGGATCGAGCATTCCGCCGGCGCCTCCTTCGCGCCGAACCCGGCGTATTTCGACCCGGAGAACATCGTCAAGCTGGCGATCGAGGGCGGGTGCAACGCCGTCGCCTCGACGCTCGGCGTGCTCGGCGCGAGCGCGCGGCGCTACGCGCACAAGATTCCGTTCATCCTGAAGTTCAATCACAACGAGTTCATCTCGTATCCGAACTCGTACGACCAGATCCGGTTCGCGAGCGTCAGGCAGGCGTTCGACATGGGCGCGGCGGGCGTCGGCGCGACGATTTATTTCGGCTCGGCCGAATCGAAGCGCCAGCTCCAGGAAATCACGGAGATGTTCCAGCAGGCGCACGAGCTCGGAATGTTCACGGTGCTCTGGTGCTACCTGCGGAACCCGGCGTTCAAGACGAAGGAAGCGGATTATCACCTGGCGGCCGACCTCACGGGCCAGGCGAACCACCTCGGCGTCACCATCGAAGCGGACATCATCAAGCAGAAGCTGCCCGAGACCAGTCGCAGCGGGTTCGACGCGCTCAATTTCGGCAAGACGCACAAGAAGGTGTATTCCGAGCTCACCTCCGACAACCCGATCGACATGACGCGCTACCAGGTGGCCAACTGCTACATGGGTCGCGCCGGCCTGATCAACTCGGGCGGCGCGTCGGCCGGGGAGAGCGACATGAAGGAGGCGGTGAAGACCGCCGTCATCAACAAGCGGGCGGGCGGCATGGGCCTCATCTCCGGCCGCAAGGCGTTCCAGCGGCCGCTCAAGGAGGGGGTCGCGCTCCTGAACGCGATCCAGAACGTCTACCTGACGAAGGAGATTACGGTGGCGTAGGTCCGCCGAGAAATTCCCGCAGCGCCTCCTGCGTGCTGCGGAACGCCAGCTCGTCCCACGGAATCGCCTGGGGCTCGAAAAGGCGCACTTCGAGGACTTCGTCGTCGCACCCCAGACAGCCGCCGATTGCCGTCGCCGCATAGACGACGATGACCGGTACGCGTCCGGGGTACGAGTAGATATTCACGAGGCGGTCGATGCGGACGTCAAGGCCGGTTTCCTCGCGCGCCTCGCGCACCGCCGCCGCGCGAATCTCCTCGCCGCGATCGACGTACCCGCCCGGGAACACCCACTTGCCGTAGCCCGGATCGATCGCGCGCTTCACCAGCACGACCTGGTTGCGCTCCGTGGTGATGATGGTGCCGACCGCAAGCTTCGGGTCGAGGTAGAACACGAAGCCGCAGGCGGCGCAGACGAGCCGGGGCGGATCGCCGTTCTTCAGCAGACGCGACTCGAGCGTGCCGCCGCACACGGGACAGAACCGGAACTGCATATCCGCAGGCCTATAATTCTCGATCATGTCGATACTGAAAGTCGCGCGCATGGGGCATCCGGTGCTCCGGCAGCGCGGCCGCCCTCTCGAGAAGTCCGAGCTGCTGTCGCCCGCCGTTCAAAAGCTCATCGACGACTTGATCGACACGATGCACGAGTACAGCGGCGTGGGGCTGGCGGCGCCGCAGGTGCACGAGAGCATCCGGCTTTTCGTCGCACTGCTGGAGGAAGAGCCCGACGCCTCGACGCGCGCCATCGTCGTCATCAATCCCGAGATCGTGCCGAACACCACCACGAAGGGAGAAGGGTGGGAGGGATGCCTCAGCATTCCCAACATCCGCGGGCTGGTCCCGCGCTTCACCGACATCACGCTGAAGGCGCTCGATCGGGACGGACGCGCGGTGCAGCTGCGGCTCAGGGATTTTCCCGCCCGCGTGGCGCAGCATGAAACCGATCATCTCGACGGCGTGCTCTTCTTCGATCGCATGACCTCCACGCAGTCGCTCACGTACCTCGAAGAATACTCGCGCTTTCACGCCAAAGACCGCGACTGATGCGCGTCTCGTTCGTCATCATGAATTCTGAGCACCGCCGCGGCGCCACGCCAGGTGCAGGCCCTTGCCCACGGCAATTGTGGCGCTGACGAACGCCGGTTCACGAGATACCAGCCCCAGGAATGGCGCGACCTCGTCTGCGTGCGACAGCACATTGTCGATCGCCAGTATGCCGCCCGGACGCAGTACACGGGCGGGATGCGGCCACCACCTCGGATACTCGACCCGCTCCGCGTCGAGGAAGAGGAGGTCGATGCTGCCGCCGGCAAGGCGCGCGAGATAGCTGCCGCCGTCTTCCTGCCGGAACTCGACGCGCGCGGCCAGTCCCGGCTGTGCCGCGTCGGCGCGGGCCAGATTCGCACGCGCCTCTTTGTGCGGAGCGGTGTCGATGCTCACCACCTGCCCGTCCGTGTCGCCGACCGCGTCGGCGAGCCAGAGCGTGGAGAAGCCGTTGCCCGTACCGACCTCGACCACCTGGCGGGCGCCAGCGATCCGCACAATCAGGCTCAACAATTCGGCCGTGGCGGGCTCGAGATTGCGGCGCTTGAGAAGTCGGTCGGGCTGCGCCGCATCGTGAGCGACTCCGTCGGCGTACAACTCGTCGAGGAGTGCCGAGAGGCGTGGGTTCATGGCAGGGCGCGACGGCTCAGCGCGAGGTCAGACGGCCTCGGCCCTTTAGTGACTGGTGGCGCAGGTTTCTGCCACACGAGTGTTCCGCCGAGCGCCTCGAAGGACGAGATGGTCCCGCTGATCCCAAGTGTGTACAGCTTCCCGTGGTGGAATAGCGGTGTCGCCTTGGGACCCTCGCCGTGGTCTACAGCTCCCTCATACGGCTCGTATGAGACCGGATAATCTGTGCGCCAGACCGTTTCGCCGGTTTCCGCGTCGAGTGCGGTGATCCCCTCTTTACCGTCGCGGCGGGTAAAGGCGTAGACGGTACTGCCTATCACAATAGGCGTCGCGTAACCCTCTCCGACTTCGACCTTCCACCTGAGCCTCAGAGTGTCGGGCCATGAATCCGGTTTCGAGAACGCGCTGGCTGCGCCGTCCCGATCGTGGCCGCGCCATTGCGGATAGTCCTGCGGAGACTCTTGGCCCATCATCGCAGCCGCAGGTCCGACCAGCACAGCGACGACGACACACGATGAAATGAGCGGCGGCCTCACTCGAACTCCGGTCGATTTCAAGTCAATCAAAATCGATTAAGAATGGCGAGCCGTAGTTGAGCGGTCCAACGTGAGTTCGTCCGCCCTACTTGGCCCGCGTGGAAATCCCCTGCGCGAGCGTGCGCACCTTGTACACGGCGCCCGCGCCGACGATGTAGAGCGTCTTCCGGTCGGGGCCTGCGAAGGCCACGTTCTGCGGCTTGCGAAGGGTGAAGCGCTCGCCGCCCCAGACGACCGGGAGCACGCCAAGGTGCTCGCCGCGCGGGCTGAAGATCTCCACGCCGAGATTGGTGGCGACGTACAGCCGGCCGTCATTGTCGACGGCCAGGCCGTCGGCGCCGTTGTCCTCCGCGATCAGCGGATCCTTGTGGCCGGGAACGCGCACGCTCTTGTAGCGGGCAAAGTTGCGGCGGTTGCGCAGCGTGCCGTCGCCCGCCACGTCGAACGCCAACAGGTACTCGCCGTCCTTGTCGTTGGCGTACAACACGCGCTCGTCCGGGCTGAGGATCACGCCGTTCGGGTTGGGAATGTCGTCGACGACTTTGGTGACGCGCCCGCCGGGCCCTTTGGCCCCGTTCGGGGCAGGCGGCAGGTAGTACACGCCGTCGAGGTCGGTGAGGTAGATGCCGCCCTGTCTCGACACGACGAGATCGTTGAGGCGGTTGAACGGCCTGCCGTCGTAGCTGTCCGCCAGCGTCGCTTCGCTGCCTGGCGGATGCAGAATCCCGACCTTCTCGTTGCCCGGCGCCCGCTGGACCGAGATCAGACGTCCCCTGGGATCGAAACCGAGGCCGTTCGACCCGTTCGAGCGCTCGACGAACGTCGAGACGCGTCCCGCCGCGTCGATGCGGATGATCCGGTCCGCCTCCGTGAAGAGCAGACTGCCGTCCGGCATGCCCACTGGACCTTCGGTGCGCCGGAAGCTGCCATTGACCAGATCCACGGTGGTGCCGGGCGCGATAACGCCGGGGATCGCGGGGACCGCGACACCGCGAGGCGGGGGAGGCGTCTGACGCTCCTGTGCGGCCCCTGCTCCCCCGAGCCACAGAGACACAGAGGCACAGAGCAATACCTTCAAGAAAGGCCTCGGCGTCTCTGTGACTGGCACCCCAGCGCGCAGGCCTGCGCGCTGGGGGCCCCGCCGGATGTGGCCCGTGGTACTCATCGGCCGCGCTGCGAGCGGATCGGGATACTCCGGGTGCGGCCGCTTGTCGGTGCTGACCTTGCGCCACTGATTGCCGGCTTCTACCAGCTGGACGAACACGCCCGGAAACGTGATCAGCTCGAAGGGGTGCGGGTTCATGGTGAACATCCCCGGGACACCCCGCGGCAGACAGTTCACGGTCGGGTCGAGCGCCTGCAGCTGGGCTCGCGTCAGGCTTTTGATCTTCGCCGCCGCCTCCGGCCGGAACGGCACCGGATCCTCCGGCACCCGTTCCGGGCGCGTCCGGCTCCAGGCGCTCGGGCGGCCGATGACGCCCGAGAACCAGATGCCCGACAGATCGGGTTTGCCGTCGGCCATCCGCGGCGCGGGTCCGCCCGGCGGGAGCGGACCCGGATCGGTCACGCCGATGGCGTCAACCAGCGGTTTCTGGGCCGGCTTGGGCGGCGCCGCAGGATTCTGCGCCGCCGCGACGGCCGACGCGAGGGCGACCGCGGCAACAAGGACCATCAGCTCGACTCGTGATCTCATCGGAACCTCGCCAGGAGCACCCCAACGCGCAAAGTCCGCGCGACGGTACCCCATCGCGCGGGGCGCGATGGGGACCCCGCGTTGGGGGCCCCGCTAGTTGTTCGAGCCGAAGATCTTCTCGACGTCCTGCCCGACGCGGTGGAGCGGTCCGTCCTCGACGCGGATCCAGGATGCGGCATACCGGTGGTCGGTGCCGTTGAGCGACGCACAGCCCCGGACCGTGACGGCCTTCCCCATGTTCGTCATGAAATACGCGCGCGGGGTGCCGCCGCGGATCATGTTCGCGAGCGACGAGGTCTGAAACGTCAGCTTCGCCGGTTCGCCCTTCGCGTTCTTCGAATCGATGAAGAAGTACGCGTGCGGGTTCTGCCAGTCCACTCCGGCCAGCGTCCCGGTGAATTCCCCGCAGTTCTTCTCGTCGAACTCGCTCGCAAACGAATGGTGCGCTGCCGCCGGCCCGGAGGCCGCCAGCAGCGCCACCAGAACCAGCCAAAGGCTCGCGCTTGATATCCCGATGCTTGCGGAGCCTCGCCTTTGGCTGGTTGGCAGTATCTGCTTGGCGCGCTCCGCGCGCGCCGCGTTGAACGACTACCGCCTGAAAGGCGGTAGACTCCGCGCGCGACTGAAAGTCGCAAACCGCGCCGCCTGCGAGCGGCAGTTTGTTCATAGTAGCAATCGTGGTCCCCACTATGCCCACGTGCTCGCCGGCCCGAAGCCGCCGATCAGATCGGACCAGCTAAAAGCTAACCGGCTGAAAGCCG
>JACPTI010000029.1:0-28150 GCA_016192845.1 Acidobacteriota bacterium
CCCCAAGGGCGCAAAGATCTCCGATCGCCTGATGGCCACGCTCGACGTGCGTCGGCACCCGACTCAGCCCCTCCGGAACTACACGATCCATCCGAGGGAGCAGAGCTCGAAAAGCTGACCTTATTCTTGCGCGGGGGCTTACGCGGTGTTTCTGTCGCCGGACGGCCAGTGGGTGGGATTCATGCGCCGCTGCCGCGAAATTCGCCAGCTCACGGAGGGTGTCTCCGAGGGCGGCGCGCTGTCGGATTTGAATCGTATCATCGTCCCTCCTGCCGCCAGCTGGAGCGAGGAACGTGCCTGCGCGAATTCCGAAGGAAATCGCCGTTGGGCCGATCCAGGTCCGCAGTTTCTGCCACCTCCAGGGGCGACACGCGCGGCAATCCGGGGCCCCCAACGCGCGGACTTCGCGCGTTGGGGTGGAATTCTGAACACCCCGCGCCCGTATAATGCGTCGCACCCGGAGGGAGCCACATGCGCTGGCCGCGTCACCGTCGTCCCGGCGTGATCACGATCGCGTGGATTGCGGTCGCCCTCGGGCTCCTGCCGATGCCGTACGGCTACTACATGCTGCTGCGGCTCTTCTTCTGCGGCCTGAGCTTCTACCTGCTGACGCGGCCGGCTGGCATCCGCGACGGCGAGAAGTGGGTGCTCGCCGGGGTCGCGGTGCTCTACAATCCGCTGGTGCCGATCGAGCTCGGGAGCCGCCTCCTCTGGTCCCTCGTCAATGTCGGCACGGTCGTGTACTTTCAGCATCTCAGCCGGCGGGCCGCGGGCTCGCTGTCGTGGTGAAGCCCCGGGTCCGGCTGAAGCCGGACACTACGTACCGGTCCGGCTGAAGCCGGACACTACGTACCGGTCCGGCTGAAGCCGGACACTACGTACGTGAGGGATTTATGGTACGTGAGGGACTTATGGCGCTCTTGATGACCGCACTTCTCACTCTCCTGGTGCCGGCGTCAGCGTCGGCGCAGGCCAAGTTCATCGGCATCGACGACGACCCGCAGCTCGGGAAGCCGGACGCGAAGGTGACGATCATCGAGTTCGGCGACTTCCAGTGCCCGTTCTGCCGCGCCTTCTGGCGGGAGACGCTGCCGCGGACCAAGAAGGAGTACGTCGACACCGGCCGGGTCCGCATCGTGTTCCGGGACTTCGCACAGGACGTGCATCCCGAGGCGATGATGACGGCGATGGCCGCCGAGTGCGCCGACGACCAGGGGAAGTACTGGGAGTTCCATGACAAGGCGTTTCGCGAGCAGGACCGCCGCGGCCGCGACGTGGTCCGCTACCGGGTGGCCGACGTGAAGCGCTGGGCCGCCGAGATCGGGCTGGAGCCCGCCGCCTTCAACGAGTGCCTCGACTCCGAGCGCTACAAGGCGGAGGTGCAGAAGGATTACAAGGACGGCGCCGACATCGGCATGAACGGCACGCCCGTCTTCTTTATCAACGGGCGCGCGCTCGTCGGCGCCCATCCGTTTTCGAGCTTTCAGCAGATCATCGAGGACGAGCTGCGGAAATAGGATGTCCCGGCTCAACGGCTTCCTCCGCGGCGTGCGCGTGCTCGATCTCACGCGCCATCTTCCCGGACCGCTCGCTGCGCTGCTGCTCGCCGACATGGGCGCGGAGGTGCTCAAAATCGAGGCGCCGGAGGGCGACGGCATGCGCGACATGGGTCCGCGGCGCGCCGACGGCCGGTCCGCCTATTTCACGTCCGTCAACGCCGGCAAGACGACGCGAACGATCGATCTGAAGCATCCGGAGGGCCGCGCCGCTTTTCTGGATCTCGTGAAGACCACCGACGTCCTCATCGAATCGTTCCGCCCCGATGTGATGGCGCGGCTCGGCGTCGGCTACGACGGGCTGCAGGAGATCAATCCGCGGCTGATCTACTGCTCGTTGAACGGCTTCGGCTGCACCGGGCCCATGGCAGCCCGCGCCGCGCACGATTTGAACTACGTTTCGCTGGCCGGAGCGCTCCCACCGGTCGGCCCCGGCGGGAGTCTCACCGATACGCCGCTCGCCGATTGCGCGGGCGGGCTTTTCGCGGCACTCGCGATCGTCGGCGCGCTGCACGGGCGAGCCCGGGCCGGCCGGGGATGCCACCTCGATCTCGCGCTCGTCGACGCCGTCATGCCGCTCCAGATCCTGCCGCTCGCCGCGCTCGGCGCGGCGGGCGCGGCGGCGCCGCCCGGCGAGGGGCTGCTGAACGGCGGCGCGGCCTGCTACCACGTGTACGAGACGTCGGACGGCCGGCGCGTGACGCTGGCCGCACTCGAGGCGAAGTTCTGGCGGGCATTCTGCGCAGCCGCGGGCCGGCCCGACTGGGAGGCACAGCAGGGCGAGCCGTTGCCGCAACGCACGTTGATTGCGGAGCTGACGTCGATGTTCCGTCAATTGACGCTCGAGGAGTGCGAGCGGCGCTTCGGGCCGGCCGACTGCTGCTTTGCACCGGTGCTGGAGCTGGCGCAGGCGGTCGAGTCGGCGCACGTCCGCAGCCGCGGCCTCGTGCACCGGGCTGCCGACGGTGAACTGCAGCCGCTCTTCCCGGCGCTCGTCGACGGCGAGCCGCCGCGGCCGCGGCCGACGCTCCGCGAGCACGACCCTCGCGCGCGGAAGTCACAAGGCACAAATCACAAGTCACAACGGACGTGATCATTTGCGACTTGTGACTTCTGACTTGTGATTTGTGCCTTGTGACTTGTGACTTCTGACTTGTGACTTGTTTAGGGCTATAATCCGCGCCGCAGCGGGGTCCCCACGGCGCGTGCGCCGTGGGGTGCGAGCGGGGCCCCCATCGCGCCTCCACCCCGCCGCGCAGGCGTGCGCGCGGGGACCCCGGCCTGCGCGATGGGTGCTCACAGCAAGGAAACGGCCATGAGATGGACCTATTTGGCGCTGTCCGTCATGCTCCTGAGCGCCGCCCACGCGGCCGCGCAACAGCAGCAGCAGGAGCTGTACCTTCGAATTCCCGCGGATCTGCCGAGCAAGAATCCGCTTGAGGGCGATCCAGAGGCGATCAAAGCCGGCATGGGCGCCTACCGCGTGCGCTGTGCCGACTGCCACGGCATGGATGCCCGCGGCATCCGCGGACCCGACATCACGCAGGTCTGGGCCCGGGGGCGCACCGACGACGCGCTGTTCCGGACGATCCGCCACGGCGTGCCGAACACCGAGATGCCGGCGTTTCCCCTGCCCCGCACGTCCGACATGGACATCTGGCGAATCCTCGCCTACCTGAAGACCATGGCGACGCCGGTGACCGACACGCCGCGCGGCGACAGCACGGCGGGCGAACGGGTGTTTGCGACCAACTGCCTGGCCTGCCACCTCGTGAACGGACGCGGGGGGCGCCTCGGCCCCGACCTCTCGCGCGTCGGCGTGGCGCGCACGCGCGCGCACATGGCGCGCCAGATCCGCGGCACGGTGGCCGACTTCCGCACCGGCTACGAGCCGGTCGTCCTGACCACGCCGGGCGGGCAGCAGATTCAGGGCGTGAAGAAGAACGAGGATCTGTTTTCGGTGCAGATCATGGACACGCGCGAGCGGATTCAGGGATACCTCCGGGAGGACCTCCGCGGTGTGGCCAACGTCAAGATCTCGGCGATGCCGACGTTCGGCCCCGACAAGCTGAGCGACGCCGAGCTCGACGATCTGCTGGCCTATCTCACGGCGCTGCAGGGTCAGGAGCCGCAGGTCGCCAACGAGAATCGATAGGGGAGATGCGTATGTATCGATCGGTCGCTCGTCTCGCTGTCGTCGCGTTGGGCGCTGCGGTGCTCGCCGCCTCGCTCGCCGCCCAGGGAGCGCCGCCGCTCGTCTCCAACCAGGAGCTGCAGGAGGGCCTGCGCCCCGACGGGTCGCGCTGGCTCGTCTTCGGCGGCAGCTACAACAACCACCGGCACAGCCCGCTGACGCAGATCACGCCGCAGAACGTGAACCGGCTGGTGCCCCAGTGGATCTTCCAGACCGACACGCTCGGCCGCTTCGAGACGACGCCGCTCCTGCGCGACAACGTGCTGTACGTGACCGGACCGCTCAGCAAAGCGTGGGCGATCGACGCGCGCACGGGCCGCGAAATCTGGCGCTACCAGCGCGAGCTGCCGCCCACCGGATCGCTGACGGCGTGCTGCGGCCTCGTAAACAAGGGGTTCGGCGTCCTTGGCGACAAGCTCTTCATGACGACGCTCGACGCGCACCTCCTCGCGCTCGACATGAAGACGGGCGCCGTCGTCTGGGACGCCACGCTGGAGGATTTCCGCCAGGGCTACGCCTCGACCATCGCGCCGCTCGTCGTCAAGGACAAGGTGATCGTCGGCGTGGCGGGCGGCGAGTACGGGATCCGCGGGTTCATCGATGCGTACGAAGCGAACACCGGCAAGCGGGCGTGGCGCTTCTACACGATTCCCGGACCCGGCGAGCCCGGCAACGAGACGTGGGCGGGCGACTCGTGGCAGCGCGGCGGCGCGAGCGTGTGGGTGACCGGCGCCTACGATCCGGAGCTCAACCTCGTCTACTACGGGATTGGGAACCCCGGGCCCGATTATCACAGCGACAGCCGCAAGGGCGACAACCTGTACAGCGACTCGATCGTCGCGCTCGACGTGGACACCGGGAAGCTGCGGTGGCACTACCAGTTCACGCCGCACGACCTGCACGACTGGGACGCCACCGAGGTGCCGGTTCTCGCGGACCTGACGATTGGAGGGCAGCCGCGGAAGGTGGTGATGTTCGCCAATCGCAACGGCTTCTACTACACGCTGGACCGGGCGACGGGTCAGATCCTGGTCGCCAAGCCGTTCGTGGTGACCACGTGGGCCAAGGAGATTGGCCCGGACGGGCGTCCCATCCTCCTCCCCGGCAACACACCCGACGAGCAGGGGTCGCTCACCTGCCCGGACGTCACGGGCGCCACCAACTTCTGGCCGCCCTCCTACGACCCGGCGCAGCGGCTCTTCTTCGTGAACGCGCGCGAAGTGTGCGCCACCTACTACGCCTGGAAGCAGGAGTACGTGCCCGGCGAGCGGTATACCGGCGGCGCGGGCCAGCGCGCCAGGGGTCCCGACTTCCGCGCCTTCGGCGCGCTGCGGGCGCTCGACCCGACGACCGGCGAGCGGAAATGGGAGTTCGAGTACATCTCGCCGTCGACGTCGGGACTGTTGTCGACGGCGTCGGGGCTGATCTTCAGCGGCGACGCGGAAGGGAACTTCCTGGCGCTCGATTCGCGCAACGGGAAGCTGCTCTGGCGCTTTCCGATGGGATCGGCGCTGCACGGGACGTCGGCGATGACTTACATGCTCGACGGCCGCCAGCAGGTGCTGGTGCCGGCCGGCACGAATCTGATGGCCTTTGCGCTGCCGGACGTGCCGCGCGTGCCGGCGACGCGCTGATCAAGGCACAAGTCACAAGGCACAAGTCACAAGTCACAAAGCCCAAGTCACAAGTCACAAACACGCCTTGTTTGTGACATGTGACTTGTGACTTGTGATTTGTGACTTCTCAGGCCTGCGCGCCGCGGGGTCGCACGCCAAAGGCGCCGACGATCGGCTTGATCATCTCGGCGAGATCCGCGTAGTGCATGCAGATCGACTCGGTGTGCGTGCCCGCGTTGAAGACCATTTCCGGCTCGCCGACGAAGCACTCCTCCACAAAGACGCGGTGGCCGTACAGCGTGCCGAACGGCGGGACGGCGCCGACCTCGAAGTCCGGGTAGAGCGCCGCAATCTCCGTTTCGCTCGCCAGGCGCAGCGTTTCGGCGCCGGCGATCTGCCGCAGGCGTTCGAGATCCACGAGGTAGTAGGCCGGCACGAGCGCCTGCACCGGCAACGGCGGCGGTCTCCTGGGCCGTGTAGGCGGGGGGGTGGCGGAACACGACGTAGGGCATCCGCTCCCGTTTCAGCACGTCGGCAAGGCACGCAAGCAGCGCCACGGCGCTCTCTCCCCTCGGGCCCGAAAAACGGTGGTCCTTCGGGCTAGATAACACGGCCTGGGTCCGGCGTCCACGGTCTTTTCGGGCTAAAATGAGGCTCCCGAGCCGCCGAGTGGCGCTCCATCGCTTTTCGCGAAAAATTTCGCACCGAGCCCTTTTGGGGAGGTCGTGTAATGAAGGAAAGACCTCGTTATCCCGGGATTCGGGTTACCGCGAACGGTAACCAGCTGGTTTCCTACCATACGGAGGCCCGCATTGCGGACGCGGGCGTCTTTTACCCCATCACACCGTCGACCGAGGGCGGCGAGCTGTACCAGCAGGCGTACGCCGAAGGGAAGCTGAACGTATTCGGCCAGAACACGATTGCGATCGAAGCCGAAGGCGAACATGCGGCGCAAGGTGGCGCCATCGCCCACTCGGTTTGCGGCAAACGCGTCGTCAACTACACCTCGGGTCAGGGGGTCGTCTACGGCGTGGAGCAGTACTACCACGCGCCGGGCAAGTGCTCGACGATGGTCCTGGAAGTGGCGGCGCGGGCCCTCACCAAGCACGCGCTGAACGTCCACTGCGGCCATGACGACGTGTACGGCGCGCTCGATACGGGCTGGATCATCGTGTTCGGCAAGGACGCGCAGCAGGCGGCCGACCAGGCGCTCGTCCTGCGCCGCGTCACCGAGCTCAGTCTGACGCCGGGCATGAACGTGATGGACGGCTTCCTCACGTCGCACCTCGAGCGCACCTTCTACAAGCACGAATCGGAGCTGATTCGCGAGTATCTCGGCGCACCGGACGACATCATCGACTGCCCGACCGAGAGCCAGCGCATCCTGTTCGGGCCGCGGCGCCGGCGGGTGCCGAAGATGATCGACCTGACGAACCCCGTCCTCCTGGGCCCGGTGCAGAACCAGGAGCATTACATGCAGGGGGTCGTCGCCCGGCGGAACAACTTCGCCGAGCCGATCCTTGATTTCTTCGAGGACGCCTACCGGGAGTTCGGACGGCTGACCGGCCGGTTTTACGGACTCGTCAGCCAGTACAAGACGGAGGACGCCGAGACAGTGTTCGTCTCGCTGGGGTCGGCCGCGGAGAACATCGACGCGGCGGTCGACTACCTGCGCGCGACCCGCGGCGCCTCGGTCGGATCGATCCACCTCAACGTGTTCCGGCCGTTCCCGGAAGCGGCCGTCGTAAAGGCGCTCGCGGGCAAGACGAACGTGATCATCCTCGAGCGCACCGACGAGCCGATGGCGGGCGACAACCCGATGGGGCGCGACATCCGGACCGCGCTCAACAAGGCGCTGCAGCGCGAGGCGGGGCTGCCGGCGATCTCGGCGGACCAGATGCCGCGGCTGTTCGGCGGCGTGTACGGGCTCGGTTCGCGCGACTTCCGGCCCGAACACATCATCGGCGCGTACGAGTTCGCCACCGGCATGCACGCGCGCAGGGACGGCAAGCGCGCCTCCGACGGCGTCTCGTTCATGGTCCTCGGCGTCGACCATCCGTACGAGGTGAAGTCGGACGACACGCCATCGCTGCTGCCCGAGGGGTCGACTGCGGTCCGCTTCCACTCGATCGGCGGGTGGGGCGCCATCACCACCGGCAAGAACCTCGGCGCGATCCTCGGCGACCTGAACGACCTGCTGTACGAGCGCGACAAGGTCGTCGACGAGTTCGGCAACCCGAAGGAGATCATCCACGTCAGCGCCAACCCGAAGTACGGGTCGGAGAAGAAGGGCGCGCCGACGTCCTACTTCCTGATCGCCGCGCCGGAGCGGATCCGCGTGAACTGCGACCTGCGTCACGTCGACGTGGTGCTCTGCTGCGATCCGAAGGCCTTCACGCACACCAACCCGCTCGACGGCATGTCCGAGGAGGGCTGCCTCGTGTGGGAGTCGGAGGAAGAGGGCGAGCGCGCGTGGGAGCGCCTGCCGCTCTGGGCCCGGCAGGAGATCATCACGAAGAAGATCCGGGTGTTTATGCTGCCCGGCTTCAAGATCGCGCGCGAGGCGACCGATCGGGCCGACCTGCAGCTGCGCATGCAGGGGAACGCCTTCCTCGGCGCCTTCTTCGCGGTCTCGCCGGTGCTCCAGGAGTTCGGCATCACCCAGGAACAGTTCCGCGAAGCCGTCCACAAGCAGTACGTCAAGAAGTTCGGCCGGCTCGGCGACGCCGTCGTGAAATCCAACATGGAGGTCATGACGAAGGGGTTCGAGCTGGTCCGCGAGATTCGCGTCGGCGAGCTCGAGGCGCCCGACCGGTCGACGCTGCGGGGCGAGGCGCTGCTGCCGGTCTTCGCGGACGGCGGCAACGGGAACGGCTGCGGCGTCGGCTGCCGCTCGCACGCGGCGCCGGAGGACCAGCCGCCGCGGACGCCGCTCGCCCGGATCGAGACGTTCGACGCCGAGTTCCGGTCGACCTTCGGCTACAACCAGCCGGCTACGCCGCTGGCCGCGCTCGGAGTCATGGCGGCCGCCAGCGGCGACACGGCATCGAAGTACGTGGCGCGCCGGGAGACGCCGCTCTACATCCCCGAGAACTGCACGCAGTGCATGGAGTGCATCGCGGTGTGCCCGGACACGGCGCTCCCGAACTGTTCACAGGATCTCGAGACGATTCTCCGGACGGCCGTCGCCCACTACGTCCGCGACGCCGGCGAGCGGCAGAAGCTGCTCGGCCTCGTTCCGGAAATCGAGAAGCGGACGCGCGCGATCATGCGCGAGTCGCTGGCAGGCAAGGAGGGACGGCCGCTGCCCGACATCGTCCGGTCGGTGACGCAGGAAGTGGATGGACTGGTCGCGCCGGAGGCGAAGGAGCAATTCTTCCAGATCATCAGCCGCATTCCGATGGCGTACCAGAAGGTGAACGCGATCTTCGCGACGGCCGAGAAGCGGACGCCTGGCGGCGGCGGCGTCTTCTCGATCTTCGTCTCCGACCTGTGCAAGGGGTGCGCGGCCTGCGTCACCGCCTGCGGCGAGCACCAGGCGCTGAAGATGGTGCAGGAAACCGAGGATGTCAACGCCGAGCACGAAACCGGCACCGCCTTCCTGAACCTGCTCCCGGACACGCCGCCGAGGTATCTGGGCCTGTACAACGATTCGCGGCCGCAGGACTCGAAGACGGCGACGCTCCGCAACATGCTGATGGTGCGGCGCAACTACGACGCGCTGGTGTCGGGCGACGGCGCCTGCGCCGGCTGCGGCGAGAAGAGCGTCCTCCGCGCGGCGGCGGCCGTCACCGAGGCGCTCATGCGCCCCATCTACCACGGCAAGGCCGATCGGCTGCGGGCCAAGGCCGACCAGCTCGACCGGGAGGGCGTGGCGAAGCTCGCCGCGCTGCGCGAGCGCAGTCCGGAGGAGTACGAGCTGCTGAAGCAGGTGGTCGCGCATCTCATCATGGGGCTCGGCGGGGAGGACGAGAAGGACACCAGGGCGCGCATCGCCGCCCGCGGCCCGATCGCCGACCGCGACCTCGTCGACGCGATCACGGCGGTGATGCGGCAGGAGGCGTTCAACCACAAGCACCTCCAGGCAATCGACGGCCGGCTCGCCAACGGCATGTCGGTGATGGCGATGGCGGCGCACACCGGCTGCAACACCGTGTACGGCTCGACGCCGCCCAACAACCCGCACCCGTACCCCTGGATGAACTCGCTCTTCCAGGATGGCATGACGATCGGCTGGCTGATGGGCGAGAGCTTCATCATGGACCACGGCCGCCGCTCGGTCATCCCGGAGCGGCTCTCCGATGCGCTGATGCAGCGCGAGAAGGACGTGATCACGTCGCGCGAATACTACGAGTTCACCCACTTCTCCGACGCACTGATGACCGACCAGGAGATCCTCGAGCTCCCCAAGGTCTGGGTGGTCGGCGGCGACGGCGGCATGGGCGACATCGGGTACCAGAACGTGTCGAAGGTCATCCTGCAGAACCGGCCCAACGTGAAGGCCGTGATGCTCGACACGCAGGTCTACTCGAACACCGGCGGCCAGAACTCCGACTCGACGCCGATGCTCGGCGGCAACGACATGAACGTGTTCGGCGCCGCCACGCAGGGGAAGACCCACGAGAAGAAAACCGTGGCCGAGACGTTCATGGCCGGGCACGGCTCGCCGTTCGTGGCGCAGGTCTCGATCGCGAATGCGCCCAAGCTCTATCGAGCGATCCTCGACAGTCTCGAGTACCGCGGCACCGCGTTCCTCCAGTGCTTCACCACCTGCCAGCCGGAGCACGGGGTGCCGGACGACATGGCGCTCATCCAGGCGCAGCGCGTGCGCGACTCGCGCGGCGCGCCGGAGTTCGTCTTCAACCCGCGCCTGGGCGAGACGTACCAGGAGGCGCTCGACGTCAAGGGGAACCCCTCGATCGACATGGACTGGTACGAGACGAAGTTCAAGGCGACGAACGAGCCGTACCGGTACACCGTGGCCCACTGGTGCGCGACCGAGGCGCGCTTCCGCAACCACTTCAAGAAGATCCGGAAGGAAGAGGCCGACAAGCTCATCCCGCTGGAGAGCATGCTCATCCGCATCACCCAGCAGGACGTCGTCTACCGGCGGTATCTGCGGCCGCAGCACCGGTCGTACGTGCCCGACTTCGGCGTCTACATCCGGATGCAGGGAGCGAACGGCGCGGCGGAGTACCGCGCGATCTCGCGCCAGCTCGTGCTCTTCTGCGTGGAGCGCCGCAAGGCGTGGCGCATGCTGCAGAGCAAGGCCGGCATCGAGAACCGCGAGTACAAGGCGCAGCGGTCGCTGCTGGCTGACGTTGACGCGGGGAAGATCTCGAAAGAGCACTTCTTCACCCACGCCGAGCTCCTGCTGAAGGAGCGGATGCCCGTGCCGGCGGCGCACAAGCCCGGCGAGCCGAGAGTGCCGGCACCCGTGCCGGCACCCGCGGCGGCCCCGGCGCCGGCGGTTACCACGCACTGACCGACTCAGCCTTGGACGCAGCAGCCGCGCGCGCCTCGCCCGCGGTTGCTGCGGTGCCCTCCCTCGGCTAAGATTGCCCCTCAAGCCATCGATCCAAGCGGCCCGGAGGCATGCTCATGAACGAGCCTGATGTGGTGGTCGGTATCGGCGGTGCGGCAGGCGACGGTGTTGCCTCGGCGGGCAACACGCTCGCGCTCTCCGTGGCCCGGCAGGGCCAGGCCGTCTATGCCTACAACAGCTACCAGTCGGTCATTCGCGGCGGCCATTCCTGGCTGCGCCTGCGCATCTCCGCAAAGAAGCCGCTCAATCACGGCGATCAGGTCGATGCGCTCGTCGCGCTCAACCAGGACACGCTCGACCGCCACCTGCAGGAGCTCGTGGCGGGCGGCGCCGTGCTCTACAACAGCGCCAAGCTGCAGCCGGCGTATGCGGCGCCGCCCGGCGTGCAGCTCTGCCCGCTCCCTGTCCCCGACCTGACGCCCGCCTACCGGGACCTGCCGGTCATGCAGAACACGGTCGCCGTCGGCGCCGTGATTCACCTGATGGGCCTCGACTTCAAGGGACTCGAGTCGGTGCTCGAGTCGACGTTTGCGAAGAAGCCGCAGGTGGTGAAGACGAACGTCGAGGCGGCACGGGCCGGGTACGACTATGCGGTGGCCCATTTCACGCCGCTGGCGAAGCAGCTCCACGCGACCAGCCAGAGATGGGCGCTCGTCACCGGCAACGAGCTGATGGCGATGGGCGCCGCGTTCGCGGGCTGCAAGTTCTATTGCGCCTACCCGATGAGCCCTGCGACGCACATCCTGGAGTGGCTCACCGCGCACGCGAAGGAGCTCGGCATCTGCGTCCGGCAGGTGGAAGACGAAATCTCCGTGATCAACATGGCGATTGGCGCTAGCCACATGGGCGTGCGGGCCCTGTGCGCGACCTCCGGCGGCGGCTTTGCGCTGATGACCGAGGCCGTCGGCCTCTCGGGCATGCTCGAGACGCCGGTGGTGGTGGTCAACGTGCAGCGTGCCGGGCCGTCGACCGGCGTCCCGACCAAGACGGAGCAGGCGGATCTCAACCAGGCGTTCGGCGCCAGCCAGGGCGACTTCCCGCGCATCATCATGGCGCCGCTCAGCATGCCCGACTGCTTCGCCATGCCGGCGCTCGCCTTCAACGTGGCCGACCGGTATCAGTGCCCGGTGATCATCCTGTCGGACCTGTTGATGGGGGAAGGAAACGAAACGGTCGACCCCGCGCTGCTCGATGTGGACTTCGAGATCGATCGGGGCGAGCTCATCACCTCGCCGGACGGGCGCGGCGCCGCCCGCGAGCCGTACCTCCGGTACAAAGACACCCCGTCGGGTATTTCACCCCGCGCGGTCCCCGGCGTGCCCGGGTACCTCCATGTGGCCGCCAGCGACGAGCACGACGAGGACGGCGTCCTCATCAGCGACGTGTATACCGACACGGTGCGGCGGAAGAAGATGGCCGACAAGCGCAGCCGCAAGATGGCCGACGTGCTGAAGCATCTGCCGGCGCCGACGCTGGTGGGACCCGCTGATGCCGACGTCACGCTGGTGGGCTGGGGATCCACGTGGGGCGTCATTAGCGAAGCGGTCGAGCGCCTGAACCGCGAAGGGATCTCCGCGAACCATCTGCAAATCAAGTTCCTCGTGCCGTTCCACGTGGCGGAGATCACCGCCGCGCTCAGCCGGAGCCGCAAGATCATCGTGGTCGAGAACAATCAGAGCGGGCAGTTCGCCCGGCACCTGCGCGCGGAAACCGGCATCACCGCGCACGGCCACATCCGCAAGTACGACGGGGAGCCGTTCGAGCCGAAGCACGTCGTCGCGGGAGCGCGGGAGATCCTGGAGAGAGGCACGGCGGTGGTCGAGGTGCTCTCGACCGAACCGGGATGGCAGACGGAGCATCCCACGGGGACGGCCGGCGACTGGACCGGCCGGGCGGTGGCGACGGCGCACACGTCCTCGGTGGCAACTTAAGGAGCGATCCGATGGCGACTGCAGTCGCGGTACTCGATGTGAAGGACTTCAAGCCGGAGGTGCCGCCCGACTGGTGTCCGGGCTGCGGCGATTTCGGCGTGCTGAACGGCCTGTTCCACGCGTGCGCCGAGCTGGGGCGCCAGCCGCACGAGATCCTCGTCGTGTCGGGGATCGGTTGCTCGTCGAACCTGCCCGGGTTCTTCCGCTCGTACGGCGTCCACAGCCTGCACGGCCGGGCGCTTCCGTTTGCCACCGGCGCGAAGCTCTCCAACCACGAGATGACGGTCATCGTCACCGGCGGCGACGGCGACGGCTACGGCATCGGCCTGAACCACTTCATCCAGGCGATGCGGCGCAACATCGATCTCACGTACATCGTGATGAACAACGAGATCTACGGTCTCACCACCGGGCAGGTGTCGCCGACGAGCGAGACGGGGATGATCACCAAGACCACGCCCCACGGCAACCTTGAAGGCATGCTGAACCCGATCGCGCTGGCGCTTGCGAGCGGATGCGGCTATATCGCCCGCGGCTTCAGCGGCCAGCCGAAGCATCTGCAGAAACTGTACGCCGACGCCGTCCGGTACCCGGGTTTTGCGCTGGTGGACGTCTTCAGCCCCTGCGTGACGTTCAACAAGCACAACACCTATGACTGGTTCCGGAAGCGCGTGTACCGGCTCGAAGACACCGCGCACGACTCGACCGACTTCCACGCCGCGATGGACCGGGCGCTCGAATGGGGCGAGAAGATCCCGATCGGGCTCTTCTACCGCAACCCGAACCCGCGGCCGACGCTGCACACCGACGACCCGGGCCTGCAGGCCGGCGTGCTCGTTCGTCAGGCCGCGGGCGTCGGCAGGGCCGAGCGGCAGAAACTGATCGCGGAGTTCACGTAGGCAGCGATCAACTCCCAACTCCCAATTTCCAACTCCCAATGTCGTCTTGGGAGTTGGGCGTTGGGAGTTTCAAATTTAGAGCGCCTTGTTCACTTCCGCCCAGTTGACGACGTTCCACCACGCCGCAATGTAGTCCGGGCGGCGGTTCTGATACTTCAGGTAATAGGCGTGCTCCCAGACGTCGAGCCCGAGAATCGGCGTCTTGCCTTCCATGAGCGGGTTGTCCTGGTTGGGCGTGCTCGTGATCGAGAGCTTGGTGCCGTCCTTGACGACCCAGGCCCAGCCGCTGCCGAAGCGGCCGATGGCGGCCTTCGTGAACTGATCCTTGAAGGCGTCGAAGCTGCCGAACGACGCGGTGATCGCGTCGGCAATCTTCCCCGTCGGCGGGCCGCCCGCGTTCGGCGCCATCCACGTCCAGAACCGGCCGTGGTTCAAGTGGCCGCCGCCGTTGTTGCGCACCGCGGTGCGGATGTCGTCGGGCACGCTGTTGATGCCGCGGCACAGATCCTCGACGCTTTTCGACTGCAGGTCGGCAGACTTCTCCAGCGCGGCGTTCAGGTTGTTGACGTACGCCTGGTGATGCTTCCCGTGATGAATCTGCATCGTCTGCGTGTCGATGTGCGGCTCGAGGGCCGCGAAATCGTACGGGAGCTTGGGGAGTTCGTGCGCCATGAATCCTCCTCGGAGGCCACCACCCCACCGCGCACAAACCGCGCAGTGGGGGCCCCGGGTTCCACCCCACCGCGCACAAACCGCGCGGTGGGGGCCCCGGGTTGTGGCGGCGATCGTACTCGGTCGCTACTGGATAGACAACATGCGATCGAGCGCCACCCGTGTCCAGTGCTTCTGGTCGGCGGGGACGACGATTTCGTTGTGAACGCGTCCTTCGACCAGCTCTTCCAGGACCCAGAGCAGGTGGTTCGGGGAGACGCGGAACATGGTGGAACAGAGGCAGCCGAACCGATCGAGCGACAGCACGGTGCGCTCGGGCGCGAGCGACTGCGCCAGCCTGTTGACGAGGTGGACCTCGGTGCCCACGGCCCAGACCGACCCCGCCGGGCTGTTCGTGACCGTCTTGATGATGTACTCCGTGCTGCCCATGTCGTCGGCTGCCTGGGCGACCTCCCACGGCACTTCCGGGTGAACGATGACGCGCACGCCGGGATGCTGCCGGCGCACCGCCACGATCTGCGCCACGGAAAAGCGCGCATGCACCGAACAGTGCCCCTTCCAGAGGATCATCCGCGCGCGCGCGAGCCGGTCGGGATCGACCCCGCCGAAGATCTCGTCGGGATCCCAGACCACCATCTCGTCGAGCGCAATCCCCATCCGGTACGCCGTATTGCGGCCGAGGTGCTGATCCGGCACAAAGAGCACCTTCTCGCCGCGCGAGAACGCCCAGCGCAGCGCCGCGGCGGCATTCGACGAGGTGCAGACGGTGCCGCCCCGCTCGCCGACGAACGCCTTGATGGCGGCGGCGGAGTTGATGTAGGTGATCGGCACGACGCCGGGAACCTCCATTTCCGTCAGCTCCTCCCAGCAGCGCTCAAGCTGATCCGGCGCGACCATGTCGGCCATGGAGCAGCCGGCGGCGAGGTCCGGGAGAATCACCTGCTGGTGCTCCGCCGCGAGCACGTCGGCGCTCTCGGCCATGAAGTGCACGCCGCAGAAGACGATGTAGTCGGCGTCGGGACGCGCGGCGACGTGGCGTGCGAGGCGGAACGAGTCGCCCGTGTAGTCGGCGAACTTGATGACTTCGTCGCGCTGGTAGTGATGGCCGAGGATCACGAGGCGGCTGCCAAGGGTCCGGCGCGCGGCCGCGATGCGGACGTCCATCTCCTCGTCTGTGAGGCCGAGATACCGCTCCGGCAGCGGCTGGCGCTCGCCAATGTGCTCTTTTTCGTACTCGGTCAGCAGCGGAATGATCGACGTCATGGCACCCGACTTTGTGAAATTTTTCTCAATCTTGGGACGTGAAAAAGGCCAAACCCCCCGTTTTTGGCTGTTGCCCGGGCGAGCTTGGACCTGCCTTAAGTATACCGGTAGCTGGGTTGCTGGGTAGAGCGGGGTAGCTGGGTTGCCGGGTAGTTAGGTGGCTCGGTCCAACAGCTACCCAGCTACCGCTTGTCTGATGTTGTAGAAGGTGTCGCGCTCGAACGGCTCCCGCCCCGCGGCTCGCACGAGCCGCGACAGCTCCGCCATCGACAGGCCTTCGGGCGTCGGTGAGCCGGCCATGTGATAGATCCGCTCCTCCTGGACGGTGCCGTCCAGATCGTCCACGCCGAACCAGAGCGCCGTCTGCGCCACCTCGACCCCGGTGGCCACCCAGAACGCCTTGACGTGCGGAATGTTGTCGAGCACGAGTCGCGACACCGCGTGCACCTTCAGCGTGTCGGCGGCGCTCGGCGCCGGCAGCTTCCGCATCTGGTTGTTGTCGGGATGGAACGCCAGCGGGATGAATGCCTGAAAGCCGTCCGTTTCGTCCTGCAGCGCGCGCGCCCGCAGCATGTGGTCGACTCGCTCCTCGTACGTCTCGATGTGCCCGTAGAGCATCGTCACGTTGGTCTTCATCCCGAGGCGATGGGCGATGCGGTGGATCGCGAGGTACCGATCGGCGTCGCACTTGTCGTGGCAGATCTTGCGGCGGACGCGCTCGGCGAAAATCTCCGCGCCGCCGCCGGGGAGCGAGTCGAGCCCCGCCGCCCTCAGCTCGCGGAGGACCTGCTCGTCGGTCATGCCGCACAGATCGGAGAAAAACGCGATCTCGACGGCGGTGAAGCACTTCAGGTGGATGCCGGGCCGGATGCGCTTGAACCCGCGCAGCAGCTCCGTGTAGTAGCTGAACGGCAGGTCGGGATTGAGGCCGTTGACGATGTGGATTTCGGTGAGCGGCTGGTGCGCGCGCTGGCGGAGCTTGTCCCACGCATGCTCCAGCGACATCGTGTACGCCGCCGCGTCGGTCGGCTGCAGCCGCGCGAACGAACAGAAGAGGCAGCTGGCGACGCAGACATTCGTCGGCTCGAGCCGCAGGTTGTAGTTGAAGTAGGTGCGCGCGCCGTGTCGCTTCTCGCGCTCGCGGTTCGCGAGCCACCCGACGGCCAGCAGGTCGGGACATTCGAACAGACGGACGCCGTCGGCCAGCTCGAGCCGGCCGCCCGCCTCGAGCGTGCGGCCGATGTCGGCCAGCCCCGCCGCCTCGACTCGCGGATGCACGCGAAACCTCCTGAAATTCTAGCGTGCTATACTGCCGTGACCAAACCGACACCGCCGGGTGATCAGGGGAAGTGGGTGCGAAGCCCACACGGTCCCGCCACTGTGAGCTCCGCCGGTTCGTGGTTGGTGGTTGGTAGATTTTTCGTTCCACGAACCACCAACCACTAACCAACCGGCAAGGGCGAGTCAGGAAACCTGCCCCGGCGCATGTCCCTTTGCCCGCGCGTCGGTCCGGCTGAAGCCGGACACTACGAAAGGGTACGTAGTGTCCGGCTTCAGCCGGACCAGAACGAGCGAGCTCCGGCGCGATGGACGCCGGGAGGAGACGATGTTCCTCCAGCTCCAGCAGATTTCCTTCAGTTATGACCCTGGCGAGGCAGGATTGCCGTCTCAGGGGTTTTCGCTGCGTGACGTCTCGCTCGCCGTCGGGCGCGGCTCGCTGGCCGGCCTGCTCGGCCCGAACGGCTGCGGCAAGACGACGCTGCTGAAGTTGATGGCCGGCGTGCTGCGGCCGCAGCAGGGCACGATCTTCTTCGACGGCCGCGCGGCCGCCGGCATTCCGCGCCGCGAGCTCGCGCGGCACATCGCGGTGGTGCCGCAGGAAACGCACCCGGCGTTCGACTATTCGGTGCTGGAGATGGTGCTGATGGGCCGCCATCCCCATCTCGGCGCGTTCCGGCTCGAAGGCCCTGACGACCTGGCGATTGCGTACGACGCGCTCGCGGCGACCGGCACCGCGCACCTGGCCCGCCGCTCGTACATGTCGCTCAGCGGCGGCGAAAAGCAGCGCGTCATCATTGCCAGCGCGCTCGCGCAGCAGCCCGACGTGCTGTTGCTGGATGAGCCGACCGCCTCGCTCGACCTCGCCTACCAGCTCGAGGTGGCCGTGCTCCTGGCGCGCCTGAACCGCGAGCGCGGGGTCACGATTGTGCTCGCCACCCACGACCTGAACCTCGCGGCATCGCTCTGCCACGTGCTCGTGCTCGTGCGCGAGGGGCGCGTGCTCGCGCAAGGGGCCACGGCCCACGTGTTGAACGGCGGCATGATCCGCGAGCTGTACGACGTCGACGCCGACGTCCGCTTCCACGAGCGCTCGGGCCACCTGACCGTGGTGCCGATCGGACGCGCGCGATGACCGTCTCCCCTTCTGCCGTCGCGCGCGTCGAGGCGGCGCCGCGGCCGATCCGGCTGCGGCTGACGCTCACGCTGCTCGGCTACGGCGCGATCGCCCTGCTGGCGTGCCTGGTGGCGCCGCTCGTCGGCAGCACGCCGATCAGCCTGTCGCGCGCGTTCGACCGGTCGATCCCGTTTGCGGACAACGTCGACGCGCAGATTTTTTTCCTCGCGCGCATGCCGAGGGTCGCTGCCAGCGCACTTGTCGGCGGGGGGCTCGCCGCCACCGGCGTCGTGATGCAGGCGCTCTTGCGCAATCCCCTTGCGGATCCGTTTACGCTCGGGATCTCCGGCGGCGCGGCCGTTGGCGCCATGCTGGCGATCGTATTCGCCACAGGGGCCTCTCTTGGCCCGCTCACGCCCGTGCCGCTGGCGAGCCTCGTCGGCGCCTTCGTCGTGGGCGTCATCGTTTATGCGCTGGGAACCCGACCGCGGCGCCCGATGTCCACCGCGGTGCTGCTTCTCGCGGGTGTCACGCTGAATGCGTTTTGCTGGGCAGTGATCATGTTCTTGCAGTACCTGGTCGACTTCGCGGAGGTGTACCGCACCGTCCGGTGGCTGATGGGCGACCTCGACATCGGCGGCTTCGGCCCGGTTGTCGGCGTCCTGCCGCTGATGGTCGTCGCGTTCGCGCTGTTCGCGGCGCTCCCGTCGTCGCTCAACCTGCTCAGCGTCGGCGCCGATATCGCGGCGACGCGCGGCGTCGACGTGGCGCGGACGCAGCGGCTCGCGTTCGTCAGCGCGGCGCTCGCCACCAGCGCGGCCGTTGCGCTCGCCGGCCCGATCGGCTTCATCGGGATTGTCGTGCCGCACCTGGTCCGGCTGATGACCGGCGTCGATCATCGCGTCGTGCTCCCCGCGTCGGCGCTCTTCGGCGCCGCCTTTCTCGTCGGGTGCGATCTGGTCGCGCGCACCATCCTGGCGCCGGTCGAGGTGCCGGTCGGCATCGTGACCGCGATGATTGGAGGGCCATTCTTCCTGTGGCTGCTCGTGCGAAAGGCCTGATCGTCCTCGTCGCGCTGATGGCGTGTGGGGCGAGCGACGCCACCCCATCGCGCACGCGCGATGGGGACCCCGGGGTCACGCTCGCCCGCGCGAACCCGACCTGGTTCGCGCCGCGAGCACAACCGCGACCCGCCACACGTATCGTTTCGCTCGTGCCGGCGCTGACGGAGATGCTCTTCGCCATCGGCGCGGGCCCGCAGGTGGCTGCGGTCAGCAGCTACGATGACTTTCCGCCCGAGGCGAAGGCGCTGCCGCGCGTCGGCGCCCTGCTGGATCCCGACGTGGAGCGGATCCTCGCGCTGCGCCCGGATCTCGTCCTCACCTACGGATCGCAGGACGCGCTCGAGGCGCAGCTCGCTCGGGCCGGCATTCGTACCTTCAGCTATCGCCATGGCGGCCTGGACGCGCTGTTCCAGGCGATGCGCGATCTCGGGGCGGTCACGGGACGCACAACCGAGGCGGCGCGGAAGGCGAATGAAATCCGGCAGCAGCTCGAGGCGGTCCGTGCGCGCGTGCGGGGACGGCCCCGCCCGCGCGTCCTGCTCGTCTTCGGACGCGAGCCGCAGACGCTGCGCCAGCTGTACGTCAGCGGCGGGGTCGGGTTCCTGCACGAGATGCTCGACCTAGCCGGTGGCGCCAACGTCTTTGCCGACATCCGGCGCGAGTCGGTACAGCCCTCGTCGGAGACGCTGCTCACGCGGATGCCGGAGGTCATCCTCGAGATTCACGAGACCAGGATGATTGCCGGCGCCGACGCCGTCCGCGAGCGCGCGGCCTGGAGAGCGCTTTCGGCGATTCCGGCCGTGCGGGACGGGCGCATTCACTTTCTGAATGGCGATTACCTCACGGTTCCAGGACCGCGCATTGGCCTGGCGACCGAGGCATTTGCCCGGGCGATTCACCCCGAAGCGTTCCGATGAAGATCCTGCTCTCGTGGAGTTCGGGCAAGGACAGCGCGTGGGCGCTGCACGTGCTCAATCAGGCGCATCCCGGCGCCGTCTCGGCCCTGCTCACCACCGTGAACGAAGCGGTCGATCGCGTGGCGATGCACGCCGTCAGGCGCGGCGTGCTCGACGCGCAGGCGGCGGCCGCAGGGCTGCCGCTCCGCGTGGTGCCGATTCCACACCCGTGTCCCAACGAGGTGTACGAGGCGCGGATGCGCGACGCGGTGGCTGCGGCGGTGGCGGACGGCTTCACGCATGTCGCCTTCGGCGACCTGTTCCTGGAGGACGTGCGCCGCTATCGGGAGGAGCGGCTGGCCGGCACCGGTCTGGCGCCGCTCTTTCCCATCTGGGGCATTCCGACCCGTGAGCTGGCGGATTGCATGATCGAGGCCGGGCTCCGCGCCCGCGTGGCGTGCGTCGACACACGCGTCCTCGACGCGTCGTTCGTCGGGCGCGAGTGGAACCGCGCTTTGCTGGCCGAGCTGCCGGCGGCCATCGACCCATGCGGCGAGAACGGCGAGTTCCACACGTGCGTATACGCAGGGCCGATGTTCCGCCGCGCGCTGGCGCTCGAACCCGGAGAGCGCGTCACGCGCGACCCGTTTGTCTGGTGCGACCTCGTCGAGTCATGAGCGCCTACCCTTCCCGCATTGTCTGCCTGACGGAGGAAACGACCGAGACGCTCTACCTGCTCGGCCAGGGCGACCGCGTCGTGGGCGTCTCGGGCTACACCATCCGGCCGCCGGAGGCGCGGCAGAAGCCGCGCGTGTCGGCCTTCCTCAACGCCCGCTTCAGCAAGATCGAGGCGCTCAAGCCGGACCTGATTCTCGGATTCTCGGACCTGCAGGCCGACATCGCCGCCGAGCTCGTTCGCCGCGGGTACGCGGTCACGGTCTTCAATCAACGGAGCGTTGCCGAGATCCTGCAGATGATCCGGGTCGTCGGCGGCCTGGTCGGTTGCGGCGAGCGCGCCGCGGCGCTCGCCTCGCGGCTGGAGCTCGAGATCGACGCGGTGCGCGCGGCCACCGCCGGGCTGCCGCGGCCGCGGGTGTTCTTCGAGGAGTGGGACAATCCGCTGATCTCGGGCATCAGGTGGGTGGAGGAGCTCGTCGAGATTGCCGGCGGCGAGCCTATCTTCCCCGAGCTGCGCGACGCGAAGCTCGGACGCGACCGCATCGTGACGCCCGAAGCAGTCGTGCGGCGGAATCCCGAGGTGATCGTCGCGTCCTGGTGCGGCAAGGCGGTGCGCACCGAGAAGATTGCGTCCCGAGTCGGCTGGAGCGACGTGGCCGCCGTGAGAAGCGGCCACATCTATGAGATCAAGTCCGCGTACATCCTGCAGCCCGGCCCTGCCGCGCTGACCGAGGGGTTGTGGCAGCTCCACGGCATCCTCACCCGCGTCCGGACGCCAGCCACGAGTCCCGCCGCCCGATAACGCGCCTCGGCGTACACTACAAGGCCTCCCGTGAGCAGGAGGTGGAGACCGGCCATGAGATACATTCGTTCCCTCGCCCTCGTCTGTGCGATGCTCGGCGTCGCCGTGGCGGGCGCTCGGACCGAGCGCGGGCAGACGCAGCCGACTCAGGGCGCCGATCCATACGCGAACAATCCCGCCGCTGGCACGACCGCTTTTCCGCTGGCCGCGCCGGCCGGGACCGACAGCAACGCCAGCAACGTCGCTCCGCCGGGAGCCGTCAATCAGGGGCCGTTCGACCTGGCGACGTGGAAGTACGGTCCCGCGTTCGATCCGCCGGCCGGAGCGAAGGTGTGGAACCCGGTACGCTTCAAGCTGATGCAGGGAGGCAAGGTGACCGGCGGCACGCTGTTCAGCGCCACCGATCCCGCCGTGTACTGCGCGATGGCGAACGCCGGCTACGACTTCATCTGGACGGAGATGCAGCACGACCAGCGCGACTGGCAGGCGGTGGCGCGCATGTGGCGCACCTGTCCCCACGCCAGGGCCGTCCCGGGGGTGCGCGTCGCGTACGCCGATGAGCGGGAAATTCAGCATGCGATGGATGCCGGCGCGCTCGTCGTGGTCGTACCGACCGTGGACACCGTCGGGGAGGCGATTGCGGCGCGGAATTGGCGCCGGTGGCGGTCAGGCGTTCGACCCCGGCATGTGGGGCGCGGTGCCGGGCGGTTACCGGAACACGATCAACGACAACGTCGTGTTGATCCTCATGATCGAAACGCTCGAAGGGCTCAAGAACGCGGACGCGATTGCGCGCGTGCCCGGCGTCACGGCGATCTTTGCCGCCAGCGGCGATCTGGGCAACTTCACCGGCTTTCGCCAGGGGACGCCCGACTACGAGCGGGCGATCAACATCGTCCACGACGCAGCGATCAAAGCCGGCGTGCGGCTGTGTGGCCCGCTCGCGTGGCGCGATCGGCCGGACTTCACCTGCTTCCAGGCGGGCAGCGAGCTGGCGGCGATTGCGCGCGGCGCGGCGGCCGAGCTCGGTCCGCTGGGGAATACGCAGGCCCGGCCGGACGTCGGCCCATTTGCCGCGCCCTAGCACAAGTCACAAGTCACAAGTCACAAGTCACAAGTCACAAGTCACACGTCACACGTCACACACGCTCACACTTTGTGACTTGTGACTTGTGATTTGTGCCTTGTGATTTCACGAGCCGACCACGGGATTGGTGAGCGTCCCGACGCGCTCGTACGTGCACACCGACCGGTCGCCCGGCTTGAAGTAGATCGGCGGGGTGCGCGCCGAACCGATGCCCGCCGGCGTGCCGGTGGCGATGATATCGCCGGGCCGGAGCGTCATGATGTGCGACGCGTACATCACCTGCTCGTACACGTTGTGGATCATGAACGACGTGTTCGCCTCCTGCATCACCGTTCCATTGAGCGTGAACCGGATCGTCAGCTTCTGCGGATCGGCGACGAACTCCTTCGGCGTGATGAACGGGCCGAGCGGTCCGAACGTGTCGTGGTTCTTGGCGACCAGCCAGTCCGTTCCGTAGCGCGTGTCGCCGCGCCCGCCGCGATCGGAGACGTCGTTCTGGATCGTGTAGCCGAAGATGTAGCTGGCGCCCTGCGCCACGGGCACGCGGCTGGCCTGCCGTCCGATCACGACCCCCAGCTCGCACTCCCAGTCGACCTGCGTGCGCCCGGGCGGCAGCCGGATCGCCTCGCCCTCGGCGATGATCGTCGACGGAAGCTTGATGAACATGTACGGATTCCACCGCTTGTCGTCCGGCGCGCGCTCCCAGATGCCGGGGGCGCTGCGCGTGCCGGGGAGCGCGGCGCCAAGGGTCATCGGGCCCGCGGCGATCTGGTCGCGCAGCAGGATCGCCGCCTCCCGGTCGTGTTCCGCATAATTCACCGCGACGTTGAGCATCGTCGTCGGCATCACCGGCGGCAGGATTTTCACCGCGGTGACGTCGAAGACGTACGCGGGCCTGTTGGCGCCCGCCGCCTCGACGCTGCGGATGATGTCGAGAATCCGCGTGCGGAGCCCCTGATCGTGGCGGACGATCAGGTCCTTCATATCCGAGGGGGGCGCCACCTTGGAGGCCGGCGTCTGGATGGCCGCATGCGCCGCAGCGAAATCAATCACCACCGCCTCGCGCAGGACACAATGCCGACGAACGGACGGCCGGCGCGCTCGGCGGGGTGCAGGAAGGTGCCCAGCTTGAACGGGGTGACCGCCTGCGCCTGCGCAAAGGTCGTCGCCAGCACGAAAGCCGTCAGCAGGCCGAAAATCACGCGTATCATTCGTGCCTCCTTGCGCTCAGTCTAGCCGTAGTCGTCCTGTTCGGTCTGCTGACGCCGGCGGTCCGTCGGGGGGCGGCCGCCACGGCACTTGCCTCGTGGGTATTCAGCGTCATCATGTTCCTGAACGGAGTCGGGCATCTGGCCGGTTCGGCGTACTTCGGGCGATGGCTGCCTGGCACGACGTCGGCGCCGCTCGTCCTCGTGGCGAGCCTGCTGCTTGCGCGGGCGACGTGGCAGCGGCATGATTCAGGTCCACTATGACTGCTTCTGCAACTCGCACGACGCTCGCCGTGGTCCTGGCGCTCGGTTCGACGCTCGCCGTCTGCAACGCGAGCATCGTCGCGGCGCAGCGGACCCTGGTGCGGTCCGATCAAGAGATCCTCATCGAGCTCGAACGCGGGTGGAACGACGCCTTCTACAAGAAGGACGTCAAGTTCATCGAAAACCTGCTGGCCGACGAGTTCATCGCCACCTACGACGACGGCACGCGCGGCGACAAGCAGAAGGAGCTGGCGCTCGCCGCTGCGTTCGACCAGCGGGTCGAGTCGGCGATTCAGGACGACTTCATCGTCAAGGTGTACCGAGACACCGCCCTCGTCTGGTTCACGTTGAACATCGTCGGGATCAAGCAGGGGGAGCGATCGACGCTGACGCTGCGCTATACGGATATCTGGGTCTTCCGCGACGGACGATGGCAGTGCGTCTCGAGCCAGAGCACGCGCGTGAGTCCGCGCTAGAGCATCTCGCTCGCTACAAGCCTACGACGTCGCCCGCTGGTAGGCGTCGATGATCTCGCCGCCGGTGGCGAACCAGACGCGCTCGTGCTTCTTCATGTGCTCGAGCGCGCGCGCGAGATACCGACTGCGCAGCGGCTGGCCGATGATCATCGGGTGCAGGGGAATGCCGAGCACCCTGGAGTGCTTCGCGCTGTCGGCATAGAGCGTGTCGAACTGATCGACGACCGACTGCAGGTACTGCTCCCCCGTGTATCCCTTCCGCATAAAGAGCGGAATGTCGTTGATCTCCATGCAGTAGGGGATTGAGAACATCCGCCCCTTCCGCACCTTCATCGGATACGGCTGGTCGTCGTTGTTCCAGTCGCCGCAGTAGATCACGCCCTCTTCGGCCAGGAGGTCGAGCGTGTTGTGCGTCTCGACGAGCCCGGGGCCTAGCCACCCGCGCGGCCGGCGTCCGGTGGCCTGTTCGATGGTCCGCAATACCGTCTGAATGAGCGCACGCTCTTTTTCGGGCGGCAGCCCCGCGAGGTTCTCGCTGTTGGTGATGCCGTGTCCCATGAACTCCCAGCCGCGCCGCTTCATCTCGTCGATGGCCTTCGGGTGCGCCTCGGCCACGGCGGAGTTCAGCGCGACGGTGGCCCTCACGCCGGCCGCGTCGAGCACGTCGGCCATGCGCCACAGCCCGACGCGCATGCCGTACTCCCGCCACGCGAAGTTGATGACATCCGGGACGATGCCGCGATCGTTGGGAGAGATGGTCTGGCCGGCGGGTGAGTCGTAGCGCCAGACCTCGACGTTCGGGATGATCCAGACGGCCAGCGTCGCCCCGCCCGGCCACGTAAACAGCTTCCGCTCGAAGATGAACGAATCGTCGTAGCGGTCGGCCCGCCGCACGGGCGCGCCCGGCACCTGGGCGAACGCGCGCCGCGGCGCGCCCCCTGACGCGACCGCACCGGCCATTCCCGCCAGCATCAGCGACCGCCTGAGAAAATCGCGTCGACTGCGCATGCTCACCGCCTTGCACCCCAGCGCGCAAAGTCCGCGCGCCGGGGACCCCGCCGCGCGGTGATTATGCGGCAGCTTCCGTTGTGGCACAATCCCACCCCACGGCGCAGGCGTGCGCCGTGGGGGCCCCGGTGCCCGGGCCTGACGGCCACGAACAGGAGGTGGGCGTGCGACGGCAACGCGCGGCGGCGTCCCTTGCGCTGGCAATAACAGTAACCCTCGGCAGCGGCGTGGCGGCCGCGCAGACTGCACGAGCGGTCAAGGTCACGGTGCTGTCGACGATGCTCGCCGGGAACCGTGGGGCGGGCATCGGCGAATGGGGGTTTGCGGCGCTGCTGGAAGTGGACGGCCAGCGGCTGCTCGTCGACACGGGCGAACGCCCCGAGACCGTCCTGCGGAACGCCGCGGAGCTCGGCATCGACCTGTCCGACATCACCGACCTGGTGCTGACGCACAACCACGGCGATCACACGAGCGGCCTGCTCACGCTCCGCCGGGAGCTCGCGCGGAAGAATCCGCGCGCGCTGTCCCGCGTGCATGTGGCCAGGGGCATCTTCTTTTCCCGGCCCGGCGAAGGCGGCAGAGAGGACAACGGCCTGCTGCCGGCGAAAGCGGCCTACGAGGCCACGGGCGGCGTCTTCGTCGAACACGACGGGCCGGTCCAGATTCTGTCCGGCGTCTGGTTCACGGGGCCCGTCCCGCGCACGCACCCCGAGCGCAACTGGACTCCGAGAGGCCAGGTTCGTACACCCGGCGGCCTCGTCGAGGACACGGTGCCGGAAGACGCCTCCGTCGTGGTGGATTCCGCCGACGGCCTGATTCTCGTCAGCGGCTGCGGGCATGCGGGGATCATCAATACCATCGAGTACTCGCGAAAGATCGTCCGCGCGGCGCCGCTGCATGCGGCGATCGGCGGCTTCCATCTGTTCGCGGCCACCGATGCGACCCTCGAGTGGACCGCCGGGAAGCTGCGCGAATTCGGCCTGCGGCACCTGCTCGGCGCGCACTGCACCGGCATCGAAGCCTGACGGGGCTGACGCGGCGGACGGCGGTGGTCGGCGCCGTCGGATCGAGCTTCACGCTCGGCAAGGGGATTGCCGCGCTCTCCATTGCCGGTTGACGGAGGTCGCCATGGTCGCCGTCATCTTCGAGGTCTGGCCCGCCGACGGACGCCGGCAGGAATATCTCGACCTGGCCGCCTCGCTCCGCCCGTTGCTCGAGCAAATCGACGGCTTCATCTCGATCGAGCGCTTCGAGAGCCTGAACGAGCCTGGAAAGATACTCTCGCTCTCCTTCTTTCGCGACGAGGAGGCGGTCGCGAAGTGGCGGGCGCTCGAGGCGCACCGCGCCGCGCAGGCGAAGGGTCGCGGAGGCATCTTCCGGGACTACCGCCTGCGCGTGGCCGGAATCATCCGCGACTACGGCATGATCGACCGTCGGCAGGCGCCTGCCGACAGCCGCGCGGTTCACGGCTAGGCGCTGTATTCGACCTCGATCGGCTTCGGAACGAACCGCTTCTCCCAGGCCTCGTCGAAGAGTCGCCGCACGGCCGCTCGGCCGCGCTCGCCGTAGTCGAGCGTCAGCTCGTTCACGTACATGCCGACGAAGCGGTCCGCCTTCGCGCGGTCGAGGCCGCGGCCGAACTGCAGCGCGTAATCGAGCGCCTCCTGCCGGTGCGCCAGCGCGTACGCGATGCTTTCCCGGAGCAGACGGGAGACCGTCGCGATCACCACTGCGCCCAGATCCCGGCGGATGACGTTGCCGCCGAGCGGCAGCGGCAGGCCGCCGGTGCGCTCGGACCACCACTCGCCCAGATCGACGATCTTCTTCAGCCCTTCGTCCGCGTACGTGAGCTGCCCTTCGTGAATCAGCAGACCGGCGGCCACCTCCCCCGCACGGACGGCCTCCTGAATGCGGTCGAACGGCATCACGACGTACTGCACGCCGGGATCGTAGAGCCGCAGCGCGAGAAACGACGTGGTCAGTGTCCCGGGCACGGCCACGGTGACGCCGGCGACAGATGAGGGGCCGTCGGCGCGCGCGACCACGATCGGCCCGTAGTCGTCGCCCATGCTGGAGCCGTGCGGCAGCAGCAGGTACTTGTCGGTGAGATGCGCGTACGCGTTGAACGAGACGGCGCTCACCTCGTACTTCCCCTCGAACGCGGCGCGGTTGAGCGTCTCGATGTCGGCCAGCAGATGCGCGAACTCGATGCCGCCGGTCGGCACCTTGCCGCTCGCGAGACCGTAGTGCATGAAGGCGTCGTCGGAATCGGGACTGTGGGCGACGGTGATTTTCATGAAGTGATGGGCCGACCTGAAGGTCGGCCCCTACATTCCCGTACATTATGGCCAATTACTGCGTGCGCTATTTGTGCGCGCGTTCCGCGAGCCAGCGAATCAGCGCGCTGAGATCGGCGGCGGGGGCGCGGAATTCCCTGGGGGTGACGTGCTCGATCATGTCGCGGTGCGTCGGGGCGCCGTACGGCACCGGACCGGACTCGAGATTCGCTTCAGGTCCAAAGAGCACGATCGGTGGCGCCTGGCCGTAGACCTCGACGGTGTAGCGGAGGTTCAGGCCGTCGCGCTCCTCGCGGATC
>JACPTI010000029.1:28237-41730 GCA_016192845.1 Acidobacteriota bacterium
CAGACGGGTGACGTCGATCGCCTCCTGCGCCTCCAGGCGGGCCTGGAGGCCCGCCTCTACGGGTGGTGACTGCGCGCGGGCGGGCGCCGCCAGCGCCAGCATCAGGAGGACCGCCGCCGCAATCGGTGGATTGGACATATCCGTCCGGGCGCCTCGGGGGCCGGTCAGCATTCTGCCTCCACGCTTTGTACCAACGCTGGATCAGCCGGCGGCGAACACCCCGGGCTTGTGCTCGCGCTTGCGCTGGTAGTCGGCAATTGCCGCCTTGATCGCATCCTCGGCGAGCACTGAGCAGTGAATCTTCACCGGCGGCAGCTGCAGCTCGTCGGCGATATCCCTGTTCGTGATCGCGAGCGCCTGATCCAGGGTCCGCCCCTTCAGCCACTCCGTGACCAGGCTGGAGCTGGCAATCGCCGAGCCGCACCCGAACGTCTTGAACTTCGCGTCCTCAATGACGCCGGTGCCCGGGTTGATCCGGATCTGCAGCTTCATCACGTCGCCGCACTCTGGGGCGCCGACCAGCCCGGTGCCGACGTGCGGATCGTCTTTCGGGAGCGACCCGACGTTCCGCGGATTCTGGAAATGGTCGATGACCTTCGGTGAATACGCCATCACGAACTCCGCTGGCTTTAGGCTTTAGGCCTTGGGTTTTGGGCTTTTGGAACACTGCCTGAAGCCCGAAGCCTGAAGCCCGACGCCTAATGCGGCGCCCATTGCTTCTTCGAGAGGTCGACGCCTTCCTTCACCAGCTCGTAGAGCGGTGACATCTCGCGGAGGCGCCGGACCACCGCGGCCACCTTGTCCGCGACGTAGTCGACCTCGTCCTCGGTCGTCCACCGTCCCAGGCCGAAGCGGATCGACGAGTGCGCGAGGTCGTCGCCGGCGCCGAGCGCCTTCAGCACGTACGACGGCTCGAGGCTCGCCGACGTGCACGCCGAGCCCGACGAGACCGCCACATCGTTGATGCCCATCAGCAGCGACTCGCCCTCCACGTAGGCGAAGCTGACATTCAGGTTGTGCGGCAGCCGGTGCTCCATCGATCCGTTCACGTAGACGCCGTCCAGGTTCTGGTGCAGCTTCTCGTTCAAGCGATCGCGCAGCCGGCCGAGGCGCGCCGCCTCGTCCGCCATCTCCGTCCTGCAGAGCTCTGCCGCTTTGCCGAGGCCCACGATCCCGGGGACGTTCAGCGTGCCGGAGCGGATGCCCCGCTCGTGCCCGCCGCCGCTGATCTGCTCGGCCAGCAGCACGCGCGGGTTGCGGCGGCGCACGAACAGCGCGCCGACGCCCTTGGGGCCGTAGATCTTGTGCCCGCTCATCGACACGAGGTCGGCCTTCACCTCGTTGACGTCGAACGGAATCTTGCCGACAGCCTGCACGGCGTCGGTGTGGAAAACGATCCCCTTCTCCTTGGCGATCGCGCCGATCTCGGCCACCGGCTGGATGACACCAATCTCGTTGTTGGCCGTCATGATCGAGATCAGGATCGTCCTGTCGGTAATCGCGGCGCGCAGCTGCTGCAGATCGATCCGCCCGTCCCGCTGCACCGGCAGGTACGTCACGCGGAAGCCCTGCTTCTCCAGCTGGCGGCAGGGATCGAGGACCGCCTTGTGCTCGGTGACGCAGGTGACGATGTGATTCCCCTTTTCGCTGTACATCGCCGCCGCGCCCTTGAGCGCCAGGTTGTTCGCCTCGGTCGCGCAGCTCGTGAAGACGATCTCCTTCGGCGCGGCGCCGATGAGATCCGCCACCTGCTGCCGCGCCTGCTCGACGGCCTTCTCCGCCGCCCAGCCGAACGCGTGATTGCGGCTTGCGGGGTTGCCGAACTCCTGCGTGAAGTACGGCAGCATCGCGTCGAGCACCCGCGGGTCGACGGGCGTCGTCGCGTGATAGTCCATATAGATGGGCAGCTTCATCGCCGTAGCACCGGTACGGGCACCACCAGCGCCGGCGCGTGGTCGCCCGGGTCGGCGGCGAGCTCCGCGATCGTGACCGTCCGGAGCGTCGCGGCGATGCGTTCGCGGATCTGCCAGAGCGGATCGCGAATGCTGCACTTGGTGAACTGATCGCAGTCGTGCTTCACCGTGGAGCACGCGGTAATGGTGAGCGGGCCGTCGATCGCCTGGATCACGTCGGCCACGGTGATGGTGGACGGCTGCCGCCCCAGCGCGTAGCCGCCGCGGGTGCCCTGGGTCGAGACCAGGAGTCCCGCCCGGACGAGCCGCTGCAGCACCTTCGCCATCAGCTCCAGCGGGATGTCGTACTGCTCGGCAATCTCACGGGCGCTCGTCGACGGCGAGGAGCGCACGGCCAGGTGCTTGACCGCCATCAGGCCGTAATCCGCCTTCTTCGAGAGCCTGAGCATGGCCTCTTTCGGTTGGTGGTTGGTAGTTGGTGGTTGGTGGTTATCACGAACCACGAACCTTCACCACGAACCACCCACCACCAACCGAGTTCAATACTTCGGCTGCGACGGATCGACTTTATCGATCCACTCCAGGATACCCCCGCGCAGGTTCTTCACCTTCGTGAAGCCGACCGTACGCAGGTAGTCTACCGCTTTCGCGCTGCGCCCGCCCATCTTGCAGTGCACGACGATCTCGCGGTTCGGATCGAGCTCCGGGTAGCGGCGCGGGACTTCGCCGAGCGGAATCAGCGTCGACCCCTGAATCCGGTTGATCTGGTACTCGTTGGGCTCGCGGACGTCGAGGATGAACAGGTCGTCGCCCGCATCCAGCCGGCGCTTCAGCTCGATGGGTGTAATTTCCCCCTCGTTGGCCGCCGCCTGGACCTGCGGCTCCGGCCGCACCCCGCAGAACTGCTCGTAGTCGATGAGCCTGGTGACGGTCGGATTGGTGCCGCACACGGGGCACTCCGGATCCTTCTTCAGCCTCAGCTCCCGGAAGCGCATCTTCAGCGCGTCGTAGATCAGGAACCGCCCGATGAGCGGCTCGCCGATGCCGAGCATCAGCTTGATCGCTTCGGTCGCCTGGATCACGCCGATGATGCCCGGCAGCACGCCGAGGACGCCGCCCTCCGCGCAGCTCGGCACGAGCCCGGGCGGCGGCGGCTCCGGATAGAGGCAGCGGTAGCACGGGCCGTTCTTCGCGGCGAACACCGACGCCTGCCCCTCGAACCGGAAGATGCTGCCGTAGGCGTTCGGCTTGCCGCTCAGCACGCACGCGTCGTTCACGAGGTACCGCGTCGGGAAGTTGTCGGTGCCGTCGAGGATCACGTCGTACGGCTCGAACAGCCTCAGCGCGTTCTCCGACGAGAGCGCCGCCTCATAGGTGTCGATCTGCACGTTCGGGTTGAGCGCATGGAGCCGCGCCTTGGCCGACTCCAGCTTCGACCGTCCCACGTCGGGCGTCCCGTGCAGCAGCTGCCGCTGCAGGTTGCTGAAGTCGACCACGTCGAAATCGACGATGCCGATGCGGCCGACGCCCGCCGCGGCCAGGTACATCGCCGCCGGCGACCCCAGCCCGCCCGCACCGATGCAGAGCACGCTCGACGTCTTGAGGCGCCGCTGCCCGTCCATGCCGACCTCCGGCATGATGAGGTGCCGGCTGTAGCGCTTGATCTCGTCCTGCGAGAGATCGGGCGCCGCCGGTGCCGTGACCGTGGGAGCCCCTCCAGCCACCGACGGGACGATGCTCAGCGAATCGCCCGGCTTGACCGGCGTCTGCTCCCGCTGCAGGTAGCGGATGTCCTCGTCGTTCAGATACACGTTGACGAAGTTCCGCAGCCGGCCGTCGTCGGTATAGAGGTGCCTGCGCAGCCCCTCGTAGCGTCGGGTCAGGTCCGCGAGCAGCTCGCCGACGGTGCGGCCGTCGACCTCAACCGACTCCTTCTTGTCGGTTAACGGCCTGAGCGGTGTCGGAATGTGGATCGTGATCGGCATAGGTCAGTACTTCCTGGTCGAAAACGGAACGGTCGTCGCGCAGGCGCCACGAGGTCATCTCCTGCGGCACCCCCGCGCGGACCGACACGATAACGTACGAAAACGACGGCCACGCGTGATCGAGATCGTACCGCGACGGGCGGGCCGGGTGATCGGGATGCGAATGGTAGAACCCGAGCAGCTCCGCCCCGCGTTCGGACGCCCGGCGCTCGGCGTCCCGGTAATCCTGCGGCCGCACCCGGAACCGGCGCCGCGGCCCTTCCTCGGTGGTGTTGGGCAGGGCGTACGCCGCCCAGACCACCCCGTCGCGGCCGACGAGCGCCCCGCAGCACTCGTTCGGATACGTCTCGGCGCCGTGGCCCCGGATGGCATCGACGACGTCCGGCTGCAGCACGAGCGCCATCAGCCCTTCTCGTCCCAGAAGCGCTCGGACAGATACTTCTCGCCGCCGTCGCAGAACACCACGACGATGACGGCGTCGGACACCCGCCGCGCGACGTGGAGTGCGCCCGCGAGGTTTGCGCCGCTCGAGATCCCGACGAACAGTCCCGACTGCGCCAGCTGGCGCGTCAGCTCGTACGCCTCTTCGGTACTCACCCCGATGTCTTCGTCGGCCAGCCCCGGATCGTAGATCCCGGGCACGATGGCGGTGGCCATGTGCTTCAGCCCCTCCAGGCCGTGCAGCGGCGACTTGGGCTGGACGGAGATCAGCCGGATTGCGGGGTTCAGCTCTCGCAGGCGACGTCCCGTGCCGATGAACGTCCCGCTCGTCCCGAGCCCCGCCACGAAGTGCGTGATCCGCCCCTCGGTCTGCTCGAAAATCTCCGGCCCGGTCGTGTCGTAGTGGGACAGCCAGTTGCCCGGGTTGTTGTACTGGTCGGGATAGAAGTAGAGGTCCGGGTCGGCCGCATACATCGCCCTGGCCGTGAGAATCGCGCCGTCGGACCCTTCCATCGGGTCGGTAAACACGATCTCGGCGCCAAAGGCGCGCAGGATCCGCTTCCGCTCCGGCGTGACGTTCGACGGGACGCAGAGCCGCACGCGGTACCCGCGGGCGGCCCCAATCATCGCATAGGCGATGCCCGTGTTCCCGGAGGTCGCGTCGAGGATAATTTTGCCGCTCGTCAGCGCACCCGACCGTTCGCCGTCCAGGATCATCCGCGCCGCGGGGCGATCCTTCACCGAACCGCCGGGGTTTCGCCACTCGGCCTTCGCCCAGAGCTCGACATTTCGGAGCTCCCGTTCGAAGCTGGACAGGCGGATCAGAGGCGTATTGCCGATCAAGTCAAGGACAGACTGCGAGCTGCGCGCAATCCCGGGGGTGACGGCTGGCATATCCGACTGTTCCAGTCCGATTTTATCAACTCCGCGAGGCAACGCCAAAGCACCGGGGAATCGGAATCATAGTAAACTCCCGGCACTTTCTTTCGTCGATCCGAGCCGGTCTCATTACCTCGAGCTGAGTCCCGTTACCCGACAACCTGTAACCCGGTTGATTGGAGGCGCTATGGTGGGACCCATCTTCGGCTCGCTGCGGCGGCGTGTCCCAAAGGAACCCCAGCCTTCTCTGCTTCGCCCCTCGGTGATTCTGTTTGTCTTACTCCTCAGCTCGCCGGCACTCGCCACCGCCCAGGTCACAAGCGGTGCCATTTCCGGTGTGATTACGGACGCGCAGAACGCGGTACTGCCGGGTGTGACCCTGACGCTGCGCAACACGGACACGGGATTCACGAGAACGGCCGTGACGGAAACCGACGGTCGCTACCGCCTGGCGGGGCTGCCGCCGGGCCGGTATGTGCTACGGGCCGAGCTGCCAGGCTTCGCGCCGGTGGAGGTGACCGACATCACGCTGACGATCGGTCTCGAGGTCGGACGCAACATCACGCTGCAGCTCGGGAGTGTCCAGGAGTCGGTGACGGTCACGGGACAGGCCCTCGTCGTCGAGACCACGAGAACCGACGTATCGGGCGTCATCACACAGCAGCAGATTGAGACGCTGCCGCTGGCGACGCGCCAGCCGGTGGGGCTCGCGCTGCTGATGCCCGGCACGAGCCAGGACGCGGTGCGGCCGCGCAAGTTCAACGTCAACGTCGGCGCGGGCGGGTTCACCCACGGCTCGGCGCTCCTCGTCGACGGCATGTGGAACAAGGAAGGCAACACGGGGGAGCCGCGGATGGAGCTTCCGCAGGCGGCCATCCGTGAGTTCAAGGTGTACATCAGCCAAGCCCCGGCGGAGTACGGGTGGACGGCGGGCGGGGCGGTGACGTTCGAGACGAAGAGCGGGACGAACCTGTGGAGCGGTGAAGTGTTCGAGTACTTCCGCGACAAGAGCCTCAACAGGATGAACCGGTTCGAGCAGGAACGGCACGATACCGGCGGCACGCCGAAGCCGGATTTCCGCCGGCATCAGTTCGGTGCGGCGCTCGGCGGCCCGGTCGTGCGGGATCGCGTCCACTTCTTCGTGACCGCCGAACGGACCAAGACGAACCTGTACGCCACCGTGACCACGGGGCGACCGGAGTTCTACTCCGCGCTGGAGGGCACCTTCCCGATTCCGGAATACAGCAACATGGTGTTCGCACGCGGCGACGTGCAGATCAGCCAGGGGCAGACCGCGTTCGGGCGATACGCCTGGCAGGACTCCGACTTTACCTGCGAGGGGTGCGGGGGCAGGCTCGCGGTCTTCTCGGGCAACGGCATCCAGCAGAAGCGCTACTCGTGGGTGGGAGGGCACACGTGGGTCCTGTCGTCCCGGGTGGTAAACGAGCTCCGGGGCCAGGCAACGAACGTCCATTTCCGCGGGCATCCCCCTGGGGTCAGGGCCTCGGAGAAGCTGTACGACAACTCGCCGGCGCGGACCGCGCCGCTCACGCAGGTGTACAACTTCCCGAGCCTGGTGTGGGGAACGAGCTTCAACGCGTACTCGCTGCAAACTCAGCGTCAGATCAGGGATGACCTGTCGATTGCGGCCGGCCGGCACACGTGGAAGGTCGGCGGCGGCTACCTGCAGATCCCCATCAACGGGGACGTGAGAGAGAACATCGGCGCGTGGACCTTTACCTTCGATCAGCCGTTCGACCCGACCAACCCCGCGATCATGGCGAACCTGCAGGGCGCGAGGCTGTTCACGGCCGTGTTGCGAAACATCCGGCGGTACAACCCGAACGAGTACTGGGACGTGTACGTCCAGGACGAGTGGAGACCGGTCGCGACCGTGACGCTGAGCCTCGGGCTGCGCTACGAGTACCAGGCCAAGGCGTTCGGCCAGGGGCTCGATCCCAACGATAAAGAGATCTTCCCGACGACCGGCACCAACCTGCAGATTCCATTCGTGGACTTCAGCCGTCGCGGCGACAAGAACAACTTCGGACCGCGGCTGGGGCTCGCGTGGGATCTGAACGGCGGCCGGTCGGTCGTGCGGGCAGGGTACGGCATCTATTACAACCCGATGAATCTGGTCAATACCCAGGGCGAGGTGTCGAACTTCCGCCAGCCGAACGTCAACGTCACGAACCCGTCGTATCCGGATCCGTACCGGGGCCTGAACCCGGAGACGTTTGCGTCCACCGCGCCGCAGAACATTGTGATCGTGGAGAACGACCTCGAGAACCTGCAGTCACAGGCCACCACGGTGGGGTTCTCGCAGGAACTGTCACCCACGCTGGGGATTCACGTCGACGGCATCTACAACAAGATGACCAAAGTTCCGCTCACCGTGAACATCAACCCGCGCAGCGACTTGACGACAGGGCCGCGGCCGCTGTCGCAGTTCGCCCGTATCGATCAGGCCCAGTCGATTGGCGAGCTGACGTACAAGGCGCTGATGGTGCGGCTCGACAAGCGGTTCGACAGGCGGTACATGTATCTGATCTCCTACACGTTGGCCAAGGGCGACGGCAACGTCGTAGCCACGGGGCCCTTCACATCCGTCGTCACCCACCCGGAAAATCCGGCGCTCGACGAGGGCCCGGCCGCCAACGACCGGCGCCACGCCCTGGTGGCGAGCGGCTCCGTGCTGCTGCCGTACGACGTGACCCTGGGCGGCGTGTGGACGCTGCGATCGACGATGCCGTTCAGTGCGATTGCCGGCAGGGACCTGAATGGCGACGCGCTGGTCACCGACTACGTGCCGGGCACCACCCGTTCGATGGGCACCCGCGACAACGCGCGGATGATGGAGGCGGTCAACGCCTGGCGCGCGGTGAACGGACTTGGACCGATCACGGCGCCGCAGATTGACGAAAACAGATACAACAGCGTGGACATGCGCGTCAGCAAGGCATTCCCGCTCGGCGGGAACCGGCGGGTCGAGCTGATCGCCCAGGTGTTCAACGTGTTCGGCACCGACAACCTGCAGGCCGCCTGGGTCACCAACGCCTTATCCAATGCATTCGGGCGCGTCCTGCAAGCGTTCAATCGCCAGCAGGCGGAGCTGGCCGTGCGGCTCGCCTTCTAGAACGATCGTCGTTCACGCTTCTCACTTCTCGGTGCTCGGTTCGTGTTCAGGTTCGGTACCGAGTTCAGGTTCGAAGGAAGCACAGAACACAGAAGTGTGGACGACACCCTCGTCGCCGGGCCGCCCGTCACCCGACGGGTCGGCCTTCCGCGTCGCGGATCTCGAGCGCCCCCAGATTCAGCTTCCGCAGCTCGGGTTCGATCGTCCTCCGGTCGCCCACCGCAATCACCACGAGCCGGTCCGGCACCAGATACTTCCGCGCCACCTCCAGCGCCCGCTCGGCCGTGATGGCGCGAACCTCCTGCGCATGGCGGGTGTAGTAGTCGAGGCCCAGGTCGTAGATGAAGACGGTCGAGAAGCTGTTCACGGCGTTGACGCTCGTCTCGAATTGGCCCGGCAGCGAGTTGATGATCGCCTCCTTCGCCTTCTGGAGCTCCTCCGCGGGCATCGGCTTCGCGATCATGCCGGCGATCTCGCTGAAGATTTCCGTCACGGCCGGCGCCGTTGCGTCGGTCCGAATGCCGCCGGCGACGACGAACGGCCCGGCACTGCGGCGGAACTGAAACTGCGAGTAGGCCCCGTAGCTGTAGCCGCGCCGCTCGCGCAGGTTCATGTTGATGCGGCTCGAAAACAGGCCGCCAAGCGCGTTGTTCATCACCTGGAGCGCGCGGAAGTCCGGCGACGACCGCGGTGCGCCGATACCGACGACCCGCAGTTGCGTCTGCGGGGTCCCCGGTTTGTCGACGACGACGACGCGCGCGCGGATCGTCTCCGGCGCGCCGAACGCGGGCCGCACCGGGGTTCCGCGCGGCCACGATCCGAACGCCCGCTCCGCCAGCGCCCACAGCTCGCCCATGGAGATGTCGCCGGCGACGACGAGCGCCGCGTTGTTCGGAGCGAAGTTCTGCTTCCAGAACGCCAGCATCTCGTCGCGCGTCATGGCCTTGTTCGACGCAGACGTGCCCAGCTCCGTGTAGCCGTACGGATGGCGCGGACCGTAGAGGACGGCTGCCAGCACCTCGCCCGCCACCTGCGCCGGGCTGTCGCGCTGCTGCACCAGCTGGGCGAGCCGGCTGGCGCGCTGCCGCTCCACTTCGTCGGCCGGGAAGGACGGGCGCAGCGCGATGTCGGCCATCAGCGAGAGCGTGGCCGGGAAGGTCTTCGACAGCGAGCGCCCGCTGATCGTCGTCGCGTCCATGCTGCTCCCCGTGGTCAGCGACGCGCCGAGCTGCGCTGCCTCGTCGGCAATCTGCAGCGCGCTGCGCGTCGCCGTGCCCTCATCGAGCATCGCCGCCACGAAGTTCGCGAGCCCAGGCCGGTCGGCGGGGTTGGCGTCGCTCCCGGTCTTGATCACCAGATTGGCCGCGACGATGGGCAGACCGCGCCGCTCGCTGAGGATCAGCGTGAGCCCGTTCGGGAGCACCGTGGAGTTCGGTGCGGCCTGCGCGGATGCCGGCGCCGGCACCTGCGCCGACTGTTGCGGCTGCCCCGGCACGGCCTGGACCACCACCCGCGCGTCCGTCGTCAGGTAGTCCCGCACGAACGCATGTACTGACGCAGGGGTCACCGCCCGGTAGCGCTGGATGTCCTTCTCCAGGTACTCGGGCGTCCCCAGGTAGTGGTTGTACATATTCAGCCGGTCGGCGACGCCGCCGAATCCGCCAAGCCGCTCCAGGCCGCCGATGATCGCGGTCTCGATGGTGTTGCGCGCGCGCCCGATCTCCGCCGCATCAGGGGGCGCGGCGCGGAGCGCGGCGAGCTCCTCCTGGATGGCGCGCTCGAGCTCCTCCGCCGTATGGCCGGGACGCGCGGTGGACTGAATGCGGAACGTCGAGCCGAGCGTGAGCGACTCCTGGAACGCGGTGATGGTCTGCGCGATCTGCTTTTCGTAGACGAGCTTCTTGAACAGGCGGCTCGAGCGACCACCGCCGAGGATGTTCGCGGCGATCACGGCGTCGGCGTCGCCGGCCTTGAAAATCGGCGGCGTCAGCCAGGCCAGATACACGCGCGGCAGTTCGACCCGCGAGGGAACGACGCGGCGGCGCTCGGCCGTGACGGCCGGCGTCTCCGCCTTGATCGGCGGCACGGCCGGCCCGCGCCGGAGCGTGCCGAAGTATTTCTCGACCAGCTTCTTCGTCTCGGCGACGTCGATGTCGCCCACGATCGCGAGACTCGCGTTGTTCGGCGCGTAGTACTGCCGGAAGAACCTGTTTACGTCGTCCAGGCGTACGGCCTGGATGTCCTCGTGCGATCCGATGACGTTGCCGTAGTACGGGTGCCCCGGCGGATAGAGGGTCTGCACGACGGCCTCTTCGGCGAGGCCGTACGGCTGGTTTTCCACGCTCTGGCGCCGCTCGTTGCGGACGACGTCCTGCTGGTTCGACAGCGCCGCCTGGTCGACCTTTTCGAGCAGGTAGCCCATGCGGTCCGACTCGAGCCAGAGCGCGAGCGCCAGCCGGTTGGCAGGGACGGTCTCGAAGTAGTTCGTGCGATCGAAGTCGGTGGTGCCGTTCAGCCCCGTCGCGCCCGCCGCCTCGAGCAGCTGGAAGTGGCCGTCGGCCGGCACGTGCTTCGAGCCCTGGAACATCATGTGCTCGAACAGATGCGCGAATCCGGTCCGCCCGGGCTCCTCGTTGGCCGGCCCGACGTGGTACCAGAGATTCACCGCCACCATCGGCAGGCGCCGATCCTGCCGGAGGATCACCTCGAGCCCGTTTGGCAGCGTGTACTTCTCGAAGTCGAGGCGCGGAACGTCGCCTTGACCGTGTACGTAGTGTCCGGCTTTCGCCGGACCGAGTGTCGCGAAAGCCGGACCAAGCACGACGAGCGCGAGCAGCAGACCGACGGACGCGCGCGTACGCATCGACTTACTCCTTCAAGGGCACGCTATCGAGGCTGGCCCAGAGGTACCAGCATGCCACCGACCGGTAGGGCCGCCACGCCTCGGCCAGGCGCCGGAGGCGGCTCGCCGAAGGGGCGGTCCGGAGACGATACGCCCGCTGCACCGCTTTGACAATGCCCAGGTCGTTGACCGGCAACACGTCCGGCCGGTGCAGGCGAAACATGAGGAACATTTCGGCCGTCCAGCGGCCGATGCCTTTGACGCGCGTCAGCGCCTCAATCACCTCGTCATCCGGCATCGCGTCGAGCGCGGCGAGCGGCAGCGAGGCGTCTTCGACGTGGCGGCAGAGGTCGCGAAGGTAGCCGAGCTTCTGGCTGCTGATGCCGACGGCCCGGAGCTGCGCGTCGGAGGTGGCGGCCACTGCGGCCGGCGTCGGCGCGCCGCCAAACAGCGCGGCGAAGCGCGCCTCGATGGTCGCCGAGGCCCGCGTCGAGAGCTGCTGCGAGATGATGGCGTGGACGAGCGCCCGGAACGGATCTGCGTGCTGCGCGTCGGCCAGCCCGCACGGCCCGTAACGGCGCATCAGGCCGCGCAGCACCGGGTCGCGGCTCGCCAGCAGGCGGCGCGCCTTTCCGTAATCGATCGACATGGGCTTCAGGCTTCGGACTTTGGGCTTTGGGCGGGCTTTGGGCCTGACGCCTAAAGCCCGAAGCCCAAAGCCTATTTCAGCTCCGCCGTAAGCGTCACGCGGGCGCGCAGCTCGATCTGCCCGCCGGCAATCGGCGGCGCGTCCGACGCCTGCAGTGCCTCGCGCGCGGCGACGACGGGAATCGGCGGCGGCGACACCACTCCGTGCTCCTCGATGCGCCGCACCCGCTCGACGGCGCGCCCGGCCGCGGCCGCGGCGGCGTCCGCTTTGGCGCGCGCGTCGGCCACCGCGAGCCGCAGCGCCTCGCGCTCCAGCCGGTCGCGTTCCTTCACGTCGAAACGCACGCCGCCGACTGACGTGGCGCCCGACTCGACCGCGACCTCGAGCAGATCGCCGACGCGTTCGATCGCGTCGATGCGGAGCTCGATAGTGTTACGCGCGACGTAGCCTCGCGACACGCGGCGGTTGTTGACAAAATCCCACTCCGGCTGGAGGTCGTAGGCGATCGTCCGGATCGCGTCGGCGGGCACGCCCGCCGCGCGCAGCCTGGCCTGCACGGCGGTCATCGCCTCGGCGTTGCGCCGTTGCGCCTCGCGCGGGCTGCCGGCGCGCGACTCCGTGGTGAGCGCGACCCAGGCGCGATCGGGCGCCGCCTGCACCACACCTTCACCGGACGTCACGACGAGCGCCTCGTCACGCGGCTGCTGTGCCGCAGCCGGGACGGTTGTCAGCAGCAGAATGATCCCGACCCCTGCGCCAATCTTCACTCGAGTCACGGTCGCTCCTTCTCTTGGCACCCCAACGCGCAAAGTGCGCGCGTTGGGGACCCCGCGTGGAGGCGGGCACTCTCTATTGTGACGCTCGACGGCCCGTTCAGGTTGGCACCGACGGGCCACAGAGACACAGAGACACAGAGAAATCCGGCTGGCTCTGTGTCTCTGTGGCCCGTCGGTGCCACAATGTCGCCGTGGAGATTTCGCACGTCCGGAACCGGCTAAAGCGGGCGATCACGGCCGCACGCGAGCGGGCGCGCCGGCGGCGCGAGCACACCGCCGAGGCGGAACAGGCCTACGCCGCCTTTCTGGAACAGGTCGCGACGCCGGTGACCAGACAGCTCGCCAACGCGCTCAAAGCCGAGGGGTACCTGTTTACCGTGTTCACGCCCGGCAGCGGCCTTCGGCTGGCCTCGGACCGCGGGCGCGACGACTACATCGAGTTCGCGCTCGATACGACCGCGGAGCCTCCACAGGTCGTCGGCCGCATCAGTCTCACCCGCGGCTCCCGCACGCTCGCCGACGAGCGCCCGGTCAAGCCGGGCGCGGCTCCGGATACGATTTCCGAAGACGACCTCCTCACGTTTCTCCTCGACGCGCTGCAACCCTGGCTGGAACGGTAACTCAACTCCCAATTTCCCAACTCCCAAACTCAATCCCTCAATCCGCCCAGATTGCAAGCGCGCCGTGGTCTCTTGGTCTCTTGCGTTTGGGAGTTGGCAAATTGGGAGTTGGGCTTTAGTCCCACGTGCCAGGTCTAAACCCACCGCCTTTCAGGCGGTAAGCTTTCAGCAGGTCCGATCTGATCGGCTGCATCGAGCTAACGAGCACGTGGGACTAGCGATGCGCGCGCCGTGGCGCGCGCCTATGAACGA
>JACPTI010000131.1 GCA_016192845.1 Acidobacteriota bacterium
CTCGCTCGCGCGGCGAAAGGACTATGAGGTAGGGGCTGTGTCGCGGCACTCCATTCGTCCTCCTGGGACGTCAGGATAAACCGCGCTGGCCGAATTGGACAAGCAGAATACGTTGCCATATTTATGCGAGTCAGTACTTAGTGTCCGCCTTCAGGCGGACCTGAACCGGGACACTCGAAGTCGAACCTCGAACCAGGAAGCGAACATGAACACGAACCGAGACGTGAGAAGCGAGAAGCTCGAACGACGATTCACACCCGGTCGAGCGTCCCGGCGCGGTCCTTCAACGCCGGCAGCGTCGCGAGACTGACGAGCGTGGTGACGAAAGCGTAGGTTGCGATTGCCGTCGACGTCTGGTAGGTGAGGAACAGATACGCCGAGACCGCCGGCGCGGGGCCGCCGGCGGTGATCGCCGCCAGGTGATAGCCGAGCCCGGAGCCGGTGTACCGGCGTGAGGCAGGGAAGTTCTCCGCAATGATCGCCGCCTGCGGCCCGTACTGCAGGTCCTGCAGTATGCCGTCCACGAACAGGCCGACGATCACCAGCGGCACCGACCGCGTGTTCATCAACGCAAACAGCACGAACACCCACAGGCCGGTGCCGACGCAGCCGATGCCGATGATCCGCTTCCGGCCGAAGCGATCGGAGAGATGGCCGGCGAGCGGGAGGACGGCGAGCGACCCGACCGCGCGGATCGACACGGCGTCGAGCAGGTCGGTCCGATCCATGCCGAGCGCCTGCGTGCCGTACGTCAGGATGTAGGTCGTCGTGATGTAGAACGGCGCGAGTTGCCCGGTGCGCAGGAGCATCGTCTCGAGCACCTCGCGCCAGTTCGTCTTCAGCACCTCGACCACCGGCGCGCGCACGATCTTGCGCTCGGCCTTGATCGCCGCGAAGACGGGCGACTCGAGCGTGCCGAGGCGTACCCACAGCCCGACCAGGATCAGGACGATGCTCGCGAGGAACGGGACGCGCCATCCCCAGTCGAAGAACGCCGCCTCGTCTAACGACGTACTCACCACCGAGAGCGCGCCGTTGGCCATGATGGCGCCGAGCGGGGAGCCCATCTGCGCGAAGCTGGTGGCGAAGCCGCGGCGGCCGGGCCTGGCCCATTCGCCCGCCATGAGCACCGAGCCGCTCCACTCGCCCCCGACCGCAATCCCTTGCATGCCGCGCAGGAGCGTCAGGAGTACGGCGCCCCAGATCCCGATGCGCGCGTAGGTCGGCAGCAGCCCGACGATCATCGTCGACACCCCCATGAGGAGCATCGTGGCGACGAGCAGCGCCTTCCGGCCGATGCGGTCGCCCCAGTGGCCGAACAGCGCCGCGCCGATCGGGCGGGCGGCGAAGCCGGCAAAGAAGGTGACGTACGAGAGGATCGCGCCGATCGCGGGATCGAGGTTCGAGAAGAAGAGCCGCGGAAAGACCAGCGCCGCAGCGGCGCCGTACAGATAGAAGTCGTACCACTCGACGGTCGTGCCGACCGTCGAGGCGACCACGGCGCGTACGAAGTACCGGCGGCGAACGTGCTCGTCGAGCTCGGTCAACGGGCGGGCTTCATGCCGGCCGCCTCGAGGGCGCGTGCGGCGGTGGGGCTCGTCAGAAAGCCGACGAGGGCGGCAGCGGCACCGGGCGCACGCGTCCTGGCGGCGATTCCGGCGGTCATGACGACCGGTTGCTGAAACGGCGGCGGAAGAAGGCCAAGTACCTCCACGCCCGGGACAGCCTGGATTTCGCTGACCGGCGCGAAGAACAGTTCGTGATCGCCGCGGGCCACCGCGCCGGCGGCGGTTCCCGGCACGCGCTGCAGCACGATCCGCGGCCTGAGCTGCTCCTCCAGATCGAGCGCGCGGATCATGGCCAGGACCGGCCCGCTCGAGGCACCGCCCTCGGTCCAGGTCATCGATCGCGCGGCCAGCAGCCGCCGGCGGACCGCGTCGGGCGTGCTGATGTCCGTTTTCGGGCTGCCCGCCCGGACGCCGACCGCCAGATCGACCGAGGCGAGATCGCGCCGCGTGGCCGGCCGGATCGTGCCGTTCCGGACGAGCGTCTCGATCATCTCGGGCGTCAGAATCGCCAGATCGAACGCCTCGCCCCGGTCGATCGATTCCCGCAGCGCGGTAGACGAGGAGAATCGAACGGAGACCGGGCGGCCCACCGTCCGCTCGGCGTCCGGGAGGAGGCGTTCCATCGCCACGCGAATCGCATTCGAGCACAGCACGCGCAGGGAGAGGTCAGCCGGCCCCTGGAGGGTTGCCGGCTGTACGGTGGCAAGCGACAGCAGTGCGGCCGCGATGACGGCGGGCGTGCGCACCCGCGGATTATAAGGCTACGGGCTACCGGCTACCGGCTACCGGCTACCGGCTACCGGCTGGGCTCCGGGCTATCATTGACGCTCGATGAACAAAGTGCTTTCGGGCGCCGAAGAAGCGGTCGCCGCGATCCCCGACGGCGCGAGCATCATGATCGGCGGGTTCGGGCTGTGCGGCATTCCGGAGAACCTGATTCGCGCGCTGCACGCGCGGGGCGCGCGCCGGCTCACCGTCATCAGCAACAACGCCGGCGTCGACGGCTTCGGTGTCGGCATCCTGCTCGCGGCGAAGCAGATCGCGAAGATCGTCGCGACGTATCTCGGCGACAACGCGGAGTTCGAGCGGCAGATCCGGAGCGGGGAGCTCGAGGCGGAGGTCGTGCCGCAGGGGACGTTCGCCGAGCGGATCCGCGCCGGCGGCGCGGGGATCGGCGGCTTCTACACCCCGACCGGCGTCGGCACGGTCGTCGCCGAGGGCAAGGAGACGCGCGTCATCGGCGGCCGCGAGTACCTGCTCGAGCTGCCGCTCCGCGCCGACTTCGCGTTCGTGAAGGCGTTCCGCGGCGACCGCCTCGGCAACCTCGTCTACCGGAAGACGGCGCGCAACTTCAATCCGGTGATGGCGACGGCCGCGGCGGTCACGATCGCGGAAGTCGAGCAGCTCGTGGAGCCCGGCCAGATCGATCCCGACGTGGTGGTCACCCCCGGGATCTTCGTGACGCATATCGTCCAGGGAGAGGCGTACGAAAAGCGGATCGAGCGGCGGACGACGCGTCCGCGCGAGTCGGCGGCGTGATGTGGGGCGAACCCTTCGGGTTCGCCAGGCGCGCCTGACATCCCCGCCGCGCCTGCGCGGCGGGGTGGCGTGGCGCGCCCCACGAGAATGAGCGAGACACTGAACAAGCGCGAGCGCATCGTGCGGCGCGTGGCGCGCGAGCTCGGCGACGGCGACTACGTCAACCTCGGGATCGGCCTCCCGACGCTCGTGGCGAACTACATCCCGCCCGGCATCGACGTCGTCCTGCACTCGGAAAACGGGATGCTCGGGGTCGGGCTGTACCCGCTCGATTCCGAGGTGGACCCGGATCTGATCAACGCCAGCAAGGAGACGGTCGCCGAGCTGCCGGGCGCCGCCTATTTCGACGGCGCCACCTCCTTCGGCATGGTGCGCGGGGGACACATCGACGTGACCGTGCTCGGCGCCTTCCAGGTCGACCAGGAAGGGAACCTGGCGAACTGGACGATTCCTGGCACGATCGTCCGGGGTATGGGCGGGGCGATGGATCTGGTGGCTGGCGCTCGCCGCGTCGTCGTGGCCATGGAGCACACGACCAGGGCCGGCGAGCCGAAAATCGTGGAACGGTGTACGTTTCCGCTGACCGGCAGGCGGGTGGTCCACCGGATCGTGACGGAGCTGGCCGTCATCGATGTGACCGCGCGCGGGCTGGTTTTGCGGGAAATCGCGGCCGATACGACCGTCGAGGCGGTGCGGCGGGCTACCGGCGCCCCGCTCGCGGTCGAGGGCGCGCTCCCCACCTTTCGTTGACCGTCACGTTTCCGGAGGTTTGCGCTACAATCCCGGGGTTCCCAGCGCGCGTTTTGGGCGCGCTCGGGTGGAATCCCCCGATTGCCGAGGAGGGCGTCCTGCTATGAAAAAGTTTACTGCCGCGCTGGCGGCGTTCATGGTTCTGCTGGTGGTCGGCGGCTTCGCCCAGACGTCACAGAAGGGCGGGGGCGACATCACCGGTCCGTACGACCTGGTGGCAGGCTGGCCGCAGAACTGGTGCGGCCCGGGCTACGTGATCGGGTCGACGTCGGGCATCTGGGCGGAGTCGCCCGATCGTGTCCTCGTGTTCGCCCGCGGCTGTCTGCCGGAGCTGAAAGAGCCGGGCGACCTGGTGCCCACGCGCAACGCGTCGGGGTACGACCGGTCGCAGAAGGATCCGGCCCGGCACCCGCGCTGGGATCACATCGTGAACTTCGTCGATCGGAACGGCCGGCTGATCGAGTCGTGGGAACAGCACAACGATATGTTCGTCCGGCCGCACCGCGTGATCGTGAGCCCGTACGATCCGGAGCGCCATTACTGGCTCGTGGATGACGGCGCGCACGCGATCTTCAAGTTCACGCGCGACGGCAAGCTCGTGCAGACGATCGGCACCCCGCGGACGCCCGGCAACGACGAATCGCACTTCGCGCGGCCGACCGACGTGGCGTGGCTGCCCGACGGCACCTTCTTCATCAGCGACGGCTATATCAACACGCGCGTCGTGAAGTTCGACCGCAACGGCAAGTACCTCACCTCGTGGGGCATGCGCGGCAACCCGCCCAACGAGACGCGGCCCTATTACATGAACACGGTGCACGCCGTGGTGACCGACAAGAACCGGCGCGTCTACGTCAGCGACCGCGCGAACCACCGCATCCAGGTGTTCGACGAGAACGGCAAGTTCCTCGACGCCTGGCCGGGCGTGCCGCTGCCGTACTCGCTGCTGCTCACCGACGACGGGTTCCTCTGGTCGGCGTCGGGCCAGACGCAGAAGTTCACGAAGTACGATCTGAACGGTCGTCTGCTGGCGGCATGGGGCACATACGGCACGATTCCCGGCGGCTTCTGGGGCGTGCACCAGTTCCACGTCGACAGCGAAGGCAACCTGTACACGGCAGACGTGCACGTCGGGCGGCCGCAGAAGTTCCGCCCGAAGCCGAATCTGCCGGCCTCCGAGCGCGCGCGGCTGATTACGCCGCCGATCCGCCCCGTGCGCACGGTGACGACTTCGTCGAGTAACTGAGTCGGCCGCCGGGTCCGCTCGCGTCGACCAGAACGCGACGCTCGCGGCACCCGGCGCACGGACGCCTCCACCCATCCACGGCCTTTCGCGAAGCCACTCGCGTGATGTGATGTCGTCTGCCCGGACCGTCTGTGTCGTCGCGTGTGCGTGCGCGCTGCTGGCAACACCTGCCGCCACCCAGGCGCCGTCGCGCCCCGCCTGGCTGGAGCCGTATCGCGAGACGGCCACGCGGCTCATCCATGCCGCCACCGCCGATCACTTCGCGTGGCGCCGGCTCGCGGAGCTGACCGATACCTACGGGCACCGCCTGAGCGGCTCCGAGAACCTCGAGCGCGCCATCGGCTGGGCCGTCGAGACGATGCGGCGCGACGGGCTCGAGGACGTGCGGACCGAGCCGGTGATGGTGCCGCGCTGGGTGCGCGGGCGCGAGAGCGCCGAGATTGTCTTTCCTCTGAAGCATCCAATCGCGATGCTCGGGCTGGGCGGATCGATTGCCACGCCGCCCGGCGGCATCGAAGCCGAAGTGGTCGTCGTCGGCGCGTTCGAGGAGCTCCGGTCCCGTGCCGCGGAGCTCCGCGGCCGCATCGTTTTGTTCAACACCCCGTTCACGACCTACAGCGACACGGTGGCGTACCGGACGGGCGGCCCCCGCGCCGCCTCGCAGCTCGGCGCGGTGGCGGCGCTCGTCCGCGCCGTCGGCCCGACCGGCCTGCGTACGCCGCACACGGGCAGCGTGCAGTACGGGCAGGGCATTCCGCCGATTCCCGCGGCGTCAATCGCGGCGGAGGATGCCGACCGCATCGCGCGCCTCACGGCGCGCGGCGTCCGGGTCCGGGTGCGCCTCACGATGGAAGCGCGCGCCGAGCCCGACGTCGAGTCGGCGAACGTCGTCGGCGAGATTCGCGGCCGCGAGCGGCCGGAAGAGGTCGTGCTCCTCGGCGGCCACTTCGACTCCTGGGACGTCGGCACCGGCGCCTCCGACGACGCCGTCGGCTGCATCATCACATGGGAAGTGGCGCGTCTGATGGTGAAGCTCGGCCTCCGGCCGCGGCGGACCGTCCGAATCGTGCTGTTCGCGAACGAAGAGAACGGGCTGCGCGGGGCGACGGCGTACGCCACCAGGCACGCGGCGCACGCCAGCAATCACGTCTTCGCCCTCGAGGCCGACTCCGGCGTGTTCAATCCGGCGAGCCTCGGCTTCTCGGGGAGCGCCGCGGCGCGCAATCTCGTCCGCGACATCGCGACGCTGCTGGCGCCGCTCGGTCTGTCGGATATCGTGGCCGGCGGCGGCGGCGCCGACATCGGGCCGATCGCGCAGGCAGGGAACGCGCCGATGATGGCCTACCTCGGCAACGCGGGCCGGTACTTCGCCATCCACCACACGCCGGCGGACACGATCGAACGCATCGCGCCGGAGGAAGTTTCGAAGGCGGCGGCGGCGATTGCCGTGATGGCCTACGTGATTGCGGAGATGCCGGAGCGGCTGCCGCGGTAAATTTGGTTGGTGGTTGGTGGTCCGTAGTCGGTGGCAGGTCGGGTCTCGCCGCGCGTCGGTCAGTCTTTGTGCTGCGCCTTGACCGCCCGCCACAGTTCGAGATACTTCTCCCGCACGAAAGGATTGAGCTCGCTCGCGACCGTCGATGGCAGGTGGTTGATCCGAATCACCTCCTGCACGTCCGCAAGGTCCTTCAGGCGATCGGGCGCCGTCATGCCTGAAGCGAGCTTGAGCTCGAGAAGCCTGGGCAGCGGCAACAAGGCGACCCTCGCTCCTCGTTCCGCCGCGGCTGCCGGGTCGGGAAACACCACTGGTTTGGGTTTACCATCCCCCGGATAGGATCCGGCGAGTACGACGTCGATGTCCACGCCGTATTCGGCGTCACGTAGGCTTTGACTTCCGGGGAACCTTTCGAGGTACCCCCGTCCCAGACTGCTGGCCTTGAAGGCGGTGAGTCCTTCCGTCGTGAGCAGCACGTCCACGTCGACCGTCACCCGCTGATACCCGAACTCGTTCAATGCCATGGCACCAACGATGGCGTACGGGATGCCAAGCGCATCGAGCGTGCGCACGAGTTTCTCGAGCGCCTTCTGGACCTCGGCCTGTCCCATGAAGAACCTTTCGGCGGCGTGAATGCCCAGCCAGAAGCGCTCCTCGGCTGTCTCTGCGAGGCGTGGTGAGTTCCGCACGTTGCCAGCATAACACCGCAGGCCGCTCTCGCCGTGACACTATCCAGGTTCCGGCGATGCAAGAACCTGAAACGCTCCTACGTTCCGAACACGCGGCGGTGGAAGTCGGCGAAGTGTGGGTCACCGAACGCAGGCACGCTCAGGTGATACGCGAGCCACGGGTCGTGCTGGACGTAGGCGTGCTTGAGCCATTTCACCCGTTATCACGAACGTTCAAGCCCGCGAAGATCACGGCAAGAGCAGTCGCCGGGACATAGCCGCGCTCGGCAGGCCGTAGCCAAGAACATCGAACTCTTCCTACCGGCTACCGGCTACCGGCTACCGGCTACCGGCTACCGGCTACCAGCTAGCGGCTACCGGCTACCAGCTAGCGGAGTTCCGTGAGCGTGACGTCGAGCACGCGCGCCTGGCGCGGCGCGCGCTGCCACTGGACGAGAATCGGGCTCTGGTAGGTCCCTTCAATCAGGCCGTTGGTGCCGTCCGGCCGCTCGGAGACGAGCAGGCTGACCGAGCGGCGCATCCGCAGAAAGCGCGCGGCGGGCACCGCCAGCGTGCGCGCGAGCAGCTTTTCCACGATCGATCCGCGCAGCCCGAACGTGTCGAGGCTCTTGTTGAGCACCCGCACGAAGTCGTACTTCGCGTAGTCGAGCGTCTTCGCCGGCACCGCGCGGGGATTGGCGAGCGCGTGGCGGCTCTTCTCGGCGAAGAAGCGCAGCGGATTGCGCAGGACCTCCGCAAGGTCGTGCTTCATCAGCAGCGTCTCGTACTCGTTGATCGTGAGCGCCGAATGCCGCTCCGACGGGTCGAGCACGATGCGCAGGCGCCCCTTGCCGATGCCGGCCTCCTGCACGAACTCCGAGAGCTGCTGGTAGATGCCGAGCCGCGGATCCTTCAGATTGACCGAGTCGATCGGATGCGCCGAGACCGGCACCTCGATCTGCGTGGCGCCGACGATCCGCTCGTTGCGGAACCCGATGACGCGCGCCAGCCGCCGGCGCGGCCGCCCCTCGACCATTCCATCGAGATCGACGAAGAAGACGGACTCGCCCGGGCGGTTGGGATGCATGACGCAGGCGCGCAGGCCGCCGGCGATGAACGCCAGATGGGAGTCGGCGTTGCGCGGCTCGGAGGCGCGCTGCGTCGGGTCGAGATCGTGGCGCCGCTCCAGCTGGTCGTGCTCGTATCCCGCCCCTTCCGGGAACAGCGCGCGGAACGCCTCGACGTAGCTCGGGACGTGCTCGGGACTCAAACGGGCCGCCAGGCTGCGATCGAGAAAGCCGGCCGTCGTGTGCGACGACCAGTAGAGACAGCGCGGATACACCGCGAACGCCTCGTGCGCCGCGGCGCAATAGGATCGCAGCTCGAGGACGTCGAATCGCGCCCTCGGGACGAGCTCAAGCGTGACGTCGAGCGGCCGTGAGGCCGCGAGTCTCTGATGGGACAAGCGGGAACGTCGGGCGGATGCCGCCACCCCGGCCCCATCGCGGGGCCCCCAACGTGTCGGCCGCTGCTCACGCGACATTTTACTGCGGCACGACACGCTGGGGACCCCGTCGCGCCCGCGCGACGGGGCGAAGGTGCGGACCCGCCGGACAACAGGGTAACACAGCGGGTACGATGGGTGCATGAGCTTTCGGCGGCGGCTGGTGGTGGTCGCCGCGGCCCTGGCCCTGACGGGCGCGGCGTTCGTGCTGCTCGTGCACACCCCGCCGATCCGTCGCGCGGCGCTGCGGTACGCGCTGCCGGCCATCGAGCGGCACTACGGGCTGCGCCTCGAGGCATCGCGCCTCGACTACAACCTGGCGGCGCTGCGGGTGGGGCTCGCCGACGTCCGTCTGTCCGCGCCCGCGAGCCCCGACGAGCCGTTCTTCTCGGCCGACTACGTGTCGGTGACGCTCGCGCGCCGCGCGCTCGTCGGCCCGGTGGCCTTCGACCATATCGGCGTCACCAACGCGCGCGTGCTCGTACGGCGCCGGCCGGATGGAAGCACCAACCTGCCGGCCGCGTCGGACACACCGGGCGGCGAGCCGCCGCCGCTCTCCGTCGCCCGTCTCGACGTGCCGCAGATCGCCGTCGATCTCCGCGACGAGGAGGCCGCCAGGTTTCTCTGGATCCCGTCACTCGCGATCCATCTGACACCCGACAGCGGATCCATCCGCCTGGCGCGCCCGGCCGAACTGAATACCGAAACGCAGCTGACGGCCATCTCCAGGCTCGAAGGGGAGGCGGCGTTCGACGGCCGCGTGCTGCGCGTCGCGAAACTGCAGTTGCAGCTGCAGGAGCTCGCCGCGCAGCTGGATGGATCGCTGACGCTCCTCGCGCGCGATCCGGCCATCAATCTCACCGTGCGCGGGACGGGCGACGCGACACGCCTTGCGCGCTGGGTGGTGACGAACGGATACCTGCCGCGCGGCCATTTCGCGTTCGAGGCGGAGGTCGCCGGCCCGTTCACCGATCTCGATACGCGCCTCCGCGTCTCGAGCGAGCGGATCGCGTGGCGTAGCCTGGCGGCCACCGACGTCGCGGCGCGCCTGCGCGTCACGGCAATGGCCGCCGACATCGAGGATCTGCAACTGGGATTCGAAGGAGGCCGCGTGTCGGCGTCCGCGCGGGTGCCGTTCGAGCCGGAAGAGGCCGGCCTTGTGGACGCCTCGTGGACCAACGTGAACGCGGCGTCGGCGGCGCTGGCGCTCGCGCCGGACGCGCCGCTCGTGCCGGCGGCGACCGTATCGGGGACGGTCGCCGCGCAGGGCGCCGGAACGGATCCGGCGCAGTGGGCCGCTATGCTGCGGCTGTCCGCCGCGGCGGGGCGGAACGCCCGCGGCCGTCTTGCGCTCGACGGCGACCTCGAGCTGCGGATGCGCGGACGTGCCTGGCAGCTCACCGGCCGGCAGGAGGTCGGCGCCGTCGCGCCTGTCACCATCGCGCTGCGCAGTCGAGGCGCACCGGGTGCGACGCTTCCCGAGGTCCCGATTGACGGCACCGTTCGCCTGGCGCCGACCGACCTCCCGGCGCTCGTCGGCGTGCTGCGCGCCACCGGCCTTGCCGATCTCGAAGCCGATGTCGTCACCGCCGGACAGCTCGATGCCGACCTTCGCCTCGGCGGTTCGCTCGGCAACCCGTCTGTCGAGGGCGTCGCGTCGATCGACGGGCTGGCGGCGGCGCAGACAGAGGTGAGCACGCTTCGGGTCGCCCTCTCCGGTCGGCCGCGGCAACCGGAGCTGAGCTTTACGGTCGATGCGCCCGAGGCCACGCTCGGCGGGCAGCAGGTCACCGATGTGCGGGCGTCGGGGCGCATCACCGAGGCAGCGCTCGACCTCGAGGAATTGACGGCGGGCCAGCCGTCCGGGCCCGGGCTGCTGGCCGCCGACGGGGCCTACAGCTTCCGCACCGGGCGCTACGTCATCTCGGTCGAGGGGCGGCAGTGGCAGCTGACGCCCGTGCCCGATCGGCCGATTGGCGCACAGGTCGATCTGCGTTTTGCCGGTGAAGGAAGCATCGACGCGCCCCGCGGTCTCGGCGACGTGACGCTGCGCGAGACGACATGGGGCGACGTGGCGATCGGCGCCGTCGACGCCTCCGTCGCGCTCGACGGCCGGACGGCGACGATCGAGGCTTCCGCGCCCGAGTTCGCCGCCCGCGTCGACGCGAGCGTGCAGCTCGACCCGCCGTACGCGGCGGTCATCGATGCGCGGGCGGACGACCTGCAGCTCACGCGGATCCTGCGCGGCGTCGAGACCGCCACGCCGGGGTCCCCATCGCGCACGCTTGCGCGATGGGGTGGGGTGCCGGTGAGCGGCACTACCACGATCGTTGCCCACGCGGAGCTGTCACTGGAGACGTGGCGGAGCGGGTCGGCCACGCTGGAGATCCGGTCGCTGGAGGCGCGCGCGGGCGAGCTGCCCGTGCGGCTCATCGAGTCTGCGCGTGCGCGTTACGAGGGCGAGCGGCTCCACATCGAGCGCTTCGAGGCGGCGGCGGGCGATACGCGGCTCTCCGCATCCGGCGATCTGGCGGTGTTCGACCGCGCGCCCGACACCGCCGGCATCGTCGTGACCGCCACCGGCGAGGTCGAGGAAGTCGCGCGCGCCGCCGCCGCGACGGGACTCGTGGACGTGCCGGTGACCGGGGGGAGCGGTCCGGTGGCGCTGCTCGCTCGGATTACCGGTACCGTGCAGGCGCCGGTCGTTGCCGCCGATCTCGAGATCGGTCCAGGCAGCGTGGCGCTCGAGAACCTGCCACCCATCTCGAACCTTCGCGTGCGGGCCCACGCGGAAGAGGGCTGGATCGAGCTGCGCGAGGGGATGGCGTCCTACCAGAACGCGGATCTGTCGGTCACCGGTCGGGCGCCGGTCTCACTGTTCACGGACGAGGCCGGATCCGGGCCGTCCGGCGACGCCATCATCCGCGCGCGCGCCGCGAACCTCACGCCTACGGTGCTCGCTCCGTTTTTCGAGCCGGACACGGTGGCCCAGCTCGACGGGTCGATCGATGCCACACTCGAGGCGGCCGCGCCGTCGCTCGATCTCGCCGCGCTCACGGGGGAGCTGCGCATCGACCGGTTCGATCTGCGCATTGCGGATCTGCCCGTCACGCAGCGCGTGCCCACCCGCATCGTGGCGCGCGACGGCTTCGCGCGCGTGGAGGCGTGGGACTGGGCCGGGCAGGGCGCCACGCTCAGCGTGCGCGGCCAGGTTCGGCTCGAGGACCGCCAGGCCGCGATCCTCGCCAACGGCCTTGTCGATCTGCGGGTGCTGACGCCGTTCGTCCGCGACGTGGGCCTGACCACCGCCGGCCGGCTGGAGCCGCGGCTGTCGATGACGGGCGCGCTCGACAATCTGCGCATCGACGGCGATCTCGTCGTGAGCGACGGCGAGATCCGCCTCGTCGATCCACGCGTGCTCGTGTCGGACCTGGCCGTCCGCACGGTGCTCACGCGGACGAGCGCCCGCATCACGTCGCTCGCGGGCGCGGTGAACGGGGGCGCGCTCGCCGGCGGTGGCGAGCTCGAGTACAGCCCCGAAGACGGCGTGAGCGGCCGCGTATCGACGAACCTCCGCGGCATGGCGCTGGAGTTTCCGCAGGGGCTTCGCAGCGAGCTGGACGCCGACTTGACGCTCGATGCCGCCCCGGCGGCCGGGCGGCTGTCCGGAACCGTGACCGTCGTTCGCAGCACGTACCGGGAGCCGATGGCGGTCGTCACCGGGCTGCTGGCGGGCCTCCGCACGCAGCGGATTGCCGCCGCGACCGGACGGTCGCCGCTCGCCGAGCGTCTGGCGCTCGACGTGCGTGTCGTGACCGAGGAGGACGTGATCGTCGACAACAACTACGCGCGCGTGCAGCTCGGAGGCGATCTGCGCGTGATCGGCACCGCCGCGGCGCCGGCGATCTCCGGGCGCGCGGAGCTGCGCGAGGGCGGACAGCTGTTCGTCGGCCGCAACGTCTACACCGTCAACTTCGGCGCGATCGACTTCGCGAGTCCCGTGGCGATCGAGCCGACGCTGAACATCGAGGCGGTGACCCGCGCCGGCGGCGAGGACATCGAGGTGACGCTCATGGGCCCGGCCGAGAGCCCGGCCGTGACGCTGCGTTCCTCGTCGAGCCCCGATCTCGGACAGGCGGAGCTGGCGTCGCTGCTGCTCACGGGCCGCCGCCTCGAGGATCTTGCCCCCGGTGACGCGGCATTCGTCGGCACGCAGGTGCTCGGCAATTTCTCGGCGGAGGTGCTCGGGTTTGCGAGTCGGGCGGTCGGCCTCGATACGCTCCGGCTGGGTGGCGTCGAGCCGGCCGCCGTGCGGCGCGACCCGACCGATCTGGCGACCGAAGTCGACCCGACCACCCGGCTGACCTTCGGCAAGAGCCTCGGCTCCAACGCCGACGTGACGTTCTCGCAGAGCCTCCGCGACAGCGATGCCCAGACCTGGATCGTCGATTACCTGCCGAGGCGCGGCATCGAGCTGCGTCTCGTGTCCGATGACGATGATTTGCGGTCGTACGGATTCCGCCACGACGTGTCGCTCGGGACGGGGCCCCGCCCGACGCCGCCCTCCGGCGCCCCGTCACGCGGCGCGCCCGAACTGCGCGTGACGGCGGTCGAGGTGTCGGGGGCGCTGGCGCTGCCCGAAGCGCGGGTGCGCGACGCGCTTCGACTTCGTCCGGGCGACCGCTTCGACTTCGGACGCTGGCAGGACGACCGCGACCGGCTGGAGAGCCTCTATCGGAGTCAGGGTTATCTCGCCGCGCGCGTCCGGGCCACGCGCGCCGACGCCCCGTCGGGCGTGGCGCTGGCGTACGAGATTGAGGCAGGCCCGCAGACACGCATTGCCGTCACGGGCCTCGAGCTCGACTCGGCGCTGCGGTCGCAGCTGGAGACGGCGTGGTCGCTGTCGGTATTCGACGAGTTCCTGGTGGAGGAGGCGGCGCAGATCGTGCGCAGCCACCTGGCGCGCCGCGGCTATCTGCAGCCGTCGGTCGAAGTACAGATCACCGACGCCGGCGGCACGAAGACGCTGGCCATCAGCGTCGCGCCGGGTTCCCGCACCGACCGGATCATGGTGCGCGTCGAAGGGGCGCCGGACGTCCTGGCGGACGCGATCGTGACGCATCTCCAGGAGCGCAGCCTCGTCGAGCGCGCCGTCTCCGATCCGGGCGCCGTCGAGCGCGAAGTCGACGCGTACCTCCGCGCGGGCGGGCACCTGGGCGCCCGCGTCAGCGCGGGAGCCCCCCCTTTCGAAGGGCCGACAGCGGTGCTGCCGGTGCGCGTCGATGCCGGCCCGGCCCATACGGTCGCGAGCGTGCGGTTCGACGGCGCCCGCACGCTCGCCGCGGGCGACCTGCGCGAGGCGGCGGCGCTGTCCGAGGGGAGCCCCTACGATCCGGCCGCGGTGGAGGCGGCGCGCGATCGGCTCGTGGCGCTCTACCGGCGCGAGGGGTTTGCGTCGGCATCGGCCGTCGCGCAGCCGGCCGTTCGCGCGGAAGCGGCGGCCGTCGATGTGGTGTTCCTCGTCATCGAAGGCCGGCGGCAGGTCCTTGCAGAGGTGGTGGTCGTCGGCAACCGCGCGATTGACGCCGACGTCATCGTGCGAGCGCTCGATCTCCGGCCCGGCGTCCCGCTCAGGGCCGAGGACGTCCTGCAGGCGCGCACGCGCGTGTTCGAGACCGCGCTGTTCCGCCGGATCGACGTCGCCACCGAACCGATCGACTCGCCGGCGGCCGACGACGACACGCTGCCGATGCGCCTGCGGGTGACCGTGGAGGAATGGCCGGCCGCCCGGCTGCGCTACGGCTTTCTCGTCGCCGAAGAGCGGCCCGAGGACAGCCCCGAGGGGCGCGAGCTGGTGCCGGGCCTGTCGGCCGACCTGACGCGCCGCACGCTCTTCGGCCGCGCGATCACGTCCGGCGGCGCCGTGGAGCTGCAGCGCCGGGAGCGGCGCGGCCGCGCGTTCCTGAACGCGCCGACGTTCATGCGCCTGCCGATCGAGTCATCTCTCGTCGCCGAGCGGTCGCGCGAGGAGTTCGAGGCGGTCACGCTGGTGACGGACCGGAGCAGCGTGACGTGGGAGCAGCGCGCGCGCATCGCAGCCCGGCGCCTCAGCCTGTCGTACGCCTACACGTTCGAGAGAAACCATACGTTTGATACGAAGCCCCTCGATCCGTTTGCGCCGCCGTTCGACGTCACGATCAACATCGCCCGGCTGAACGCCGCGGCGGCGTGGGACACGCGCGACGATCCGTCCGACACGACGCGGGGGCTGCTCGCCTCGTCCAGCTTCGAGCTGGCGCCGGAAGCGGTCGGGTCGGACATCCGCTTCGTCCGGCAGCTCTGGCAGGGATACTTCTTCCGGCCCTGGCGCAACGTCGTGCTGGCGTCTGCCGCGCGTGCCGGCGTGGTCGTGCCGCTCGGCGGGCAGGAACTGATCCCGTCGGAGCGGTTCTTTGCGGGCGGCTCGCGCACCGTGCGCGGCGCGGCCGAAGGCGCGCTCGGGCCGCGCGACTTCCGCGGCGACCCCACCGGTGGCCGGATGATGATCGTGCTGAACCAAGAGGCGCGCGTGCCGATTTACCGCTGGCTGCGCGGCGTGGCGTTTGTCGACGCGGGCAACGTGTTCGCGGGGCCGCGCGACGCCAGCCTGGCCGATCTCGTCGGGTCCGTCGGCGTCGGCCTCCGGCTGGCGACGCCGTTCGCGCTGCTTCGCGCCGACTACGCGCGTGCGGCGTGGGGGACCACGCAGAAGAGCGGGCGCTGGACGTTCGGGATCGGACAGGCCTTCTAAAGGCACAAGGCACAAGGCACAAGGCACAACGTTTTTGTGACTTGAGCCTTGTGCCTTGTGACTTGTTCTAGCGTCCGCGCACCGTCCGCATGATCTGCAGCACCTCGGGCCGTTCCGGCGCCTCCGGCGCCAGCTTCAGGAACTGCTCGAAATGGATGGCCATGCGGTCCGGCCGTCCGGCCCGGTAGTGCATCAGTCCGCCGTAGTAGTGCGCGTACGCGATGGCCGGATTCAGCTCCGCCGCGCGGTCGAACGCCTCGGCGGCCGCCCGCCAGTCTTCGCGCTTGGCCTGCACCAGACCCAGCTGGTAATGCGCGTCGGCCAGCTGCGGCGCGAGCGCCACCGCTCGCCGGGCCGACTCCAGCGCCGCCGCCGTCTGCTCGTCAAGCAGCTGCCGCCCGGACAGGCCGATGAAATGCCACGGATCGTCTTGGCCGCGTGCGGCGAGCTGTTCGTAGGCGGCGCGTGCCTCGCCGGTGGCACCGAGCTTCTGGTGGCTCTGGGCGGCTGTGTAAATCACGGCCGGCACGGCGGTGTCGCCGGCGCTCTCGACCACCTGCTGGAAGCGTCCCGCCTCGAACATCCGGCGGACTTCCGCCACGTCCTGCGCCAGCGCGAAGGCAGGCATCAAAAGAAAGGCAAAAGCAAGGGTTCTCATAGCCACTCCGATTGTACGGTACGGGTGTGCGGTTCTCGTGCCAACGGGACGCGCGCCCGTGCGAGGGCTTTTGACGAAGTCCCCCGGCTGTCGGGCGGGGCCACGTCCGGTTTTTGCGCCGCCCGGCGCCGGGGGTAGTAGCATCGGCACGCCTTGCTGGCTCCATTTCTCGTCTGGATCGAGTCGACGGCGCCGAGCGTCTGGATGCGCGAGTCGCCGTCGGTCTTTGCCTTTCCGATGATCCTGGCGGCGCACACGATCGGGCTGGGGCTGCTTGCCGGCATCGACGTCGCGCACAAGCTTCGCGTGCTGGGCGTCGCGCCGCATGTGCCGGAGGCGGAATTCAATCGCTTCCTGCCGCTGATGTGGCTCGGCCTTTGGATGAACGTGGCTTCCGGCCTCGCGCTGTTCGTGGGGTATCCCACCAAGGCGATGACCAACGAGCTCTTCTATGTCAAGCTGTCGCTCGTCGCGCTCGCGGTGGTGCTCATCAAGGTCATTCGGCGGCCGACGCGGCGCGCGCCGCGGATGCTGGCGCTGCTGTCGATCGCCTGCTGGGCCGCGGCGATCGCCACCGGGCGGCTGCTGGCGTACACGTATCACTACCTTGACGTCACCGACCTGATCGAAGGGCGGCGGCGTCCCTGAAGGTGCAGATGGGTCCCTGGCAGCTCTGGCTGGAGCGACTGCTGGCAAGCGCCGATCCGGTGGCGGCGTTCATGCGCAGCGCCTGGGGCTGGCCCGCGGCCGAGAGCGTGCACTTCATCGGGTTGACGCTGCTGTTCGGGTCGATTGCGGTCTGGGATCTGCGGCTGCTCGGGATGGCGTGCGGCGTGCCGATTGTGGCGTTTCACCGGCTCGTGCCGTTTGCCGTGCTGGGGTTCATGCTCAACGCCGCCAGCGGGTCGATGTTCCTGATGACCGAGCCGGATCAGTACATCTACAACCCGGCGTTTCACTTCAAGCTGCTGTTCCTGACGCTCGCCGGCGTGAACATCGGCGTGTTCTACGCCCTCTTCTTCCGGCGCGTCCGCGCGCTGGAGCCGACCGCCAGGGCGCCGGCGGCGCTCAGGGTCATCGGGGCCGTGTCGCTCGCGTGCTGGGCGGCCGTGATCATCTGCGGCCGCCTGATCACGTTCTACCGGCCGGCCCGCTGCTTCCCTGACGAGCCGATCGCCTTCATCGCCACCTGCATCATCAGATAGGAGGCAGGAGACAGGAGGCAGGAGACAGGAGGCAGGAGACAGGAGGCAGGAGACAGGAGGAAGAAGGAAGAACCTACCTCCTGCGTCCCGCCTCCTGCCTTCTGCCTCCTGTCTCCTGCCTCCTGACGCACGCACTCGTGAATCTGCCAGAGGTCGAGCGTGTCGGTGCGCAGCCGCCGTAGCGACTGTTCGAGCTGGCGCATCGCCTCGCGCCGGCCTCGCCCGTGCGTACACACCTTCGTCATCAGGAAGACGCGTTCGCGGCGGTCGGCTATCGCCTTGCCCATGATCGCTTCCGAGCGCCCCGCATGGTACTCCCACGCGTTGTCCATGAGGTGATGCCCGCGTCGATGGCGGCAAGGACGATCCGGATCGCCCCGCGCTCGCTCGCGATCTTGCCGAGGTGATAGCCCCCGAGGCCGAGGGCCGACACCATCACGCCGGTGGCGCCGAGGGGCCGGAGCGGAACGTCAGAAGCCGTGCTGCTCTCCGTCGAGACTGAGATTGAGTCTCGGATGCAAGGTACGGTCCCGCTTGCGCGCGGCTTGATTCGCTGCGCCTCGCGCACGTACGATTGCCCCCATGCGGCCCCGTCAGGGCGGTCCGCGGTAGTGGACCGACAGACCAGCGCTGGTCTGTCGGGTCGCGCACGCGACCCGACCTCGCGAACGCGGGCCGCAGCGAAGGAGGAGGCGGCATGCGCGGTAACGACAAAGTCATAGCTGAGCTGAATCAGGCGCTCCGCGAGGAGTTGACGGCGATCAACCAGTACTTCGTACACGCGGAAATGTGCCACAACTGGGGCTACCATCGGCTCGGCTCGTACATCCGCAAGCAGGCGGTCGACGAGATGAAGCATGCGGAGGAGTTGATCGAGCGCATCCTGTTCCTCGACGGCACGCCGGCGATGGAACCCCTCGGTTTGAGCGTCGGCCAGAACGTGCGCGCGCAGATCGAAGCCGATCTGAAGCTCGAGGTCGGCGCGGTCGCGATGTACAACAAGGCCATCCGCGTCGCGCGCGACGAGGGCGACGACCAGTCGCGCGAGCTCTTCTCCAAGCTCCTCAAGGACGAGGAAGGCCACGTCGACTGGCTCGAAGCCCAGCTCCACATGATGGAGGAGATGGGCTACGAGCGCTATCTGACGATGCAGGCGGAAGGGGAGGACAAATAGGATTGGCGATTGGCGATTCGTGATTTGCGATTTCAAATCAGAAATCACCAATCGTAAATCGCAAATTTTAGTCCCACGTGCCAGGTCTAAACCCACCGCCTTTCAGGCGGTCAGCTTTCAGCAGGTCGATAGCGCCGATGAAAACCGGCGAGATGTTGTGAATGCAAGAGTCATACGGTGAAGGTGTA
>JACPTI010000030.1 GCA_016192845.1 Acidobacteriota bacterium
CGTTACCCACCTTTCCCGAGGTGCGGAATTGGATTCGCGAAATCGTCGCGGCGCTCTTTTTACTCGAACGGCCGGAGTGGCTGAAGCTCCTGATGTCTTTTCTGAGCAATCCGCCGCTTCGAATCTGACAAAGTACTACTAATCCCTAACCCCTACCCCCTTCCCACCGATAATGGGGGCATGCCTGCACGCCCGACCTGGAAAGGGTTCCTGAAGGTGAGCCTCGTGAACATCCCGGTCAAGGTCTTTCCGGCCACCGAATCGGCGGCGACGCTGTCGTTCAATCAGCTCCACGCCGAGTGCCAGACGCGCATCCAGCAGAAGCGCTGGTGCCCGAAGTGCGGGCGCGAGGTCCCCAACACCGAGCTCGTCAAGGGATACGAGTTCGAGAAGGGGCGCTACGTAATCGTCACCGACGAGGACATCCAGAAGGTGCGCGTGGAGTCGACGCGCGTCATCAACCTGGTGCAGTTCGCCGACGACACCGACATCGATCCGATCTATGTCGACCGCGCGTACTACCTGGCACCCGACGGCCCGATGGCGGCCGAGGCGTTTGCCGTGATGCGCGACGGCATGGCGGGGAAGGCCGGCATCGGCAAGGTGGCGCTCTACGGGCGCGAGTACCTCGTGGCGGTGAAGCCGCAGAAGAAGGGGCTCGTGATGTACACGCTGCACCACGGCGCCGAGATCCGCAGCATCGACCAGATCGAGGAGCTCTCGTCGGTGCCGACGAAGGTCAGGCCCGAGGAAATGAAGCTCGCGAAACAGGTGATCGCCACCTTCGACGCCGAGCTGAACCTGAAGGACTACAAGGACGAGTACACCGAGGGCCTCCGCACGATCATCGACGCGAAGATCGCCGGCGAGGAAATCTTCGCACCCGAGGTCCAGGAGCCGCCGCGCGTGGTCGACCTGATGGCGGCGCTCCGCCGCAGTCTCGACGCGGTGAGCAAAGAGAAGAAGAAACCGGCCAAGGCGACCATTGCGGTCGCACGCAAGACAAAGGTCAAAGGTCAGAAGTCAAATGCCGTGAGGAAAGCCGCCGCGGGGTGATACCCTATAGCACCCCAACGCGCACAATCCGCGCGTTGGGGGCCCCGCGAGGAGGCCATGCGACTGAGGCTGGCGGCGTTTCTGATTCCGGTAACTCTCTTCGTCTTTCTGCACCTCTCGGCGCCGGCCGTTCTGTCGTCGGGCGTCTGGCAGGCGCTCACCACCGCCTCGTGGGACATCCAGGATCACGCGGCGCAGAAGGGCATGCCGGGTGGCCCCGGCATCGTCGTCGGCAACGAGATCCCGTATCAGCCGTGGGCGCTCGAGCGGAAGCAGCAGAACTACGCGCAGCGCACGGCGCTCGACCCGGTGGCCAGGTGCTACCTCCCCGGCATCCCGCGGCTGATGTACATACCGTTCCCGTTCCAAATCGTGCAGACGCCGAACGAGATCGCGATGCTGTTCGAGTTCGTGCATGCGGTGCGGTTCGTCTTCATGAGCGGCGCGCATCCGCCGGGGCCGATCGACTGGTGGATGGGCGACTCCCGCGGCCGCTGGGAGGGTGACACGCTCGTCGTCGACGCCGTGCACTTCAACGACCGGACGTGGTTCGACAACGCCGGCAACTTCCACAGCGAGGCGCTGCACCTGGTCGAGCGCTACACGATGCTCGGGCCGGATCACATCCAGTACGACGTGCGGATCGAGGACCCGAAGGTGTTCACGCGGCCCTGGGACATGAGCCTCGTCCTGTACCGCCGCAAGGAGCGGAACGCGCAGCTCTACGACTACGAGTGCTACGCGTTCGACTACGAAAAGTACTATCCGTATCCGCAATTGAGGAGTCCGCAATGAGCACGCGACGGCTGATCGGGGCTCTCGGGAGTCTGCTGTTTCTGTGGGTGTCTCCGCCCGTGGCGGCGCAGGAGGCGGGCCCGAGGCCGCTCGAGCGGCTGCCGGACGGGCAGCCGAACGTGCAGGGCGTCTGGGGGCCGGTCAATCCAGGCTCGCTCTCGCTCACGAATCCGGTGCCGCAGCAGGCCGACTTCGATACGACGATCAAGCCGCTGCCGAGCCGGATCATCGATCCGCCGGACGGCAGGGTGCCGTATCAGCCCTGGGCCGCCGCGCTCCAGAAGGAGCAGAACCACTATTATGCGTATCCCATACGGCCCGAGCACATCGACACGCAGCACCGCTGCATGCTCTCCGGCGTGCCGCGGCTCTTCACGATCGTCCCGGCCCTCAGAATCATCCAGTCGCGCGGCCTGATCGTCTTCCTCTGGGACACCTATACGGCGTACCGGGTGATTCCGCTCGACAACCGTCCGCACGTGGCGTCGAACGTCAAGCTGTACATGGGCGACGGCCGCGGCCGCTGGGACGGGAACACGCTGACGATTGACACGCGCGGCGTGAAGGGGCACCGGCTCACCTACATCGGCGACTTCTACAGCGACAACGCGACGATCCTGGAGCGCCTCACCTGGACCGATGCCAACACGTTCACCTACGAGGCGACGATCACCGATCCCGCCGTCTTCACGCGGCCGTGGACGATGCGCCTCGTCCAGCGGCGGCGGCCGAACGAGGAGATGTGGGAGGGTGCGTGCTACGAGGGGATGGCGGATCCGGACCAGTTCCTGCTGAAGAGCGCCCCGCCCCCGCCGACACGGTAGCCCCGACAGGCGTAGAGGCGGACCTTCAGGTCCGCCTTACCGCAGGAGCGCCCAGAGCCCCCGGCCGGCGGCCGTCGGGTCGCCGAGCCAGTCCGGCGGCGTCAGCCAGACGAACGCCAGCAAGCGCGGTGTTCGCCACGGCGCGCGTCCACCGCGCCTTTCGACTATGTCTGCCGGTTCTTCGCGCCAGCAGGGCGGTCACGGTCATGAAGGGCGAACTTATCGAGTGACGCCGCGGCCTCGCGCGTGCATGCTGGCTGAACATTCTTGCCCCATCGCCAGCGGTGGCTCGATCAGCACCGCGCCGTTCGTCTACCCTGCGGCGTTTATCGCGACCGAAATTGCCGTCGGCACTCTTGATCGTTGTCGAATGATGCTCCAACCTTCATTGCGTTCGAGGACGACACCGAGCTTAGTTACGATCGTGTCATGTTTACGCTCGTAAAGCATGTTCGCTGGGAGCTCCCGTTCCCATTACGACTTCCGCCACAGGCATTCCTCGGCTGGGAGCCCCTGCATCGCGTGGCCGCAGTGTGCCTCATTCCCGGTGTCGGTGCGCTTCAGTGGAAACGCCAATGCAGTTTTCTTCAGAGAGCCGACGTGTTTGTCGATCCCGGGCCTGAACCCTCTGACGACGAGTTTCCCTCTCACAACTACCGCTTGGCATCCCTGCTCGCTCGAAACGGCCGTGAAGTGCTGACTCTTGAACTCACGGGGGGCCGTGGTGGTGGGTTCGAAGAGGCGCGACCGCACAGCACGGCGAACGTGTTCCTCGTCTTGACATCGCAGGACAGCACTAACGATACAGATCTCGTTAACAGGGCGGCCCAGGCGATCAACAATTTCATCACGCTTGTTGCGTTCATGACGCTCGACGGCATGAGCCGACCAATGAACGGCGATCTTGACAGCTACTACACGGTCATCAGCACCGCGCGCGTGCCGGAGGACCTCGGTTGCGGAACGGCAGAAGAGGTTCTTCTCGGCCTTGACCGTCTCACCTTCAGCTCAATTGTTGGAGAGGGCCGTTCTCACAAGGTCGGGATGAACTCGTTCGAAGATCTGATGCCGGGAGCGGCCATCGATCGGCCGCCGCTCTTGCCGCAATTCGTTGATCTAGTCAGAGACGAGCAGCGCTTCGAGCTGTGGCATCAGTTGTTTTGGTCATCGCTCAGACGATTGAAGCGCCGGGAATATGCTCTCGCCATCCTCGATGCGGAGTCCGCTTTCGAGGTGTGCGTGGCCCTTACTCTCCGGGACGCTCTTCAGCGGCAGGGATTGACTGCTGAGGCTGCGGACGCTGCGCTTGCCGCCGATCTGGGTCGTCTTCAGGATCGGCTCGTGCGCCTGGATAGAATCGCGCAAGCCGAAGGTGCCACTGAACGCTTCATCGGCAGCCAGGCCGAGCGGAACTGGCGCCACGAACTCTATGACGTACGCCACGATGTGGTTCATCACGGTATTCGCGAGTTGACATTCGACGTCTCAAAGGCCGGTATCTCTCGTGGATTGCAGGCGGTCGAGCGACTGCTCACGCTCACGCCAACATTTCGGCGAAACTTCCTGTGGACTCAAGGCGCAACGACGCTGGCGCACCTTCGGGAGAGCGCTGGTCGTGTGTCTCGCTTGTTCGAATTGTGAAGCGAAAGCAACGCGCCTGCTCCCCCGCTTCACGGGATGGTCATCACAGATCCGGTTTCAAAACAGGACCGCGGACCTTCCGCGCCAGCGTTTCCACACGAACTCGGAGCACGGGGGGAAGGATCCTGATTCACCGCGTCGATGGATCCGTAGCGGCCACACAAGATGCAGCATGTGGCGCATCACCAGAGCAGGTCGCGTCCGCGGCGACAACGCCGCGACAAATGGGACAGCATCCGGCGTAGGGAGGACGACACGCACGGGCACTGAGGCTTGCGAACTCGGGTAGCAGGGCCGCGCGGGCGGGCCCGAACATCATCGCTCCAAGGTGCGGCGTTGAACATTACCAATCCGCTTGTGGGACGCAGTTTGGCCTCGCGGAGTTTGGCGGAGATCGGCGCGCCGTGTTGATCCAGTACGAAGCATGGCCTACGCTGTTCGACAATTCATACATTGTCGCAGGAGCCGGCGACCGCATGTACGAACTACACAACCTTGGTTGGAACGCCTTCCAACAACTTTGCCTTACGATTGTCAGGGAAATCCTGGGCCAGACCGTCGAGTCGTTTCTCGATTCCAATGATGGCGGCAGGGACGGCGCGTTCGCGGGCCAATGGAAGACGATCGGTGCCGAGAGCTTCACCGGGCGCTTCGTCATCCAGTGCAAGTTCACAGCCAGAATCAACTCCACCCTCCGGCTTGCCCATCTGTCCGACGAAGTCGCCAAGGCCAGACGCCTGGTGGAGCAAGGTCGCTGTGACGGCTACGTCCTTCTGACAAACGCCAAGGTATCGGGAAAGAAGGCAGAACAGATCGAGGATCTCTTCACAGCCGCCGGCGTCAAGCACATCATCGTCCATGGACTGAGCTGGATCTGCGATCAGATTCGCGAGAACAAGCGTCTTCGGATGCTGGTGCCGAGGGTTTACGGCTTGGGCGATCTCAGCCAAATTCTCGACGAGCGCGCGTATACGCAGGCCCGCGCGGTTCTCGCGTCGCTTCGCGAAGAACTCGCAAAGACCGTCGTTACCGAGGCCTACAGGAGGGCCGCTGCGGCGCTGGACCAGCACGGATTCGTACTCCTGATCGGTGAACCCGCTGCAGGAAAGACCACCATTGCGTCGCTTTTGTCGATGGCGGCCATCGACCAGTGGAATGCGTCTCTTTTGAAGCTCGACGCGCCGGGCAAGGTCATGGAGCACTGGAATCCCCACGAACCTTCCCAGTTCTTCTGGCTCGACGACGCCTTCGGCGTCGCGCAGTACGAGGCCTTCCTAGTTCACGGGTGGAACCACATTCTCCCGCAGTTGCCAACGATGCTCAGGACAGGCGCCAAGGTCGTGATGACGTCGCGCGACTATATCTACAACAGCGCGCGCAAGGACCTAAAGGAAGGGGCGTTCCCTCTGATGAAGGAGAGCCGGGTTGTCATCGACGTGCAGGACCTGACGGCAGAGGAGAGACGACAGATCCTCTACAACCATCTCAAGCTCGGGAAGCAGCCGAAGAGTTTTCGGGCGGACATCAAGCCACACCTTGAAGCGGTCGCATTGCATCGGCGGTTCATTCCGGAGACGGCAAGGCGCTTGGCCGACCCGCTCTTCACGAAGGGGCTGTACATTGACGACTACTACCTGGGACAGTTCGTGGAGAAGCGTGAACAACTCCTCCAGGAGGTCCTGCAGGGGATCGACGACGACAGCAAGGCCGCCCTTGCCCTCGTCTACATGAGGAACGACCGGCTCGAGAGCCCGATCCAGCTCCAGCCTTCAGAAGAGCAGGCGATCGCGCGTCTGCGCAGCACGCTCGGCGGCTGCGTCGCGGCACTTGAGGCGCTCAAGGGCAGCCTCGTGCAGCACTTCTACGACAACGGCGAATCCGTCTGGCGTTTCAAGCACCCGACGATCGGCGACGCATACGCCTCGATCCTCGTCCGGAATCCAGAACTCTTGGGCATTTACGTCCAGGGCACCGCGCCCGAGAAGCTGGTGGAGCAAGTCACCTGCGGCGACGTCGGGATTGAACAGGCGGTCATCATTCCGAAGGCGTTGTATCCGCTGGTGCTCAGCCGCCTCCGCGAGTTCGCCACGACGGCGTATAAGGATCCCTGGCTCGCCCGTTGGTCGGCGCGGAGCGGGCTTCAGGGCTTCTTGAGGTGGCGCTGCTCGAAAGAATTCTTGTCACTGTACCTCGCCAACCATCCAGACCTCTTGGACAAGGTGTCGCAGCCCGGTCTCATGCTCGACTCAGTGCCTGAAGTCGGCCTCGCGGTCCGCCTCCACGAATTGGGCTTGCTGCCGGAGGGCCACTGCAGGAAGTTCGTCGCCGCTGTCAGTAACTACGCCTTGGAAGGCCAGGATCTGTACGCGCTGGACAACCTGGGCATCCGGAGTGTGTTTGAAGATCACGAGTTCGGCGAGTTCCTGCTAAAGGTCCGCACCGAATTGGTGCCCCGGCTAGACCACATCCGCCGCGAATGGCAGAGCAACTATCCGTCTGATGACAGGCCTGAAAGCTACATGCAGCCCCTGCTCGACTCGTTCGAAGCGCTCAAAGGTCACTTCGTGGACGACCAGGAATCAATGAAGATCGTCGAGCGGGAGGCCGGACGCGCGGCTGAATGGATTCATGAGCATATGCCCGACGACTCCGACGAGAAGCCCCGCCGCAAGCTCGGGAAAGTGACCGCGGCCGATGCGCCTGGTGGCGAACGGAGCATCTTCGACGACGTCGACTTGTGAGTGGTAACCGCGACCGTGCGCTCGCTCCATCTCCAGCGCGCGCTTCGCCGTGAACGCTGCGCGCTCATCGCTCCAGGCAGTCCGTTCTCACTGCTTTGCGCGAAAAGAGCGGCGCTTGGCGCCAAGATGTCGTCACCGAGCGTGAGAAGCGTCACTCGTCGAATCGTCCTTTCACGCACGATCCTGCCGCGTTGACGATCGGCGTGCTCACCGTACTGCTCATCGAGGAGACGCAGAACACAGAGCGCCGCAGATAGAAACGAGTAGTCGCCATATGCTGACCGACACAGCATGGCCACGTCGGAATCCGACGCCTCCAGCGGCGGGCGTGCGGCGGACGCTCGGCGTGCTGAACCTTGCCTTGGGGGGCTGGGCGCGCCCGTCAACGAGCCTGGTAAATCGCTGGTCGGTATCGAGGTGATGGAACGGGCTTCCCGGCCGCCCGCGCGGCATCCAACCAGAGTTGCTTGGCGCGTTCCACCTCGCGCAATGCCTGTTCGGGAGTCTGTCCGAAGGCCGAACAGGCATCTAGATCCGGAATGTCAGCGACGTAGGCGGCGTCTTCCTCGCTGTAGAAAATGTTGATGTGGTAGTCGCTCATGGCGCGTCCCCTAACCTCAGATTGTAGCGCTCGACGAGCCGAAGCACCTGCCGAATCTGATACGGCTTCGCGTCGCCGCCGACGTCCTGAACGTTGACGAGTTCTGGAATCTGCCGGTGCCCGTAGATTCGATGGCTTCCGGAGGTTCTGATGATCGAGAAGCCAAACGCCTCTACCAAGCGGCAGAAGTCGCTGAAGCTCACGTTCTGTAGGTCGCCCCGCGAGATTCGGGCTAGCAGCTTGCGCGGTTGCATTGTTCGCGTTGGACTCCGCGCAGTATAGCGACTCTCACTCCGCGCACCTTCGCGACCGATAGGTAATGATCAGTCGCCAAGGGTTGACCGACCTTCGCGCCATAAAGCCCGAAGAGGCGACAGCAGACGTAGGTAACTGGCAGCGCCGATCGATCACCGCAGGAGCGCCCAGAGCCCCAGGCCGGCGGCCGTCGGATCGGCGAGCCAGTCGGGCGGTGTCAGCCAGACGAACGCCAGAATCGCGATCACCCACGCGTCGTAGGGGATCGTCGTCCGCTCGTCCCGCCAGAAGAACGCGCGCCAGAACGCCCGCGCGGCGATGGTCGCGCCGGCCGGCATCGGCCGGCCGTTGAGCGCCAGATACGTGTGGTGGATCCGGTTGATCACGGTCACGACCGACAGGACGAGGATGACCCACAGGACGCCGGCCATCCGGTCGGTGAAGGCGCCGATCATGAAGAGGACGATGCGCTCCGGCCGCTCCATGAAGCCCACCTTGCACTTCTCGATGAGCGACTCGGCGCGCGCCCGGGTGTAGCTCGTCATAATCGAAAACATCATGGTGAGTGCCGCCACCATCACGTAGTCGGTGCGCCGGAGGTCGGCGTAGAGGTAGATTAGGCCGAGGAACAGGGCGATATCGGAGAACCGGTCGAGCGTCGAGTCCCAGAAGGCGCCGAAGCGCGAGACCGTGTTGGTCAGGTGCGCGACCTTGCCGTCGATGAAGTCGAAGATGTTGGCGACGATCATCATCACGCCCGCCAGGAGGAACCGGTCGACGCCGAGCGCGCACGCGGCCGCCACATTCACCAGCACGCCGATGAGCGTGAGCACGTTGGGGTGGATGCCGAGCGCCACGCTGGCGGCGATGATGGCGCGCAGCGGGAACATGCAGGCGGTTCCCACCAAGCCGGTAAATGTCATGGACTGTTATAATTAGAGGTTTTCGTCGCCGGGATCCGCGCCCGAGCGGGGCCCCCAACCCGGGCCCCCATCGCGCCCCGCGCGATGGGGTGGCGTCGCGCGGACTGTGCGCGTTGGGGTGCTCTAGAGTAGCCCATGGCGATCCACGACCTCAAGGAGCAGATTACGCGGCTGCCGGAGCAGCCCGGCGTGTATCTGTGGCGCAACGCCGCCGGCGACACGATTTACGTCGGCAAGGCGCGCACGCTCAGGGATCGTGTGCGCAGCTACCTCGGGGCGGCCGGCCTCAGCCCGCGGCACGACGCGCTGCTCGAGGAGATCGCCTCGCTCGAGGTAATCGTCACCGACTCGGTCATGGAGGCGCTCGCGCTCGAGAACAACCTGATCAAGCAGCGCCGGCCGAAGTACAACATCCTGCTCCGCGACGACAAGAACTACCCGTACCTGCAGCTGACCACGAGCGAGCCGTTTCCGCGCATCCTCGTGGCGCGCCGCGTGGAGAAGGGGGGCGATTTCTACGCCGGCCCGTTCCTCCCCGCGAAGCTCGCGCGCCGGACCATGGGGCTGGCGCACCGGCTGTTCGGGATCCGGTCGTGCAACGAGGTGATCACCGGGCAGCGCGGGCGGCCCTGCCTCGAGTACGACATCAAGCGCTGCATCGCGCCGTGCGTCGCGGAGATCTGCGGCCGGGAGCGCTACGGCGCGGCGATCGAGAACGCGAAGCTGCTCCTCGAGGGGCGCACCGACGAGCTGGCCGACACGCTGCAGGCGCGCATGCAGGAGGCGGCCAGCGCCCAGCGCTACGAGGAGGCGGCGCAGCTCCGCGACGCGCTCCGCACGGTCCAGACGCTCCGCGATCGGGAGCAGAAGGTCGCAACGCCGGGGCTCGGCGACCGCGACGTGTTCGGCCTCAAGGTCGGCCCGAGCGGCGGCGCCATCCAGGTCTTCGCGATGCGCGGCGGCCGCGTCGTCGAGCGCGTGGAGCTGGCGGTGGAGCCGGGGCTTGCCCGGCGAGACGCGGAGGTGTTGCAGGCGGCGCTGCAGCAGTTCTACGAGGACCGCGCAGCGCCCACCGAGATCAACCTGCCGCTGGAGATCGAGGACGCGGAGGCGCTGGAGGCGTGGCTGTCCGGACGCGCGGGCCGGCGCGCGCGCGTGACCGTGCCGCAGCGGGGCGACAAACGGGCCCTCGTCGACCTGGCGACGCGCAATGCCGAGCTCTCGTACCGCACCCGCTTCAACGAGATCACCGCCGCCCACTTCGAGGGGCTCGAAACGCTGCGCGCCACGCTCGGCCTCCCGGCGATGCCGCGGCGCATCGAGTGCTTCGACATCTCGACGATTCAGGGGAGCGAGACCGTGGCGTCGATGGTCGTCTGCGAAGACGGCCGGATGAAGAAGGCGGAGTACCGGAAGTTCCGGATCAAAGGGCTTCGGGCTTCGGGCTTCGGGCTTCGGACACCCAAAGCCCACAGCCCAGAGCCTAAAGCCCTTCCGGATGACTTTGCGGCCATGCGCGAAGTCGTCCAGCGGCGCTGCCGCAAGGTGATGGAGGAGGGCGGGCCGTTTCCGGATCTGATCCTGATCGACGGCGGCAAGGGGCAGGTGACCGCCGCCTATGAGGCGCTCGAGTCGATTGGTCTCGGCACCCTGGTGGCGGTCGGGATTGCCAAGCGGGAGGAGCTGCTCTTCACGCGCGACCGGTCGGAGCCCATCGCGCTCGCCGAGAACGACCCGGCGCTGCTGCTCCTCGAGCGCATCCGAAACGAGGCGCACCGGTTTGCTGTGACGTTCCACCGCAAGGCGCGCTCGATGCGTGACCTCCGCTCCGAGCTCGATGCCGTCCCCGGCATCGGCCCGCGCCGGCGCCGCGCGCTTCTCACCGCGTTTGGGAGCCTGGCCGGCGTCCGCCGCGCCACTCGCGAGGAGCTTGGCGCCGTGATCGGGCCGAAGGCAGCGGCCGCCGTTATCGATTACTTCGCGAAGTCTGCCTGACGTGCGAAATTTCACGCCCATTGGCGCTTCCGTGCCCTGGGGCTGGAACGGTCATTGCTGGGGTGGCGCGTGGAGGCGGTGTATGAACGTGCATCTTTTTCGCCTCGTGGCCTCCGGCGCGCTGATGCTGGCGGCCTCACCCGGCCTCGCCCATCACTACTTCCCGCGCGAATCCGATACGCCGACCACCGTGACCGGGACAGTCGTCCGATTCGACATGGTGAATCCGCATGCGCGCCTGCTGCTGGAAGTCCGAGACAGCAGCGGGACAGCCACCATCTGGGACATCGAGCTTGGAAGCATCCAGGTCCTGGTGGCCCGGGGATGGAAGCGGGACGCGGTGCGTGCAGGGGATGTCGTGACGGCCGACGTCATCATGTGGAAAGGCCGAGCGAACGCCGGATCCGCGCGCACGGTGCAATTGCCGGACGGCCGGAAGGTGTTCGCCGGGTCGCACGCAGGCGATTCCGCCCGGCGGTAAAAACAACTCGAGGCGGGGGGAGGAGCCCTAGTGGGGGCCCTTGCCCGTGACGCCGGGATAGATGCGGTAGCCGAGGTCGATGAGAGGCTGCGTGTTGCGCTCGCCTTCGTGGCACGCCTCCTCGAGCAGCTCGAGATCCCGTTCCGCCATGCGCCTGAGCGGAAACGCCATCGTCCAGGGACGCGTGTAGACGCCTGGGTCCTCGATCGTGGCCTGCACGTGGATCGTGTCAGGGTCGATGCGGGTGAACCGGGCGACGATGTGGGCCCGTTCCGAATAGAAGTTTCCGGCCTGGTCGAACCACGGCTTCGCGTTGAGGTTCGTCACGTCGACGACCAGCGTCGAGCCTTCCCAGTGCCCGCGCAGGTCTCCCTGCCACAGGCCTACATTCCCGCCGATGTGCGGACGCGCGTCGGTTGGAATGATCCAGTAGGTATGCGCCCGCTCGAAGAGCACGACGACATATCCGCGCGTCTGCAGAATCTGGATGGTGGTCGGCGTGTAGAGCGAGCGTGGAACGCCGGACGGGAAACACGGCACGTTGGGATCGATGTACCGTGCCTTGTTCTCGTCGCGCTGCGCCGCCGCCCAGCGTTGGTACGGAATCCTGCCGTCCGGCGGGTCGACGATGAGGCTCGGCCCGCCGGCGTCGTCGAGCGTCTTGGGATGAGCCTCGATGCTCTCGGTCGCGTAGGTCGGGCCGCGCCAGAACCCCTGCAGGCTGGCTTTGCCGTCCGGTGTTCGCGGCGGATCGAACACCGCGCCCCGTGCCACCGCGCAGGGATGGAACAGTGCGGGGTCGGCCGGACAACGCTCCTGTGCCGAGGTCAGCGGCGCCGCCAGTCCGGTGACGGCAGCCGCTGCCACGACACAGGCCGACAGCCTCACAGGCCCCAGGGTACCAGACGGCCGAAGTACACGACCCCCGTCCAGAGGACCAACGACGCGGCGGCCATCGCTTTGGCCGCTCCCGGTACGTCCTCGCCGGGTCCGACGTCATCGACCTGTCGTCCCACGCCCGTCACGTAAAAGAACAGTATGTTGAGCCCGGCGAGGATGATCAGGATCAGCTTCAACTGCAAGTACAGGTTGGTCACCAGGACGTCGTAGGCGTTGACCCCGAACAGATTGGCTCCCAACCCCAGCGTGAATCCGAGGCCGCTGACGACCGCGAGCGCGAACCCGAAGATCGCCCAGGGGAGGAGCCGCCGGAACGGCCGGAGCGGCAGCTCCTTGGCGACGCCCAGCATGCGCAGATCGAACATCATGATGATGCCGAAGAGCAGGGCCAGGCCGACGAAATGCGTCGTTTCCAGCAGCGGCCAGCCCCAGGGATTCTGGTTCAGGAAGGCGTTCAGCGACGGCCAGTCGAAGATGTAGCGAAGCACGGCTTCCATGGCGTCATCGTCCTTTCATCACGCGTGAGACCGCCGGGCGCCGGCGGCCGCTCGTGCCGAGCCGGCCTCCCTGGCGTCCGCCGCCAGGCTCACCCGGCGAGCCACGATCGCCCCGACGATGGCGACCACAATCCCCACGACCAGCACGGCAATCCCGGTTTCCACCTGGATGTAGGCGTCGTATGCCGACACGCGTCCAGTGAAGATCGCCACGGCCCATGCCGCAAGCGTTACGGCGGCGAACCCCTTGCCCTTCGTCGGTGGCCTGCCAGCCTGAACGGCCGGATCGCGGAAGACCTGGTTCGAGATCTTCAGCATCATGACGATGGCGAGCGCGATCGCCCCCAGCTTTATGTAGAAGATGGGAATGGTCAGGAACTTGATTGGCTCGAGGATGAACAACACCACGCCTGAGACGGCATTGACCCAGAAGCCGATCCACATGAACCGGAGGTACTTCTCCATCGGCGCCAGCGGCAGCGCGGCTGCGACGCCGAGGATCCGGAAGCAAATCCCCGCACTGATGCCGACGACCATTCCGAGGCCGATCGCGTGGAGGGTGATGTAAAGCTGGTACGCGAGCAGTGACGGCGACTCACGCACCCACGTGGCGAAGCCACTGTTTTGGAGCGATTCGAGGATGCCCATGCTGTTCTCCTGCAATCGCTGGCGCTAGAAACCGCGCTCCGGGCCCTCCCCTGGGGCCTGGCCCGCCGTGCCCGCAAACAGCTTTCTCCCGTCGGCCAGCGACACATCGCGGGCGTTCGCTTTGGCCGACCCGTCTTTGGCCTGGAACCCCGTCACCGTCACCGGCGCGCCGACCGGCAGGTCGGTCCTCCGCCAGCCGCGGCGCAGCAAGGCGTTGGAGGCTCCGAACTCGAGACTCCACGTCACGACCGTGCCGTCCGGCTGTTTCACGTCGATGAAGAGCCATGAGTGGGGATTCACCCAGTCCATGCTCTTGATCGTGCCGGTCAGGGTCACCGGCTTGTTGGCGTCGAACTCCGCCGCAAACGAGTGGTGGGCTAAGGCCGGCGTCGCGATCAGGAACAGACCGACGACACCCATCATTACAACGAACCGCTTCGTGTTCATGGAGTCACCTCGCACTGTGTGACCAAACCTGAGCAAACAGGATGCCGGAGCGTGAATCGCGTGCCGAGGGCTGCTGGAACGCGGTGCGCAGCCAATGCCGGCCCTCACCACGGGGCGGATCACCCTGCGGTCTTCGTCGTCGTGACATTTTCCGCAGCCGCACGCGCGGGGAGAAACGGATCGGCGCAGGATTTCCAATGTCGCACGCCGTTCTTCGGGTTGGCCCGTGGTGTGCTTGGCTTGGGTGCCGCGCACAGGGATGTGCGTCGCGGCCGCGCATTTCTCCCGTTTTGTTTTCTTCGGTCGGTCGTGAATTCATATCGGAATTTATAGGGGGGACCTTTGGGAGGACCAATAACACGAGGCGGCGTCGGGCGGTGGGTTCTGTTCGGTCTCATCCTGCTGCTGCCTGGGATGGTAGAGGCCCAGGAGGCAGTCCTGACGGGCACCATCACGGATGCGACCGGCGGCGTCCTGCCCGGCGTCACCGTGGTCGCCGTGCACGAAGCGACGGGCAACCGCTTCGAGGCGGTGACCGATGAGCGCGGCATCTATCGGATTCCCGCGCGCGTGGGCGGCTATACGATCACCGCGGAGCTGGACGGCTTTGCGCCCGCGACGCGCGCGAACGTACAGCTCCTGGTCGGCCAGACCGTCACCATCAACCTGCAGATGCAGCTCTCGACGCTGCAGGAGACGGTGCAGGTGACGGCCGAGGAGCCGCTCCTCGATGTGTCCACCTCCGTCGTGGGCGGCAACATCGACCCGCGCCAGATGCAGGAGCTGCCCGTACAGGGACGCGACTGGACGGCGCTGGCGCTCCTGGCCCCCGGGAACCGGACAACAGCCATGGGCGGGACGCCGGTGCAGGACCGCGCCGACGTCCGCGAGTACCACATGAACGTCGACGGCCAGCAGGTCACGCAGACGATGGGGATCGGCGGGCAGCCGTTGTACAGCCGCGACTCGATCGCGGAGTTTCAATTCGTTTCGAACCGGTTCGACGCCTCCCAGGGGCGGTCCTCCGGTGTGCTCGTGAATGCGGTCAGCAAGTCAGGCACCAACAACGTGTCCGGCCTCTTCAGCAGCTACTTCCGCGACTCCGACTGGAACGCCAATGATCACGTGCTGAACCGGGTGATTCCGTTCTCGAATCAGCAGGTCAGCGCCGCCGTCGGCGGGCCCATCCTGCGCGACCGGGTGCACTTCTTCGGTAACTATGAGTACGACCGCACGCCGAAGACGAGCATCTGGAACACGCCGTACCCGGCGTTCAACATCACGCTGAACGGCAAGGAGGTCAAGCACATCGCCGGCGGCCGGGTCGACTACCAGCTCTCGCCGGCCGTTCGCATCATGGGGAAGGTGAGCGGCGCCAGCCACGACGATCCGTTCGGCATCGGGAGCGCCACGCAGCACCCGGCGAGCACCGGCAGCCAGGATCGCGAGAACCGCGAGTACCTGGGCCAGTACACGCACGTCGTCAGCAACCGCGCCGTCAACGAGGTGAAGGGCGGCTTCGCGGAGTGGAACATCCTCCAGGGCCTTCTGACCAACTGGTCGAACCACTGGGCGCGCGACATCGGCGTGACCGAGGGGCACCCGCGCGTGCAGATGGTGGGCCTCACGATTGGGGGCAACCAGAACGCGCCGCGCGTCCGCGATCAGAACATGTACTTCGTGCGCGACGATTTCTCGCTCAGCTACGAGGCCCGTGGCCGCCACGACCTCAAGGCGGGCGGTGAGTACCTCTTCATGCACGAGCTGACGCGCAACTGCCGCAACTGCATGGGGCTGATCGACGCGCGCCTCAGCCGGATTCCTGCCGACGTGATGCAGGCGATCTTCCCGGACCCGTTCAATGCCGACACGTGGAACCTCAACGCCCTGGCGCCCTACACGCGCCGGTTCACGCTGGGGATCTCGGACACGTTCCGTACGCCGTTCGACGTGCCGCGCACGGCCGCGTGGGTCCAGGACGACTGGCGCGTGGCCAGCAACCTCACGCTGAACCTGGGCCTCCGCTACGACCTGATCTGGGACGCGTGGGCCAACTATGCGGAGGTACAGCCGATCCTCGACGCCAACCGGCCGCAGGACACCGACAACATCCAGCCGCGCGTCGGCTTCGCGTGGCAGGTCGACGACCGGACGGTGGTTCGCGGCGGCGTGGGGCGCTACTACGGCGACGTGCTGACGAACCTGCAGATGTGGACGTTGGGGAACAATGTCATCGCCTCGGTGGAGGTGAACAACGACGGACGCGCGGATTTCCCGACTAATCCGTTCAACGGCCCGAAGCCGACGCCGACGCAGGCGTTCGCGAACTTCTGCGACGTGAACAACCGGCCGGGCTGTCTGACCCGCGGCCTGCAGGAACTGGCGCCGCCGCCGCCGTACGACGACGTGCAGAACAGCTGGCAGACCTCCATCGGCTTCCAGCGCCAGTTCGGCACAGACATGTCGGTCGAAGTCGACTACGTCTTCAACGGCAGCCGCGACGAGAAGGTGATTCAGGAGAACGTCAACGTTTCCTTCGATCCGCGCACGGGGGAGCCGCTGCCGTACTCGAACCGCGCCCTCCGGCCGTACCCGCTCCTCGGCATCATCTCGGTGACGCCGTACACGGGATGGTCCAACTACCACGGCGTGCAGACCGCGTTCACCAAGCGGTTCAGCAGGCAGTGGCAGGCGTCGGCGACCTACACGGTGGGCGGGCTGTGGAACGCGGCCGCCCGTCCGTTGAGCGGCCGGCGCATGGTCGACTTCAGCGTGTCGCCGGACCTCGGCGACGAATACACGCTCGCCGAGACCGATCAGCGCCACCGCATCGTGTTCAACGGCATCTGGCAGCCGGGGTTCGGCTTCCAGGTGAGCGGCGTTTACTTCTTCGGGTCTGGCGAGCGCGATCAGATCGAGGCTGGCGACGTGAACCGGGATGTCGGCGAGTGGGCGAACCAGCGCTACCGCGAGAACGGCACGATCATCCCGCGCTACAGCTTCGTGGGCGACCAGATCCACCGCGTCGACCTCCGGCTCCAGCAGCGCATTCGACTGGTCGGCAGGGCCGGAATCGACGGCATCTTCGAAGTGTTCAACGTGTTCGACCGCGCGAACTACGGTTCGTACGTGCTCGATGAGAGCAACCGTTCCTTCCTTCAGCCGGCGCAGAACGCGAACCTCGCCTATGCGCCGCGCACGCTGCAGCTCGGTTTCCGGCTGACGTTCTGACGAGGCAGCGGCAGCCGGATTCGGCCGGCGGGGGTTCGAGGGCCTCCGCCGGCCGCTCGTGTCCGGCTCGCGGAAGCGGGATCCAACGAAACAAGACGGAGGGTCGTCGACTCGGGTTGGCACAGCAGTTGCGCATGGCCCGCAAGCGCCGCCACTCTTCGGCGGATTCATTGCGGCGCTGGTATCCCGGCGAGCGGACTGGTTACGGATTCGTGTACCCGTCGGTCCGGGCTCGCTTGCGTGCGGTCGGCGTGCCGGTCCGCCTGTCGAGACAACCGTAGCCAATTCGTGCAACCGCATGACGACGGGTGGTTACGCCGCGCGTATGACGATCGTCATAGGAAACCGCACACGCGTTGCTCCAGAGTGGTGCTGAGGGAGGCGAGGCGCGGATGACGCATCACGTTGCGTGGGGGATCGTGGCGCTTCTGTGCCTCGCCGCTCAGCCCGCGGCCGCGGACGCGGAGCCGAAGAGGACCGGCGCGGCCGGCGCCCCGTCGTCGCCGACGACAAAGGTGCCGGCGCGCTCGCGCGTGCGAACCCTCGAGGCGGACGTGGCACAGCTCGTCAGAGACGGAGAGCGCAAGTCGCCCACGCTCAAACGCCTCATGCGGACCATCGACGGCTCGGACCTGCTCGTCTACGTCCTTCGATACGTGAGGCTGTCGGTCACCGGGGGCGGCATGGAAGTGATGGGGGCGGCCAACGGCCAGCGCATCGTCTTCATCCTCATCAATCCCGCATTGTCGTCCGTGCACGCGACCGCGATGATTGCCCACGAGCTGCAGCACGCGATCGAAATTGTGACGGCCCCTGAGGTGGTCGACCGCCCGTCGCTCGTCCGGCACTACGAACGCATCGGCATACGGACCGGGTTTGGGCCGCGTTCGCAGTCGTTCGACACGGCTGCCGCACGCGCCATCGAAGACATCGTCCTCGCCGAATTGCTTGGGCGCGACAAGAGCGTCCCCGGAGACGTGACCGACGTGGGCTCGTGACGGACGCTCAGCCCATCTCGTTCCGCGCGCGGCCGAAGCAGACGCGCGCGGGCGTCTGGTCATCCCACCCGAGCGAAAGGCGGGACGGAATGTTTCTCCGTTCGCCGAGGCGTGGGTTTTTTTCGCGCCCGCTCACCAGTGGTGCACGATCGGCGGCGGGTAGCTGTTCGCGTTCCACGGCGGCGTCCCGTACTCGACGCCCCAATGGATCATCCCTGTCAGCACTACGATCACCAGCGCGACCACGACGAACGCGATCGCGACGGCGAGCATCAGCGGGTCGTGAAACGGGTCCTCGTTATCGGTCGTCTCCGGCGGTATGTGTCCGGCTTCCGTCAAGGGGGTGGCCATATTTCTCCTTTTCCCAGCTCTGGAGTGTCCGGATGTAGCCTGCGCGCTCCAGTGCGGCGGGATCCGTCACGCGCTGCAGGCTCGCGTCGCCGCGCATCTCGTCGACGCTCGGGACCTCGTGCCGCTCCATCCACTCCAAGAGGCCCTGCCGCATCACGTCGATGTATTTCGATCCGTAGCGGAGCAGTGCCGATACCATCTGCACGGCGTCGGCGCCGGAGAGGATCGCCTTGATGCCGTCCTCCGGCTGGTCGATGCCGCCGGTGATCGCCAGCGACGGGCGCACCCGGCCGTACAGGATGGCCAGCCAGTGCAGCCGGAGCAGCAACTCGCTCGCCGACGAGAGCTCGACGTGCACGCAGACCTTCATGGTGGTGAGATCGATGTCGGTCTGATAGAAGCGATTGAAGAGCACGAGGCCGTCGGCGCCGGCCTCGTCAAATTGCCGCGCCATATGTCCGAATGCGGTGAAGAACGGCGAGACCTTCACCGAGACCGGAATGCGGAGGATGCGCTTCACTTCCCGTACGATGCCGGCGAGCCGTTCCTCGACGACCGCACCGGGCGTGTGAAGGTCTGCCACCACCTCGTACAGGTTCAACTCGATGGCGTCGGCGCCCGCCTGCTCGATCACGCGCGCGAACTTGAGCCACGATTCCGGTGAGGTGCCGTTCAGCGAGCCGACCACGGGAATGTCGACGGCCTGCTTCACGCGCCGGACGTGCTCGGCGTACGCGTCGGGGCCGAGCGGGTACTCCTCGGCCGCCGGAAATGCCGCCAGCGACCGCGCGAAGGCGACATCCGCCTTGTCCATGTGCCGGATGCGCCCCTGCCGCGCTGCCGTGATCTGTTCCTCGAACAACGAATGGAGCACGACGGCCGCGCACCCGCCGTCCTCGAGGCGGCGGACCGTGTCGAGGTGATGCCCGAACGGCGATGCCCCGGCGATGAACGGGTGTGAGAGGCGGAGTCCGAGGTACGACGTATCGGTCCGCACCGCCCCGCTTCTCAGTCCGCAATCGTGCTGGCGACGTCGATCGCGTGGATGCGATCGGTCGCCTTTCGTATTGCGTCCCGCTGCGCCTCCACGATCTCGCTGACGGTGGGCGGGAGCATTCCGTCGAGCGCGTCCTCGTACGCCCGCCAGGCGGCGTGTTCGCCGCGCTGGGCCTCCGCCAGGATGTGGTGATCGTGGTCGCCCGGCACCAGTCCCTTGAGCACCATCCACGTGCGGTGGAGTGCGCCCGCGCCCGTGCCCTCCGCGTCCGGCATCCCGCCCAGCCGCTGGAGGTGCGGCAGGAGCTCCTCGGCGAACCGTTTCCGCTGCGCCGCCAGCTCTGTGAAGAGCGACTTCAGCGCCGGGTCGCCCACGTGATCCGCCGCCGCACGGAACCCGCGCTCTCCGTCCCGGCACCGATCGATCAGGTGGTGGAGCACATCTCGTTCGGTTCGTTCGGCCATCGCATCCTCCCGCGACTGCAGCCGCGGCGTCTCGACTGCCGCGCCCGTCACGGGCGGTGCAGATTGCAGGCCAACGGTTTCCATCGGCGTCAGACGCCTGTCGGGGCCTCGGCTCTGGGTGGCCGGAGATACTCCGCCGCGGCGCGGAATAGTTCGCGCCGCCCGACGGTCAGCGGGGCGGCTCGGGTTCTTTGGCCGGCTCCTCCAGGTAGCGCGTGTGGCAGTTCTCGCACGTCGTGTACACGTCGTCGGAAGCCGGCGCGAGCGCGTCGGCGTTCTTTGTCTGGAGCGTCTCGGCCGCCTTCCTCAGCGCGCCCCACTTTTCGTCGGTGGTGGGCGGCTCGGAGGCGGCCTCGAAGATCGCGTCTGAGGCGGGGATCGTCATGCTGGTCATCACGTCCCTGACCGTCGCCGGCGCAGCCGAGCGATCCTGCCGGGCCGGCGCAGAGGTAGACGCGAGGAGGACCCCCGCCGCGGCAAGCACGAAAGAAGCGGTTCGGCACATACCGGCGGCCCGCGTGCAGATTGTGCGCCAGCGCCCGGAGGCGGGTGCGCAAGCGCCCGGCCGCGGCGTGTGCGAAGTAGTCCGCACCGCGCCACGAAATTGTCCGCACCATGCCCTCTGCGGCGGCGGATCACCCGTGTACGGGCGCAGGCCTCGGGCCGAGGACGATCCGGTACGGTTGATGCTGCTACTGTCGCCGGACGCCGCTGCACGCACACGCGTCGGGAGCGATCAGGCCATGCGGGTCACTCAAGCCGTCGGTATCGGGTTGCTTGGGTGCGCCGCGATCCTCAGCGCGTGGTCGGGTGCAGCGGCGTTTGCACCCACGGATGACCAGGAGGTCGCGGCGCGGCTCTTCACGGACCGCGTCGAGCGGTACGTGCGGCTTCGTACGCGGCTGGAGGAGCCGCTGCCGCCGTTCGACCTGCGCCGAGACCCCTGGTCGCGACTGCTCACGCGACGGTACCTCGCCTCCGCCATCCGCACGGCGCGCGCCCAGGCGAAGCCGGGCGACATCTTCGGACCGCCGGTCGACGGGCTCTTCCGGGAGGCGATCACCAGGGCAATCTACGAGGTCGACATCGAAGGGCTCGTCGACGGCGGCGCCGAATCGCCCATCGATCTGATGGTCAACGAGCCGGTTCCGGAGTGGGCGCTGCATGACGTCCCGCGGAAGCTCCTCGAACGGCTCCCGCCGCTGCCGGCGGCCCTCGCGTATCGAATCGCCTGCGGCGCTCTCGTGCTCTGGGACGAGCACGCCGAAATCGTCATCGACGCGCTGCCGGACGCGTTTGTCACGCGGTGAGGACCCTCGACGGGAAGGAGGTTGTCATGTCACGAACGAAGCTCGTGTTGGCGCTGGCGGGTGTGACGCTGGCGGCGGGCGCGGCCGGATGGGCCTTCGGCCTGCTGTCGGCGCCGGTGTCGGGCAAGGAACTGCGGCGCCGGCTCGCCTGGCGCGCCGAGGAGGAGTGCCGGGGCGCCTCGAAGGCAAGCCGCGCGTTCCTGGGCCGTGTGGTCAGTCGGGCCAAAGCCGAGATCGACCACCAGCGCGCCCGGCTCGGCGAGACGATGACCCACGGTTGAGTCGCGTGCGGACGATCGCCGGCGCGCGTATCGGCGTTCTGGCTCTGGCGATCGTCGCGGCACGGAGTGTCACCGGCACCGACGTCACGACCTCGGTACCTGACCCTTTCGCATTTCTCCCGCCGGGCGTCGAGATGAACGGCGCCGACCGAGGCAGGCTCGACGCCGGCAGGACCGTGATTCGGGTGCTGCCCGGCCGCGATCGCGAGCTCGCGCTCATGGCGGCAGTGCGGATCGACGCGCCGCCCGAACGGCTGCTCTCGTGGACGAGCCGCATTGCGCCGCTGCTCCAGAGCCGCTACGTCCCGATCGTCGTTCGCTTTTCGAGCCCGCCGCGCATCGAAGACCTCTCCGCGCTGGAGCTCGAGGAGGGCGACCTGAACGATCTGCGCAACTGCCGGCCGGGCGACTGCGGCGTCAAGCTGAGCGCGGGCGACATCGCACGGCTGCAGCAGCGCATCACCGGAAGATCCGACTGGAAGCCGGGGGTGCAACAGGAGTTCCGCCGCATCGTGCTCGATCGAACGGCGACCTATCTCAGCGACGGCGATCTCGGGCTGCCGCCATACAACGATCATCGCGATCCGATTGCCGCCGACGCTGAATTCGCCTCGCTGATTCGCCGGCTCGGGCTGCTGCCCCCCGGCATCTCCGAATACCTGCAGGCCTACCCGCGTATCGGCCACCCCGACGTCGTCGAGTCCTTCCTCTACTGGTCGAAGGAAACGCTCGGCGGCAAGCCGATCGTGTCGGTCACACATGCGGCGCTCGTGCGCGGGGCCGGCTCGACCGGCGCTCCGGCGCTGGTGGTCTCCAAGCAGGTGTTCGCCACGCACTACCGGACAGGCGCCGTGTCAATGACGGCGATCGCCGGGTCGAGTCCGAACCGGTCTCTCGTCTACCTGCACCGGTCGCACGTCGACGTGCTGCAGGGCTTCTTTGCCGGGCTCGTGCGCCGCATCGTCGAAGGACGGATCCGCGACGAAGCGCCTGCCGTGCTCAACGCGATTCGCGCCCGCCTCGAACGGAGCAATCCGCCGTAGGACCTGCACGGGGGTTCCGCTGCGAAATTTTTCGCGGTAAGCTAGGGCTCACTCCCGTGAAGGCTCCCAATTCCGGCAACCACGCCGCGCAGGTGCTGGCGGCGATCATCGACTCCGCCGTCGACGGCATCATCGTCATCGACGCGCAGGGGCGGATTGAGACGTTCAATCCCGCCGCCGAGCGCCTCTTCGGCTACCAGGAATCTGAGGTCATCGGGCGCAACGTGTCGATGCTGATGCCCTCGCCCTACCGCGAGGAGCACGACGGCTATGTCGCCCGCTACCTGGCGACCGGCGAGGCCAAGATCATCGGCATCGGACGCGAAGTGCACGCCAAGCGGCGCGACGGGACGATCTTCCCGGTGCACCTGGCGGTCGGCGAGATGACCGTCGACGGGGAGCGCAAGTTCACCGGCATCATCCACGACCTGAGCGCCCGCGTGCTGATGGAGGAGCAGCTGCGCGAGCAGGCGGCGCTGGTGCGGCTCGGCGAGATGGCCGCCGTCATCGCGCACGAGATCAAGAACCCGCTGGCCGGCATCCGCGGCGCCGTGCAGGTGATCGCCGACCGGCTTGCGACCGGGAGCCGTGAGGCGGCCGTTGGGGGCGAGATCGTCGCGCGGATCGACGCGCTGAACGCGCTGATCCAGGACCTGCTGCTGTTTGCCCGTCCGCCCCAGCCGAGGCCGGCGCGCGTCGAGGTCCCCTCGGTGGTCGCGACGACGATCGAGCTCCTGCGCGACGACCCGGCGGTCGCTCACGTCGACATCGACGTCGAGGGGACGTCGCCACCGGTGCTGGCCGATCCGGAGCTGCTGAAGATCGTGTTCCAGAACCTGCTGATCAACAGCGCCCAGGCGATGCAGGGGCGCGGCCGCATCCGTGTTGCGATCGGGACCACCGACGGCGGCTGCGAGGTGAGATTCGTCGACAGCGGACCGGGAATCCCGGCGGAGATCCGGGACAAGGTGTTCGCCCCATTCTTCACGACCAAGACGCGGGGCACCGGGCTCGGGCTGGCCACGGCCAAGCGGCTGATCGAGGCACACCGTGGCGCCATCCGAGTCGAGTCGCCGCCCGGCGGCGGCGCGGCGGTCACCGTGCAGCTGCCGCTGGCCGATGCGGGCACCGCAGTCTGACGCGTTGGACCGCTTCTTGAAAGACACCCCGCAGTAACCCTGAAAGTCGTGATGATGCAAGCCCCGCATCTTCGCGTGCTCGTCGTCGAAGACGAGGCGCTCATCCGCTGGTCGATAGCCGAAACGCTCGCCGAGCACGGTCATTCGGTGGTCGAAGCGGGCAGCGCGGCGACCGCCGTGCAAGCGCTCCACGATCTGCCTCAGCCGATCGACGTGGTGCTGCTCGATCTCCGGCTGCCCGATTCGAGCAATCTGGATCTGCTGGCCAGCATTCGGCGTCTGCGGCCGGAGAGTGCGGTCGTGATGATGACCGCCTACGACTCGCCGGAAGTCGCCCGGCACGCCTTGGAGCTTGGCGCGTACCGCGTCCTCGACAAGCCGTTCGACCTGCACGCCCTCGAACACCTGCTGATCGAGGCGCACAGCGCACGCAACCACGCGGCGTCCGGCACGTCGCCGCACTGACCGCGCGAAATTCCCCACGTCTCAGTAAGTTTCCATTTGCCCCGGCGCGTGCGCCTCTCGGTGTCGGACGTTCGGCCGGCTGTGCGGTGGCCGCGCCCTTGCACCGTGAGCACGACAGGAGCGTTTCGAATGTGGTGTTCGAAGTTGCTGCGGTCGACGCCGGCACGGATGCTGTTGGTGATCGTCGGACTGTCGCTCATCGTCTGGGGCAGCACGCACCCGTCGCTGACGGGACTCGTGCTCATGATGGTGGGGATGGTGCCGACCGTCAGCGGCCTCGCGGGTATCTGTCTGCTCGACGAGGTGCACCGCAGCCGCCGGGCCAGGAATCTCCCGCCCGGTCAGCCGCGCGAAGGCCGCGCGTAGCCCGGCGAGCCCGAGGCCGGGCGTCGGTGCGGAGGCCGTCATGTTCGACCTCATTACCGGAGATGTGAAGCACACCCCGCAGCGGCGGGGAGCGTCGCTCCTCATCTCGATCGTGGCGCACACGGCGCTTGTCGCCGCTGTGTTCCTCAGCACCGTGCTGTTCATCGCGACGCCGGTCCCGCAGATGCAGACGATGATGGCGTTCGCGGCGGCGCCCCCGCCCCCGCCGCCGCCGCCTCCTCCTCCTCCCGCGCCGCCGCCGCCGGAGGCGCGGCGCGTGGACACGCCGGTCCCCACCTCTGGGAACGTGGCGCCGGTGACGGTGCCGACGGGAATCGCGCCCGAGCCTCCGCCGGTCGAGCGTGAAGTGTTCGCGGGCGTCGAGGGAGGCGTTCCGGGCGGCGTGGTCGGAGGGCTGCTGCCGGAGGCGCCGCCTCCGCCGCCGCCCCCGCCACCACCACCACCGCCGCCGCGCGCGCCGGTGCGCATCGGAGGACAAATCAAGGAGCCGAAGCTCGTCCATCGCGTCGACCCCGAGTACCCGCTGCTCGGACTCGCGTCCCAGATCGAAGGGGTCGTCATCCTCGAGGCCATCGTGGACGAGGAAGGAGAGGTGGAGAGCGTCAAGGTCCTGCGCTCCGCCGGGATCTTCGACGAGTCGGCGCTCAAGGCGGTGCGGCAGTGGCGCTACTCGCCGGTAATCCTGAACGAGCGGCCCGAGAAGTTCATCCTGACGGTGGTCGTCTCGTTCAAGCTCCAATGAAGCTCTCGGTCATCGCCCTCGATTACGACGGCACGATCACACAGCGTGACGGAGTCGATCCGGCGGTGCGCGAGGCGATTGCCGAGGCGCGCACCCGCGGCATCCTCGTCATGCTCGTTACCGGGCGGATTCTCCTGGGTGAGGAACGCCCATTGCAGAGGACGCCATGGAGGCAGTTATGCGAATGCGTGTGACAGTGGCGGCGGCGCTCGTCGTCGGCGTGCTGACGATGTGGGGCTTCGCGCAGCAGTCTCAACCGAACGCGCCCGACATGATGAAAATGCACGAGCAGATGATGGCCGAGATGAAGGCGGGGGACGCGAAGCTCGACGCGCTGGTCGCGCAGATGAACGCCGCGTCCGGCGCCGCGAAGGTCGACACCGTCGCCGCGGTGGTGACCGAGCTCGTGCGTCAGCAGAAAGCGATGCATCAACACATGGGGCAGATGCATACGCAGATGATGGGGCGCGGGATGATGGGCGGCCGTGGCATGATGAGAGGACAGTGAAAGAGCTCCCTCACCACTATGACGCCCGGCTGACGGGCGGGCCTTCCGGCTATGCCGAGGTGCGATCCGCCGGCCTGGCCGTGCTGCCCGTGGCGCCGCCGGTCGAGTACGACGGCCCGGGCGACGCCTGGAGCCCTGAGCACCTGCTCCTCGCCTCCGTCCAGGCGTGTTATCTGTTCACGCTCCGCGCGGTGGCGCGGCTGTCGAAGGTCGAGTTCACGCATCTGGAGGTCGATGCGGCCGGCACCGTGGATCGGCAGGAGGGCGCCACGCGGTTCGTGGAGATCGTTCTCCGCCCGACATTGACCGTGCCCGCGGGCCTCGACCGCGCGCGCGTGCTCACCGTGCTGGAGAAGGCGAAGAAGGCGTGCCTCGTCTCGGCGTCGCTCTCGACGCCGATCCGCCTCGAACCGGAGATTCGGGAGGCGCCGGCGTCCGTTGCGGCTGCTGCGGCTCGCTGAGCGGGCGCTGTCACGACAGTCAGCCTCCTTCCTCGTCCACGTGGACGACGGCGCGATGCCGCCAACCGCAATCGCAATGATGATGAGGTAGGCGAGCAGCCTCATAGCGTCAAATCCGCTATGACGCAGGGGCAGTGCCACTCCCTCAGGCGCGATCCGCGTCCGGCCGCGGGCGCAGTCGCTTCGCGCATGACGAACTATTCCACATGGCGCGGGGATTCCCGCACCTCTGCCGGTGTGTGACGCAGGCGTTCGCCGCTCCTCTGCCGCCGGGGGCTCGCCTCGTCGCGGCATGGAATGTGTTCGATCACCTGGGTGGGTCATGCGTGCCGCCTCCGTTGCAGCCGGGCTCGAGCCGATCTTCACCGCCCGCGGCGTGCGGAAGGTCTACGAGATGGGGGAGGTCACCGTCGAAGCGCTGCGCGGCGTGGACTTCGATCTCTTCGAGGGCGAGTTCGTCGTGCTGCTCGGCCCGTCGGGCTCCGGCAAATCGACGCTGCTCAACATCCTCGGCGGGCTCGACGTGCCCACCTCGGGCGAGGTGCTGTACCGCGACCACGACCTCACCGTGGCCGACGATGCCGCGCTGACGATCTACAGGCGCGACCACGTCGGGTTCGTGTTCCAGTTCTACAACTTGATTCCGAGCCTGACGGCGCTCGAGAACGTGGCGCTCGTCACCGACATCGTCGCGCACCCGATGCGGCCGGAGGAGGCGCTCGCGCTCGTCGGCCTCGGGCACCGGCTCGACCACTTTCCGGCGCAGCTCTCGGGCGGCGAGCAGCAGCGCGTCGCCATCGCGCGCGCCATCGCCAAGCGCCCCGAGGTGCTGTTGTGCGACGAACCGACCGGCTCGCTCGACATCAGCACTGGCGTGCTCGTGCTCGAAGCGCTCGAGCGCGTCAATCGCGAGCTCGGGACCGCGACGGCCGTCATCACGCACAACGCGGCGATTGCGGCGATGGCCGATCGCGTCGTGCGGCTCGCCGACGGCCGCGTTGCGGGCGTCCAGGCGAACACGCGGAAGGCGACCGCGAGGGAGCTCCAGTGGTGACGCTCGCCAGGCTGCGGCTCCTCGATCGGAAGCTCCTGCGCGACCTGTGGGCGATGAAGGGGCAGGCGCTCGCCATCGCCGCCGTGATTGCCGCCGGCGTCACGATGTACGTGACGTATCTGTCGAACTTCGACTCGCTCCAGCGCACGCGCGCCGCCTACTACGCGGAGGCGCGCTTTGCCGACGTGTTCGCGTCGCTGACGCGCGCGCCGGCCTGGCTCGCGGGCCGCATCGCCGCCATCCCCGGCGTCGCGGCCGTCGACACGCGCGTCGTCGCCGACGTGACGCTCACGGTGGCCGGGATGACCGAGCCGGCCGTCGGGCGCTTGATTTCGATCCCCGATCGTGGCGCGCCGGGGCTGAACAGCGTGCACCTGCGGCGCGGGCGGTGGATCGATCCGGCGCGGCCCGATGAGGTGCTCGCCAGCGAGCGCTTCTGCGAGGCGCACGGCCTCGCGCCCGGTGATGCCGTGTCGGCGGTGATCAACGGCCGCTACCGGCGGCTCACCATCGTCGGCGTCGCGCTCTCGCCCGAGTACGTCTACGCGATCCGCCCGGGCGAGATCTTTCCCGACGCGCGGCGGTTCGGCGTGTTCTGGATGAACCGCGCCGCGCTGGGCGCCGCCTTCAACATGGAAGGCGCGTTCAACGACGTGGCGGCGGCGCTCGGGCCCGGCGCGTCCGAGCCGGCCGTTGTCGCCGAGCTCGACCGGCTGCTCGCGCCGTACGGCGGCCGCGGCGCGATCCCGCGGTCGCTGCAGCCGTCGGCGTGGACGCTGGAGAACGAGCTGGCGCAGCTCCAGCTCTTCGGGTTTCTCGTGCCGGCCATCTTTTTCGGCGTGGCCGCGTTCGTGCTGCACGTGGCGCTCACGCGCGCGCTGGCGCTGCAGCGCGCGCAGATTGCGGCGATGAAGGCGCTCGGCTACGCCACTCGTACGCTGGCGTGGCACTACATCAAGTGGGCGCTCGTCATCGCCGCGGCGGGCGCGGTGGCGGGCGTTGCCGCCGGCGCGTGGCTCGGCGCGTGGTTCATCACCATCTACAACGAGTTCTTCCGGTTCCCGGTGCTGAGCTATCGGCTCTCGGGCGGCGTGGCCGCGCAGGCGGTGGCGGGGAGCCTGACCGTGGCGGCGCTCGGAGCGGTCGCGGCGGTCCGCCGCGCCGTGCGGGTGCCGCCCGCCGAGGCGATGCGGCCGGAGGCGCCGGCGCGCTACCGCCGCAGCCTCCTCGAGCGGCTGTCGGCGCGGCTGCGGCCGTCGCTCGCCACCCGCATGGTGCTGCGTAACCTCGAGCGGCAGCCGGGGCGCGCGCTGATCTCGACGGTCGGCATCGCGTTTGCCGTCGCCGTGCTGTTCGTGGGCCTCGCGTTCATCGACGTGATGGACGCGCTCATCAACGAGCAGTTCACGCGCGTCATGCGGCAGGATGCCACGGTCGCCTTCGTCGAGCCCCGCGCCGCGAGGGCGATCTACGACGTGCGCCACCTGCCGGGGGTCCTGGATGCCGAGCCGCTGCGCACGGTGCCGGTGCGGCTGCGGGCCGGCGCGCGGGCGCGCACGCTGGCGCTCACGGGTCTCCCGGACGGGGCGCATCTGAACCGGGTGGTGGACCGCCGCGGACGAGCGGTCCCGCTGCCGCCGCAGGGGCTCGTCCTGTCCGAGATGCTCGGGGTACGGCTCGGCGTCGCGCCGGGCGACGAGCTGCAGGTCGAGATCCTCGAAGGGAGGCGGCCGACGAGACGCGTGCCCGTGGCGATGCTCGTCGACGACACGCTCGGGCTCCAGGCCCACATGCGGCTCGACGAGCTCGGCCGCCTGCTCGGCGAAGGCGACGCCATCTCGGCCGTCGCGCTCACGCTGGATCCGGCGAGGCGCGATCGCTTCTACGACGAGGTGAAGGTGATGCCGGTGGTGGCGGGCGTGGAGCTCCGTGAGGCGACGCTCCAGAACTTCCGCGAGACGCTCGCCGAGCACATGAACCTGTCGATCTTCATCAACGTGATTTTCGCGGCGATCATCGCCTTCGGCGTCGTCTACAACTCGGCGCGCGTGTCGCTGTCGGAGCGGAGCCGCGAGCTGGCGAGCCTGCGCGTGCTCGGCTTCACGCGCGCGGAAATCTCGCTCATCCTGCTCGGCGAGCTCGCCGTCCTGACGCTCGCCGCGCTGCCGCTCGGCGCGCTCATCGGCGAGCTGTTCGGCGAGCTGATCATCGCGGCGTTCAGCAACGAGATCTACCGGCTGTCGTTCGTCGCCGAGCCGGCGACGATCGCCTGGTCGTGGCTCATCGTCTCGGCGGCGGCCGCGGTGTCGGGCCTGCTTGTCCGGCGGCGTCTGGACCATCTGGATCTCGTGGCGGTGCTGAAGACACAGGAGTGAGGCAGATGCGGCACATGTTGATGCATCGGCGCACGTGGCTCGGGGCGGCGGCGGCCGGCGCCATGCTGGCGGTCGCGCTCTGGCCGGAGACCCTCGAGGTCGATGTGGCGCCGGTCGTCCGCGGGCCGCTCGTCGTCACCGTGGAGGAAGAGGGGCGTACCCGCGTGCGCGACCGCTTCGTGGTGTCGGCGCCCGTGACCGGACGCGTGCGTCGCATCGAGCTCGAGCCGGGCGATCGCGTCCGGCGCGGGGCCGTTGTCGCGCGCCTGCAGCCCGAGCCGCCGCCGCTGCTCGACGCGCGCACGCGCGCCGAGGCGCAGGCGGCCGTCGAGAGCGCGCGGGCGGCGCTTGGCCGCGCGCGCGCCGAGGAGCAGCGCGCCGCCGCGGCGCTGGCGCAGGCCGACCGGGAGCTGGCGCGCAGCCGCCGGCTCGTGGATGCCGGCGTCCTGCCGGCGCAGGAGGCCGACCTGCGCGAGACCGACGCGCGCCTGGCTCGAGAGGCGAACGAGGCCGCGGCGTTTGCCGTCCGTGCCGCCGCTGCCGAGCTGGCGCGCGCCGAGGCGCGGCTCGCGCCCTCGTCGCCGCGCCAGGCGGGCGCCGCCGTGGCCGTGACCGCGCCGGCCGACGGCGTCATCCTGCGGCGCCTGCGCGAAAGCGAGAGCCTCGTGCCGGCAGGCGAGCCGCTCGTCGAGATCGGGGATCCGGCCGACCTGGAAATCGTCGTGGACCTGCTTTCGACCGACGCCGTGCGGATCCGGGAGGGATCGCGCGCGCTCGTCGAGCAGAGCGGCCAGGCGCCGGCGCTCGAGGCGATCGTCCGCCGGATCGAGCCGTCTGGTTTCACGAAGGTCTCGGCGCTCGGCGTCGAGGAGCAGCGCGTGAACGTCATCCTCGAGCTGCCGGGACCGGCGGGCGGCGAGGACCTCGTGCTCGGCGACGCGTACCGCGTCGACGTGCGGATCGTCGTGTGGGAGGCGGCCGACGTGCTCAAGCTGCCGACGAGCGCGCTCGTCCGCGACGGTGAGCAGTGGGCCGTCTTCCTCGTCGAGGCGGGACGGGCGCGCCGGACACTCGTGGAACTCGGGCAACAGAACGGACGCGAGGCCGAAGTGCTGGCGGGCCTCGCCGAGGGCGCGCGCGTCGTCATTCATCCAAGCGACGCGCTGACGGACGGGTCGCGCGTCCGCGAGTGAGACGGCCTCAGGCCGCCAGCCGCTCGTACTCGTCGCGGTTCTGGCGCGGGCCCGCGCGACGCGAGAGGCCGCGCAGCTCGCGTGGCCCTGCCACGGCGAGCGCGACGAGCGCCAGCATCATCACGCCCGTGGTCATCACCGCCGCAATGAGACCGGCGGCCGCCTCCGAGGCGACCAGCACGTTGAACAGCCCGTGCCAGAGGACAATGGCCAGGGCGACGCCGGCGCCGCTGGCGCCGGGAGTATTCGGCCCGAATGGGAACTTTTCCCCGGCTCTGCGCCGCACGCGGCGGCGACGCCTCGTTCTTCACGCCGGCATGGCGCGCATTCGAAGGCACTGCGCTTGCTTCGTCCGGGGTAGTAAGGAGCGTGTCATGTTCAGAACGACAATGGCCACCATAGCGGTCGCGGCGTTGCTGCTGGCGACTCCCGCGGTGGCGCAGACGCCGGAGACCGCTGGCCCTGGAAGAACAATCGCGTTCCTCGGCGGCGGTGCGGCGACGACATCCACGGCCGGCCCGCTCGCGGGCGCGACGGTCGTTTACGATCTCAACGAGCGTCTCTCGCTCGAAGGGCAGGGCGCGTGGCTGGGGCGCGGCTCCGGCGCCGACGCCTTCACGCTTACCGGCAGCGTGCTGGTCAACCTGCTGCCGCTCGGACGGCGAGTCGTCCCGTACGCCGCGGCCGGCGGCGGCATGTACCGCGCCTCGTTCGACCTCGGGCACACGCACCTGCTGGGCGCCATTGCGGCGCCGTTCGGGCCGGGCAGCGAGTTCTGTCCGTCGCCCGGCACCGGCTACATGCGCGGGCCCGGCTACGGCTACGGCGACTGCACGGCGCCGGGCGCCGGGTTCTGGGGTGTCGGTGAGATGCCTGCCTTTTACGGACGGCGTCTCGGGATGATGATGGTCCCGTCCGGCGGCGCCTGGGACACGCGGAGCTTCACCGATCCCGCGATGAGCTTCGGCGGCGGCGTGCGCCTCAACCTGGCGTCGCATCTCGAGGTGCGGCCCGACGCGCGCGCGATCGTCGTGATCGACGGCTCCGACAACCATACGGTCGGCGTGTTCGGCGTGAATCTCGGCTACCGGTTCTGAGAGGCGCGGCGATGAAGGATCAACTGGTGCTGTCGGTGGTGTTTGCGTTCGGTGTGATTGTGTGCATCGGCGTCGTGATTGCGGCGCCGAAGTACCGCGGGGCGGGTGCGACGCCCGCGCCGCTCTTCGACACGCCCGGCTCGATCACGATCGAACACGCGGAGCTGCACCGCGAGCTGGCGGCGGCCACGCGGATCCCCGGCCGGACCGGTCAGGCCGCTCAGCGCGTGGCCGCGCTGCTGCACGGACATTTCTACCGCGAGGAGGAGTTCGCGCTGCCGCCGCTCGCGCTGCTGCGTCCGCTGGCACAAGGGCGCGTGTCGCCCGAGATGCGCGACGTGCTGGCGATGAGCGATCGGCTGGAGGTGGAGCTGCCCCGCATGCTCGACGAGCACAAGGCGATCGTCGCCGCGCTCGACGAGCTGGAGCGCGCGGCACAGGCCAACGGGCACCCGGAGGTCGTCCGCTTCGTTGAGAAGCTCAAGCTCCACGCGCAGATGGAAGAGGAGATCTTCTATCCGGCGGCGATCCTCGCGGGGAAGTTCCTGAAGCTGCAGCGCGCACCATGACGCGCCGGCCGGGTCAGGGCTGCAGCGCGTCCGGTGCCGCCGGGATGCTGAAGGAGAAGGTGCTCCCGGCGCCCGGCGGGCTTTCCGCCCAGATGCGTCCGCCGTGCGCTTCAACGACCTCCCTGGCGATGGCGAGGCCAAGGCCTACGGCTCTCTCCGAGGCGTTCCACTTCGTCGGCGGTCCTGGCGCGCCGCTGCTCGACGCCCTTCTGCGCCGGCAGGCGGTAGGCGTCGCCTTCGACCTCGGCGACAACCTCGAGGCCGTGCTCAGATTGATGAGGAAGTACGCGGACGTGCCCGCAAGCCTGGCCGACGCGTGTCTCGTGCGCATGACGGAAACGCTCGACGACCCGCTCCTGCTGACGACCGACGCCGACTTCCGCCGGTATCGCCGCCACGGCCGCCAGGTCGTGCCGGCGGTGATGCCGTCCATCCGCTGAGGCTCAGACGAGCCGCTGCCGGATGTCCTCCGGGACGAGCGGCCGCAGGTGCGGATAGGCTTCGAGCAGGCGGGCGATGTCGGCGAGATCCTTCTGGCGCTTGCTGGCGCGACGTTCCGGATCGGAGGCGGCCCAGATTTTCCCGCGCAGGACGTCTTCAACGCGAGCGACTGGAAGCCGGATGCCGAGGATCTCCCGCGGTTCCGCGTGCACGAGGAACTCGCCGTAGCGCGGGTCGGTCTGGATCTGAACGCGAAGATCGCTGCCGGCGAGCGACACGGTCATGCTGTGAGGGAAGTGTTCCACGCTGAAGCGCTCGGCGAGCACTGGTTCGAGCCGCTCCAGATCCGAGAGCGCAATTACCAGATCCACATCCAGACTCACAACGGGATCGACGTAGGCGTTGACAGCCTGTCCACCGACGACGCAGAAGTGGGTGCCCTGCTCGCCGAGGAGCGCCAGGAACCGGTCGAGGAAGTCGGCGCGATCGAGAGTCACGGCTTTCCAGAAGGCGCGGCGCTGCATGGACGAGCGACTCCATTGAAACACAAACGGAGCACCCGCGTCTGGAGACGCTTATGCGGCGGGCTGAATGACGGCCCGCCCCTGAATCTCGCCGCGCTTCAGCCGGGCGTACACCTCGTTGATGCGGTGGAGCGGCGCCACCTCGATCGGGATCGACGTGAGCTGTCCCGATTCGGCCAGCGCGATCACCTCGCGCAATTCCTTGATCGTGCCCCAGAGCGTCGCCTCGAACTGCACCTCGAAGCGCGTGTTCTCCGGCACCTTCAGGCGCGCGGCGCCGCCGGCCAGCCCGATCTGGCTCACCTTGCCGAGCGCGCGCGTCGCGCCGACCGCGAGCGCAAGCGTCGCGTCGCTGCCGACGAAGTCGAACGCGGCGCTGACGCCGCGGCCGCCCGTCAGCTCGCGCAGCTGGTCGGCGAGCCGCGGATCCTTCCCGTCGAGCGCGTGCGCGGCGCCGAGCTCGCGCGCCAGGCGGAGCTTGTCCGTCGACACGTCGACGACGATGACCGGGCACCCGGCGAGGAGCCGTAGCAGCTTCAGGCCGTACTGGCCCAGGCCGCGTGGAGCATCACCTCGATGTTGTAGTAGCCCTCCGGAACCTTCTGGTTCCGTTTGGCGCAGGCGGCGGCGTCGCCGAGGAGGAACCCCGCAACCTCCTGGCCCTCCCGTCTCGCGAGCGATCCCGCGAGCCGCAGCGCGTTGTAGCTGCGCTCGGTCCCGTACGGCGGGTCGTTGAGGATGAAGAGCGTCCTGGCCATGGTGTCAGTACGGCTCAGGCACCGAGGCCACGGGTTCCGGCTTCGGCTCGCGTATCTCGGTCATGGTCGCCTCGGTCAGCAGCAGGACGCCCGCGACCGACACGGCATTCTCGAGCGCCAGCCGGACCACCTTGGTCGGATCGATGATGCCGGCCTCGATGAGGTCGACGTACCGGCCGGCGGCCGCGTCGAAACCGAAGTTGGCGGTGCCCGCGCGCATCTTCTCGACGACGACGCCGCCGTCGGCGCCCGAGTTCTCGGCGATCTGACGGGTGGGCGCCTCGAGTGCCCGCCGCAGGATCAGCACGCCCGCACGCTCGTCGCCGTCGGTGCGCGCGGCCTCGGCTTCGACGGCCGGGATCGCGCGCAGCAGGGCCAGCCCGGCCCCGGGCACGATCCCCTCGGCGATGGCCGCCCGCGTCGCGGAGATCGCATCGTCGAACGCCTCGCGCCGGCTCTTCATCTCGGCTTCCGAGGGCGCGCCGACGCGGATCACCGCCACGCCGCCGGTAAGCTTCGCCAGGCGCTCCTCGAGCTTTTCGCGGTCGTAGTCCGACGTGGTGTCGGCGATCTGCTTCCGCAGCTCCTGGCAGCGCGCCTCGATCCGGCGCGTATCGCCCTTGCCGCCGACGATGGTCGTGTGTTCCCGATCGACCACGACGCGCGCGGCGCGCCCGAGCTGGTCGGGCGCCACGTTCTCGAGCCGGATCCCGAGCTCCGGAGCGACCAGCTGTCCCCCCGTCACGATGGCAATGTCCTCGAGCATCGCCTTGCGGCGATCGCCGAAGCCGGGTGCCTTGACCGCCACGGTGGCCAGCGCACCCCGGAGCCGGTTGACCACGAGCGTGGCGAGCGCTTCGCCGTCGACGTCCTCGGCAATGACCAGCAGCGGCGCGCCGCGCTTGGCGATCTGCTCGAGGAGCGGCAGGAGGTCCTTGACCGTGCTGATTTTCCCCTCGTAGAGGAGAATCAGCGGATCGTCGAGGATCGCCTCCATCTTCTCGGGATCGGTGACGAAGTACGCCGAGAGGTATCCGTGATCGAACTGGAGCCCTTCGACCACCTCCAGCGCGGTCTCCGTGCCCTTGGTCTCCTCGACGGTGACCGCGCCCTCGGCGCCTACCTTTTCGATCGCGCGCGCGACGAGATCGCCGATCGCCGGGTCGTTGTGCGCCGACACGGTGGCGACCTGCTCCTTCTCGCGCGCGCTCTGCACCGGCCGCGATTGGGCGCGCAGCGCGTCGATGGCGGCGCGGGCCGCCCGGTCGAGCCCGCGCTTCAGATCGATCGCGCTCGCCCCCGCCGCGATATTGCGCATTCCTTCGGCGACGCTCGCGTGCGCCAGCAGCATGGACGTGGTGGTGCCGTCGCCCACCGCGTCGCCGGTGCGTTCGGCCGCGCCCCGGAGCATCTGGGCCCCGAGGTCCTCTTCGGGATCCTTCAGGGCGAATTCCTTTGCGATCGTGACGCCGTCGTTGCAGACGATCGGCTTTCCCCATTTCCGCTCGATCAGCACCGACCGCGATCGCGGTCCGAGCGTCGAGCGCACCGCATCGGCAATCGCCGTGGCGCCGTGCAGCACTTTTTCGCGCGCTTCTGACCGGAACAGCAGATGTTTGGCAGGCATCGTCATCCTCTACTGAGAGCTGCCGTTCACGCTTCTGGCTCCTTGCTTCTTCGTTCGTGTTCACGTTCGGTTCGGTGTTCCAGGTTCTTCATGCCGTGTTCGCTCCGATCGAGTGGGGTCGACAAACTTCGAACCCCGAACTCCGAACCGCGAACCGCGAACCGAACCAGAACACGAACCGAGAACGGAGAAGTCAGAAGTGTGAACGACATGTTCTCTAGAACCCCGGCGTCAAACTGAACCCCCACACGAGCCGGCGGCCGGGCCGCTGGAACGGGTGGGCCATGTCGATCTGCGCCACCGCAAAGCCGAACAGGTTGATCCGGAACGTCACTCCCGCGCTCGACACCGGTGTGCGACCACCGCCGGCGAGCGTGGGCCGATCGGCCGACGCCCAGGCGAGGCCGCCGTCGGCAAAGAGCGCCACCTCCGTCGGCAGCGGGCCGTACATCCCGCCGCCCGCGCCGAAGGGGCGCAGCAGCGGGAAGCGGAGCTCGAGATTGGCGACAAGCATCCGCGAGCCGAGCAGGCGATCGAACTCGACGCAGGAGCTGGTCGCCGTGGCCGTGCACTCGCCGGCATCGAACGAGCCGATCGCATAGCCACGCACGAGCTCGGGATAGCCCAGAAAGAGCGGCAGCAGGCGCCGGTCTTCGCCGCCCGATTCGTAGCGCCCGTAGTGGAGCACGCGGCCCGCGACCGTGTAGAACGGCACCGGCATCACGTACCGCCGGTAGTCGGCCAACGCGCCCAGATAGGACAGCGTGCCGGCGGTGGGCGCCAGCTCGAGCCGCGAGCGGCTGCCGGCGACCGGGCTCGTCGCGCCGAAGACCGCGCTGTCGAAGACGAGGGCGGTGCTGGCGCTGCCGAGCTTCAACGAGTCGGCGAGTGCCGTATGCGTCCACTCGTCCAACAGGCGGCGCCCCGTCACGCGCGACCACGCCGTCGTGCGGACGTCCTGCTCGAACGAGACGTGTTGATAGGCCCCGGCGAACTCAACGCGGCGCGTCCGCGTCTGCGGGCGCGCGACCGTTGCGCCGACGGCGCGGAAGATCTGCCGCTGTACGACGGTCTGCTCGATGATGGCCGGCTGTCCCTCGGCGATCCCGACGCCCCTCAGGAAGCCACCTGCGATGTACGGCTGCTGCTCGACGCTGGCACCCCAGTCCCAGCGGCGAGTGAGGTTCTGGTAGGCGACGAGTCCCGCCACGCCCTTGTAGAGATCCGAGAGACCCGTGCCGAAGGTGCTGGCGTCGACGGCGGCGGCCAGGTTGTGATCGCCGAGCATGTCGCTCCAGAGGAACGCAATACCGCCCCCGATCGTCGGGCCGAAGCGCCCGATACCCGCCGCCACGTACGGCTGGCCCACCCAGTCGAGCGTCAGGCGCGGCCGGTACGGGGCGGAGCCTACGGGCTCCGGGGGCAACCCACTCGTCGCGTCGTCGAGCAGCGCCGGCAGCTCGGCGGCCGTGCGCGTCTCGGGCGGCAGCGCCCCCATGAACGGGCCGGATCGGGGCGGCGGCGCCGGGGACCCGATCAACGCGGTCGGATCGGTCACGACGTACATCGCGAGCTGTTCCTCGTCGTACGCGCTGAACGCCACGCGCCGGCTGTCGGCCGCAGTGGAAAGCGCCGGGCTGAGCGGCGTCACGCCCGTCACACCGCCGTCGAGGTCGGTCACCCGGTGCAGCGCGCCCGTCGCCGTATCGATAGCGTAAATGTTCGTGACCCCGTCGCGGTTCGACAGGAAGTAGAGCCGCCGCCCGTCCGGCGCCCACTGCGGGTTGATGCTCTTGCCGGTGTCGAACGTCGGCAGCGCGTCGATCGAGCCCGTTTCGACATCGAACAGCGCCAGGCCCCAGGCGCCGCTGTCGAGCGCCGCGAGGTTCGTCGAGAACCGATCGGTGACGAACGCCAGACGCCGGCCGTCGGACGACCACGCCGGCTGCAGGTCGGCGTACGCGTCGCTGGTGAGCTGTCGCAGCGTGTCGCGCGTGAGGTCGTAGACGAAGAGGTCGGAATAGCCGCCGCTCATGCCCGCAAAGGCGATCCGCTGCCCGTCGGGCGCCCACGCCGGATTGAGGATCTCACCAAGAGTGGGGAAGGAACGCTGCCGCGTCCGGCGGCCCGTCTCGACGTCGAAGATCACCAGCGCCGGCCGGCCGCTGCGGACCGCCGCCACGGCGAGCTCGTTGCCCGCCGGGCGCCAGGCGCCGGCCGAGCCGATGAACTGCAGGCTGCTGACGTGCGGGTCGATCGCCGTGTTCGTCAGACGACGGAGGATGCGGCCGGTGTCGGCGTCCGCGACGTACAGATCCACCGACAGGAGATTGCGTTCCGAGAAGAACGCAATCCGCCGTCCGTCTGGACTGAGCGCCGGCGAGGCGTGGAGCGGCCGGTTCGTCCTGGTGCGCCGGGCGAGCGCGTGTCCGTACGCTGTCGGGCGCTCGGCCGTGGTGAAGATCCCCTCGTAGTGCGCTGCGATCGCCTCGTGCCAGGCGCGCGACAGCGCCCTGGGGTCGAGCCCGGTCACGCGTTCGAGGGCGCCGTACGGCCCGATCTGCAGCGCCGCCTCGAAGACGTCGCGCACGACCCGGTCGCCCCAACGCCCGGCGACGTACGCCCACAGCGCATGCCCCCAGCGGTACGGGAAGTAGCGCGGGTGCCCCAGCTTCTGGATCTCGGGGAGCTCTTTCTGGCGGGCGGCATCGCGCAGCCACATCGCCGTGTGCGGATCGACCGGGCCGATGGAGAGGTACTCGGCCATCCCTTCCACGAGCCACAGCGGAAGCCGATTCAGCGACGAGCCTCCAGGCTGATCCTTGTCGTCCCGGCGCGCGAGGTCGTACTGGAAGGCGTGCACCAGCTCATGGCCGAGCACGTGATGGGTTTCCGCCAGCGCCCCTGTGAGCGGCAGGACGATGCGATGCTTCAGGCCTTCGGTCACCCCGCCGGTGCCCTCGCCGATCTCGCCCGACACGACGTTGGTCTGCTCGAAATCGGGGTGCGACGCGTAGAGCACGATCGGCTGCCGGCGCTGGAGCGAGTGCTGCAGCACCGCGGCGAGGCGCGCGTGCCAGCGCTCGGCCATCCGCGCCACGTCGCCGGCCGCGGCGCGCTCTTCGGGGTAGAAGTAGACGTCGAAGTGTTCGGTCTGCAGGATCTCGAACCGGAACTCGCGGTGCTGAACCTTGTTGCGTCCGAAGTACTGCGCCTCGGCGGCCGACGCGATCGCCAGCGCGACCGCAACGATACCGAACCCCCGCGCGGCACGGCCGGATGGCCGCGGCATCGCGCACCTCCTCGCAGGCGGCGCTCGCGCCGCCCGTCACAGTAGATGCAAGCTAACTTCGCGCCAATGGCCGCCGCGCTGCACGGCCGCGAAGAATACGCGCGTGCCGCGAAGAATTTCGCGCCCGCGCGGAGATTCCGCGCGCCTCGCGCGCCGCTTCGGCTGGCACGGCACGTGCGTCTCGGCTCGGCGATGCTCCAGATCGCACAGGTCCTCTGCCCGGTGGATTTTTCGGACTTTTCGCGTCGTTCGCTGGACCACGCGTCGGCCCTCGCCCGATGGTACGGAGCGCGGCTCACGCTGCTGCACGTCTTCGTCAACCGCCCGGCCGTCGATCTGCCGCCCACGCCGATGACCGATGGCGAACGCCAGCGGCTTACCTCCGACCTGCGCCGCCTGGCAGCGCACGTCCCGTTCGAGGTGCCGCTCGACCTTCGGGTCACCGAGGCGGGCGACATCCATCGTGAGATCCTCATCCAGGCCGAGATGGTGTCGGCCGATCTGATCGTGCTCGGCACGCACGGCCGATCGGGCTTCGAGCGCCTGGTGCTCGGGTCGGTCGCCGAGCGCGTGGTCCGCAAGGCGCCGTGCCCGACGATGGTCGTCCCGCGGCAGGCGCTCGACACGGCGCCGGACGAACCGGTGCGCTTCCGGCGCGTCGTGTGCCCGGTCGATTTTTCAGACGCATCGGTCCGCGCCGTGCAGTACGCGAGGAGTCTCGCCGAAGAGGCGCGGGCGCAGCTCATCCTGCTGCACGTGCTCGACGTGCCGCCCGAGATCCTGGCGCACCCGATGTCGGCCGGCTTCGACGTCGACCGGATCCGCGCCGATGCCGTGGCCGAGGCCGAGCGGCATCTGCAGGCGCTGGTACCCGAGCCGCGGCCGCACTGCGTCGTGAAGCCCGTCGTCCGCGAGGGCGCGGTGTATCGCGAGATTCTCGTCGTTGCCGCCGAGCGGGCGGCCGATCTGATCGTGATGGGCGTGCAGGGACGCGGCGCGGTGGACCTGATGGTGTTCGGGTCGAACACGGCGCGGGTGATGCGCGCCGCGGCCTGCCCGGTGCTCGTCCTGCCGCCGGCGTGAGAGAGGGCGCTCCCATGGTGGACGCGGATGATCGGAATGTCGACGACGCGGATGCGGTCCGCGCGTACTTCCGCGACATCGCGCGGATTCCGGTCCTGACGCCCCGCGAGGAGCGGGCGCTCTGCGCGCGGATCGAGCGTGCCGAGTGGGCGCTCGCGGCCGCGGTGCTGGCGATTCCGCGGGCGGCGAGCCGGCTCACGGCGCTCGCCTCGGCCGTCCGGCAGGGCACTGTCGGGCCCGAGGCGCTCTTCCAGTCGCCCGACGGGCGGCCGCTCTCCGCCGCGGAGGTCGACACGGCGCTTGCGGCGCTCGCGCGGGCGCAGCAGGAGGCACACGCCTCCCGGCGCGCCGACCACCTGATCGCGCGCGTGCTGCTCCGCCCGGATCTGGTTCAGGAACTTGCCGTGGCGGTGGTTGCGGGCCGCGACACCGCCGCACGCCGCGAGGTGCGGGCGCGGCTCGAGACGCTGATGTCGCTGAAACGGCAGCTCGTCGAGGCGAACCTCCGGCTCGTCGTGTCGGTGGCCAGGCGGTACAGGAACCCCAGCCTGTCGCTGCTCGACCTCGTCCAGGAAGGCAACGTCGGCCTCATGAAGGCCGTCGACCGCTTCCAGTACCGCCGCGGCTTCAAGTTCTCCACCTACGCCACCTGGTGGATCCGCCAGGCGATCACGCGCGCGCTCATCGACACGGGCCGCACGATTCGTGTGCCATGGCACATTGTCGACGCGTCGAGCCGCATTGCCGCGGCGCAGAGCGCGCTGGCCGTCGAGCTGGGGCGGGAGCCCGACGCCGGCGAGATTGCGGCGCGTACCGGCTTCGCGCCTGCCAAGATCGAGCTCGCACGTTCCTCGATCGCGCCGCTGCTGTCGCTCGACGCGCCCGTTCCGAGCGGCGCGGTGATGGGGGAGCTCATTGTCGACCCCGCCATCGCATCGCCGGACGCGCCGCTGCTGGAGCGGGAAGCGCTCGCGCGCGCGACGCGGGTGCTCGCTTCGCTCTCAGCTCGCGACCGCCTCGTGCTGGAGCTCCGGTTCGGGATCGAAGGGAACCGCACGCACACGCTCCAGGAGGTCGCCACGCTCCTGGGCCTCAGCCGCGAGCGCGTCCGGCAGATCGAGAAGCAGGCGCTCGCGCGGCTGCGGCGCCGCCACGCGCGATCCGGGCTGGTGCGCGCCGCCTGAGGAGGTGAGACCGTGCCGATGACATCCACCGCCGCGCCGCCGCGGGACGCCTGCGCGACGCTGCGGGGCCGTGACCTGCTGTCGATCCGGGATCTGACCCGCGAGGAGCTGGTCGGCCTCATGACGCTGGCGGTGGACGTCCGGCGCGAGCCCTCGCGCTACGCAGGCGCGCTCCGCGGCAAGACGCTCGCGACGATCTTCGAGAAGCCGTCGCTCAGAACACGCGTCTCCTTCCACGTGGCGGCGCATCAGCTGGGCGGGCACGCCCTCGATCTCGCGCCGCAGGAAATCGGTCTGGGCGTACGCGAGCCGATCGCGGACGTGGCGCGCACGCTCGAGCGCATGGTGAGCGGCATCATGATCCGCACCTTCGCCCACGACCTCGTCGTCCAGCTCGCCGCGGCGGCCACGATTCCCGTCGTCAACGGCCTGACCGATTTCAGCCATCCCTGCCAGGCGCTCGCCGACTACCTGACGATGCTGGAGGTGAAGGGGCGGCTGAAGGGGCTGCGGCTGGCGTTCGTCGGCGACGGCAACAACGTGGCGAATTCGCTGATCTTCGGCGCCGCCCTGCTGGGGGTGGACATGAGGATCGCCGCGCCGACCGGCTACGAGCCGGCGCCGGGCGTGCTCGCGTGGGCGCGACGCCATCAGACGGCGAACGGTATCGCCTGCCGCGTCGTGCGGTCGCCCGAAGAGGCGGTGGACGGCGCCGACGTCGTCTATACGGACACGTGGGTCAGCATGGGCCAGGAGGCGGAGGCGGAGGAGCGGCGGCGGGCGTTCGCTGGCTATCAGGTCACGGAAGCGCTGTTCGACCTGGCGGCGCCGGGTGCGATCTTCATGCACTGCCTCCCGGCGCGCCGCGGCGAGGAGGTGGCGGCCGGGGTGATCGACTCGCCGCAGTCGGTGGTGTTCCAGCAGGCGGAGAACCGCCTGCACAGCGAAAAGGCGCTGCTCGTCGCCTTGATGGGGTGAGATGCGGACGGTGCTCGTTGCGGTCGGCGGCCACGCGCTCATCCACGCGGATGGCCCGGCACGCGTCGATGTCGAGCGCTTGCGCCTCGCCGAGACATGCCGCGCGCTCGCCGGCGTGGCCCCAGCCGGCTGGCGCCTGCTCGTCACGCACGGCAACGGCCCCCAGGTCGGGGCCGCGCTCCGCCGGATGGAGTTGGCGCGCGCCGAAGTGTACCCGCTGCCGCTCGACCTCTGCGTCGCGGGCACGCAAGGCGAGATCGGCCTGCTGCTGCAGCAGGAGCTCGACGCGGCGCTGGCGGCCCGCGGCGTCGTCGCGCCGGTTGCCGCGCTGGTCACGCAGGTGGTGGTGGCGCGCCGCGACCGGGCGTTCCGGTATCCGACCAAGCCGATCGGCCTGCCCGGCTTCCAACGCGTGGTGCCGTCGCCGGAGCCGCTCGACATCGTGGAGGAACCGGTCATCCGGGCGCTCCTCGACGCGGGCGTCGTCGTGATTGCGCTCGGCGGAGGCGGGGTACCGGTCGTCCGCAGCGGCGCGCGCTACGAGGGGGTCGAGGCGGTCGTCGACAAGGACCTCGCCTCGTCGCTGCTGGCGGTTCGCCTCGGCGTCGATCTGTTCGTGATGTTGACCGACGTGGACGGGATCTACCTGAATTTCGCGACGCCCGCCGCGCGGCGGCTCGGCGACGTCACCGCGGGCGAGCTGCGCCGGCACGCAGCCGAGGGGCACTTTCCGCCCGGGACGATGGGGCCGAAGGTCGAGGCGGCGCTGCGATTCGTGACCGCCACGGGCGGCGAGGCGATCGTGACCTCGCCCGACCGGCTCCTTGCGGCGCTCGGCGGAGAAGCTGGTACCCACGTGTTCCACGAAACCGGTTCCGACCTCCCGTGGCGGCGCGCGGAGGTGAGCGGCGCGCCGGGTGTGTGAGGGTCGTCATGGTCGTCAGGGAGTTCGTCGATCTCGAAGAGCAGTACGGGGCCCGCAACTACGAGCCGCTCGATGTGGTGCTCGAGCGCGGTGAGGGAGCGTGGGTCTGGGACATCTACGGCCGCCGGTACCTCGACTGCCTGGCGGGTTACTCGGCCGTCAGTCAGGGACACTGTCACCCCCGTATTCTCGATGCGGCCATCGCTCAGGCGCGGCGCCTCACGATGACCTCGCGCGCCTTCAGGAACGACCAGCTGCCGCTGCTCTACGAGCAGCTTCACGAGCTGACCGGCATGGAGATGGCGCTCCTGATGAACTCGGGGGCCGAGGCGGTGGAGACCGCCATCAAGGCGGCGCGGAAGTGGGGGTACACGGTCAAGGGAATTCCGCCTGGCCAGGCGGAGGTGATCGCGTGCGCGAACAACTTCCACGGCCGGACGCTCACGCTCGTCAGCTTCTCGACCGTGCCGCAGTATCGTGACGGCTTCGCGCCGTTTACCCCGGGCTTCCGCATCGTGCCGTTCGGCGACGCCGACGCGCTCGAAGAGGCGATCGGGCCGAACACCTGTGCGTTCCTGGTGGAGCCGATCCAGGGCGAGGCGGGCGTCGTCATTCCTCCCGCCGGCTATCTCACCGAGGTGGCGCGGATCTGCCGGCGGCGCGCCGTGCTGTTCATGGCCGACGAGATCCAGTCGGGCCTTGGCCGCACCGGGAAGCTCTTTGCGTACATGCACGACGAGGACGCGCGGCCGGACGTGCTGATTATTGGCAAGGCGCTCTCGGGCGGCTTCTATCCCGTGTCGGCCGTGCTCTCGTCGCGCGAGGTGCTGGGCGTCTTCGGTCCCGGCGACCACGGCAGCACGTTCGGCGGCAATCCGCTCGCGTGCGCCGTCGCGCGCGCTGCGCTCGACGTCATTGAGGACGAGAAGCTGCCGCGGCGCGCCGAGCAGCTCGGCACGTACTTCCTCGCCCATCTTGAGGCGATCCGCGCGCCAATCGTGCGCGACCTGCGGGGCCGCGGCCTCTGGATCGGCATCGAGCTGAATCGGCCGGCCCGGCCGGTGTGCGAGGCGCTCGCCGAGCGCGGGCTGCTGTGCAAGGAGACGCACGAGCGCGTGATCCGGCTGTCGCCGCCGCTGGTGATCACCAGCGAGCAGATCGACTGGGCTGTGGAGCGACTCGACGAGGTGTTATGGACCGCATCCGTACATTGATCCTCGGCGCCGCAGGGCGCGACTTCCACAACTTCAACGTCGTCTATCGCGACGACACCCGCTACGACGTCGTCGGGTTCACGGCGGCACAGATCCCGAACATCGCCGGCCGGCGCTATCCGCCGGCGCTGGCCGGGCCGCTCTACCCGAACGGCATTCCGATCTTCCCGGAGGAGCAATTGCCGGCGCTCATCAATCGGCTCGAGGCGCGGCAAGTGGTCTTCTCGTACAGCGACGTCTCGTACCCGTACGTGATGCACCGGGCGGCCATCGCCAACGCCGCCGGCGCCGACTTCGTGCTGCTCGGACCGCGCGCCACGATGCTCGAGAGCCCGGTGCCGGTGGTCGCGGTCTGCGCGGTCCGGACCGGCGCCGGGAAGAGCCAGACGAGCCGGGCGATCGTGCGGCTGCTGCGGGAGCGCGACCTGCGGGTCGCCGTGGTGCGCCATCCGATGCCGTACGGCGACCTGGCCGCGCAGCGCGTCCAGCGGTTTGCCAGGCTGGCCGACCTCGAGCGCCAGCGCTGCACGATCGAGGAGATGGAGGAGTACGAGCCGCACCTCGTGAACGGCTCCGTCGTCTATGCCGGGGTCGACTATGCGGACATCCTCGCGGCGGCGGCCGCCGAAGCGGACGTGATTCTGTGGGACGGCGGGAACAACGATCTGCCGTTCTACCGGCCGGCGCTGCACGTGGTGGTGGCCGACCCGCTGCGGCTCGGCAACGAGCTCTCGTACCATCCCGGCGAAGCGAACCTCCGGATGGCCGACGTCGTCGTCATCAACAAGGTGGACACCGCGGACCTGGCGGCCACCGAGCAGCTGCGCGACCACGTGCGCACGGCCAATCCCCGGGCGCGGATCGTCGACGCGGCCTCGCCGGTCGCGGCCGATCGCCCGGACCTCATCAGCGGGCGGAAGGTGCTCGTCGTGGAGGACGGGCCGACGCTCACGCACGGCGAGATGCGGTTCGGCGCGGGGATGGTCGTGGCGCGGAAGTTCGGCGCGGCGGAGATCGTCGACCCGCGGCCGTTTGCCGTCGGGAGCATCGCAGAGACGTACCGGGTCTATCCCGCCATCGGCGCGGTGCTGCCGGCGATGGGCTACGGCGCGGCGCAGATGCGCGAGCTCGAAGCGACGATCGCGAAGGTGCCGTGCGACACGGTTATCGTCGGCACACCAATCGACCTGAGCCGACTGCTGACGATCCGGCAGCCGATCGTGCGCGCGCGGTACGAGCTGCAGGAGATCGGACGGCCCGACCTGCGCGACGTGCTGGTGCCCTTCCTCCAGCGGCTCGAGCCCGCCCCGCGCATTGCGTCCGCAGGCTAGCTGGTGCTGATAACGTGGTGAGCTACGGCGAGGAGAAGCCGGTGGCGCCGAACCAGACGCGCGACGGACGCGCGCAGAACCGGCGCATCGTCATCCGCGTGCTGTCGTAGACGACGAATCCGTCGCGCGGATTCGGAGGCGCCGATGAGGAATCACAGACTCGACTGTGCGTGCATCGCGCTTGCGGCGATGCTCGTGGTCGTGCCTCCGGTCCGGGGTCAGACTGCCGGTGAAAACGACTGGCGGCAGGGCACGACACTGGCCGGATTCATCGGGGCGGCGTCGCCGTCGGGCAGCACGGACGCGGCCTGGGGCGCCTCGATCGGGTGGGAGGTCACGCCCCGGTTCGGCATCGACGCACGCGGCACGTGGCTCGGCGCGAACCAGGACGCGAGCGCGTTTGCGGCGGCGATCGGCGCGCACCTCGCCCTCGACTCGGAGCGTCCGATGGTGCCTTTCGTGTCGGCCGGTGCCGGGCTCTACCGCGCAATGTTCGAGGCGCCGCTCAGCCGCGTGCCGGCCTTCTATCGCCGGCGCATCGTGGCCGGAAGCGACCTCGTCAGCCGCACCTTTGACGATTTTGCGGTCGTGTTCGGCGGGGGAGCGGAGGTGTTCCTCTCACGGCATGTCGCGTTGCGTCCGGAGCTCACCGTGCTGCTGGTGACGACGCGATCCGACGTCCGGGCGGTGCCGGTCTACGGCATTCACCTCGGCTACCACTTCGAGGAGCACCCGATCACGCCGGCGCCTACGTGGTCCGGCGGGCGAACGGTGCGGTGATCCGCAGCAGCCCGTTCCGGTACTGTGCGCGCGTATGCGCGGGGTCGACCGGGTGCGCGAAGTGGTACGACCGGAAGAGCGACCCGGTGGCGAATTCGCACAACAGCGCATCGCCGGTGTGTTCGTGGCGGTGGTGCACGTTCGCCTCGATCACGACGTCGTGCGGCGCCATGCGGATGTGAAGGTCCCCCGGCTCGACGCCGGCGACGGCGGCCTCGACAACGTAGCCGTTGTCGTGCTCTTGGACCTCGATGGCCGGGCGCCAGAAGGTCTCGCGCTCGGCGGCGAGCCAGTCATCGAGCGCGTTCTGTCCGCCGTGGTCGTGCAGTTCCTCGGCGCGCGCCGCGATTTGCCGCTCCCTCGCCTCGATCTCGCCGGCCACGCTGTCGACGCAATAGACTGAGATTTTCATGGTCGTCTCCTGCGGCAAATTCCACGGCTGCGGGCCAAAAATCCGCGCTCGCCTAGGCGCGGCTCACCTTCGAGACCCAGCGGCAGTTCGCCGCCGTGTGCGCGATAGGCAAGCTCACGCCCATACACGCCTGCGTAGAGAGGCTGCAACTCTGGCACCAACTCGCCCTGATGTCGGGCGGGGGCACAGCTGTTGCGTGAATGCCTGGGGGCCCGGGAGCATGAATGCGGAGACGCGAACCGCGACGCTGGTGAGCCGGGTCGAACGGAAAGAGGCGCCACGGGCCGAAAGGCTGACGCCCGAGCAGCTTTATCGCGCGTGCGATCCGACAACGCTGGGGTTCCGGACGACCGACGAGCTCCCCGACGGTGCCATCACGCTGGGACAGGACCGCGCGGTCTCGGCGGTTCAGTTCGGCATCGGCATCCGCGATCACGGCTACAACCTGTTCGCATTCGGACCGGCCCACATCGGCAAGCATGCGATTGTGCGGCAGTTCCTCGAGGAGCGGGCCGCGTCCGAGCCGGCGGCGCCGGACTGGTGCTACGTCCACAACTTCGAGGAGCCGCATCGCCCGCGGGCGCTCTCACTCCCCGCCGGCACGGGCGTGCGCTTCCGCGCGGACATGGCGCGGCTGGTCGACGAGCTGCGGATCGCCGTCGTGGCGGCGCTCAACACGGAAGAGTATCGCCTCCGGCACCAGCAGATCGACGAGGAATTCGCCGAGCGCCGCCGGGAGGCGCTCTCGGATCTCGGCAAGCGAGCGGAGGCGCGCGGAGTGGCGCTCATTCACACCCCGGTGGGCTTTGCGCTGGTCCCCACCCGCGACGGCCAGCCGCTCGGCCCGGAGGCGTTCGGGGGGCTCCCCGAATCGGAGCGCCACGCGCTGAAGGCGACGCTCACGGAGCTGGAAGCGGAGCTCGAGCGCCTGCTGCACCAGGTGCCGCAGTGGCAACGCGAGCGCCGGGAGAAGGATCGCGCGCTGAAGCAAGCGGTCACCCGCACGGCCGTCGAGGCGCTCATCGACGACCTTGCCGGCGCGTACGCCGGACAGCCGGACGTCCAGGCCTATCTGGCGGCCGTGAAGGCCGACGTCGTCGAGCACGCCGACGATTTCCGGGCGGCGCCGGACGAGAACGACCGGGGGCCGATCGAGGCGTTGATGACACGCGCCGGCCTGCTCGGCGATCGCCTCAACCGCTATCAGGTGAACGTGCTCGTCGACCGCAGCGGCGCGCACGGCGCGCCGGTCGTCTACGAGGACAAGCCGACGTTTCAGGGCCTGGTCGGACGGATCGAACACGTGGCGCAGATGGGCGCGCTCGTCACGCACTTCACGCTCATCAAGCCGGGCGCGCTGCACCGGGCCAACGGCGGGTACCTGCTGCTGGACGCTCGCCGCCTGCTGCTCGAGCCCTTCGCGTGGGAAGGCCTGAAGCGTGCGCTCCGGGCGCGCACGCTGCGGGCGGAGTCGCTCGGCGAAGCGCTCAGCCTGATCAGCACCGTCTCGCTCGACCCGCAGCCGATTCCACTCGACGTCAAGGTGGTGCTCATCGGCGAGCCGGTCCTGTACTACCTGCTGCACGCACTCGATCCAGACTTCACGGACCTGTTCAAGGTCGCGGTCGACTTCGAGGCGACGGTCGATCGTGCCGAGCCGGGGTCGGGCAGCGTTCAGTACGCCGGCCTGATCGGCACGCTCGCCCGCCGGGCGGGTCTGCGCCCCGTCAGCGCCGCCGGCGTGGCGCGGCTGCTGGAGCACGGCGCGCGCGTCGTGGGTCACGCCGACAAGCTGTGGCTCGGCCTCGACGGGCTGACCGATCTGCTGAAGGAAGCCAGCTACTGGGCGGGGACGGCCGGAGGCGAGATTGTCGAGGCGGCCGACGTCGAGCGGGCGATCGAGGCACGGCTGGCTCGCTCCAGCCGCCCGCGGGAACGGCTGCAGGAAGAAATCGCGCGCGGAACGATCGCGATCGCGACCGGCGGCGAGGTCGTCGGCCAGGTCAACGGGCTCTCCGTCGTCGAGCTGGGTGGCTTCACCTTCGGGCGGCCGAGCCGGATCACCGCCCGCGTGCGCCTCGGCGGCGGCACCGTCGTCGACATCGAGCGCGAGGTGGAGCTCGGCGGGCCGATTCATTCCAAGGGCGTGCTGATCCTCTCCGGGTTTCTGGCCGGCCGGTACGTGCCCGACGAGCCGCTGTCGCTGGCCGCGAGCATCGTCTTCGAGCAGAGCTACGGCCTGGTCGAGGGCGACAGCGCCTCGTCTGCGGAGCTGTGCGCGCTGCTCTCGGCGCTGGCGGATCTGCCGGTGCGCCAGTCGATCGCCGTGACCGGGTCGGTCAACCAGCGCGGCGAGATCCAGGCGGTCGGCGGCATCAACGAAAAGATCGAGGGGTTCTTCGACGTGTGCGCCGCGCGAGGGCTGACCGGGGCCGAAGGCGTGCTGATTCCCGCCGCCAACAAGCGGCACCTCATGCTGCGGGCCGACGTGATCGCTGCGGTGCGGGCCGGCAGGTTTCACGTCTACGCCGTCGACACTGTCGACCAGGTGATGGAGGTCCTCACCGGCGTCGCTGCCGGCGAGCGCGACGTCACGGGCCGCTTCCCGAGCGGCACCGTCAACTGCCGCGTCGAGCAGCGCCTCGAAGCGCTCGCCCGGCAGGCGCGGTCGTTCCGGATGGGCGCAACCGATGCGAGCCGTGCATGAAGGGGCCGTGATGTCGCGCAGCCTGGAAGAGAGCGTCAACTTCTACTTCGATCGCGCCGCCGCGCTGAGCGACCACCCGAGCGGCCTGCTCGACCAGATCCGCGCCTGCAACGGCGTACACGCGTTCCAGTTTCCCGTGCGCCACGGCGACGGCCGCATCGAGGTGGTGCATGCCTGGCGGGCCGAGCACAGCCACCACAAGCTGCCGACCAAGGGCGGCATCCGGTACAGCGCCGCGGTCGATGAGTCGGAAGTGCGGGCGCTTGCTGCGCTGATGACGTACAAGTGCGCGGTCGTCGACGTGCCGTTCGGGGGCGCGAAGGGAGCCGTGCAGGTGGATCCGCACCGGCGCAGCGCGGAGGAGCTGGAGCGCATCACGCGGCGCTACGTCCACGAGCTCTCGCAGCGAAACCTCATCGGCCCCGGCGTCGACGTCCCGGCGCCCGATGCCGGCACGGGCGAGCGTGAGATGGCGTGGGTGGCCGACACGTACATGGCGTTGCACCCGGGGCAGCTCGACGCCCTGGCGTGCGTCACCGGCAAGCCGGTCACGCAGGGGGGCGTTCGAGGCCGTAAGGAGGCGACGGGGCAGGGCCTCGTGTACGCGCTCGTCGAGGTGTGCGCCCAGGCGGACGACATGCAGGCGCTCGGCCTCAGCGTGGGGCTCGATGGTAAGCGCGTGGTCGTGCAGGGCGTCGGCAACGTCGGCTACCACGCCGCGAGGTTCTGCCGCGAGCGCGGCGCGCGCATCATCGCGTTTGCCGTGCCCGAAGGCGCGATTGTCGATCCGCGCGGGCTCGACGAAGACGCGGTCGTGGAGCATCGGACGCGCACCGGATCGATCCTCGGCTTTCCCGGTGCAACTTCCATCCCCGGCAGTCGCGACGCGCTGGAGCTGGACTGCGACGTGCTCATCCCCGCGGCGCTCGAGAATCAGCTCACCGCCGAGAACGCGCCGGCCATCCGGGCCAAGATCGTGCTGGAGGGCGCCAACGGGCCCACGACGCCCGAAGCCGACGAAATTCTCCGCGCGAAGGGGACGCTCGTGATTCCGGACATCTACGCCAATGCCGGCGGCGTGGTCGTCTCGTACTTCGAGTGGCTGAAAAATCTCTCGCACGTCCGCTTCGGGCGCCTGGAGCGGCGGCATCGCGCCGCCTCGGATCTGAAGCTGCTCCGCGCCGTGGAGCAGGCGACCGGGTACGCCTTCAGCGAGGCGGATCGCGCGGCGCTGGCCGACGCGCCCGACGAGCGCCGCATCGTCAACTCGGGGCTGGAAGAGACGATGATCGCCGCGTATCACCAGTTGCGCGACACACTCCGGGAGCGCCCCGCGCTCGGAGACCTGCGCACGGCGGCGTTCTACCTCGCCATCGAAAAGGTGGCGCACGCGTACCTGGAGCTGGGGATTTTTCCGTGAGCGTTGACCTCGTGTCGCTGACGGCGCTGGCGGAATGACCGTTACGGCAGCAACGTTCGCAGTTGCGCCGCCGCGCGGGTGAACTGCTCGGCGATCGAGGCGGGGGGGCAGCGCAGCTCCAGCATGATCCATCCGTCGAACCGGGCCTCCTGCAGATCGCGTCCGATGGCGTGCCAGTCGAGGACGCCTTCACCAGGAGGGAGATGGTCGTCGAAACGGCCGTGATTGTCGTTGGCGTGGATGTGCCTCAACCGGCCGTTTGAGATGTCGAGGAAGCGTCGCCACTGACCTCCGAGTGTGGTGTGGCCGGTGTCGAGGCACACGGCGACGGCGGCGGGCAGTCTTTCGAGAATCCAGCCGAACTCCTCGGGGCGGCCGCCGATCAGGTGTGGCAGCGGGCTCTCGACGGTCAGGACGAGATCCATATGATCGCAGGCGCGCGCGAGCACCTGCAGCGATTCTTGAATCAGCCGAAGGCGGAGCGCCACGTTCTGGCCGTCGCGGGGCACGTCGCTCGTATGCACCACCACGTGGCGTCCGCCGAGATCCTTGAGCGCCGCCGCCGCCGTGAGGATGGCGCCGATCGCCGCATGTCGGTGATGAGGGTTGGGATCGGAGAGGTCCAGCAGTCCGCCAAAGGGCGCGTGAATCGAGATCGGACGGATCGCGTGACGGTCGAGGCGGTCGCGCAGCGCCCGCACTTCGTCCTCACGCCACGGATCGAAATGCCCCGGCGGTGTGCCGACCTCGACCGCATCGATGCCGGCGCCATGAATGGCATCGAGCACCTCGAGCACCGGGCGATCCGCGCAGCAGCCGGTCGACGCCCCAATCTGCCAGCCCATATCACGCCCAGCGCGCCAGCAGCCGATCCCGGTTGACGCGGAGATCGCGCGGGCACCCGGTCAGCGGACACAGCCGCTTTTCCTGGGCGGACCGGCAGTTGAAGTCGACGCCCCGATCGAGGCCGGTGGCGACCATGCCCGCGAACACGCGGACGTCGAACTCCGCCCGGGCCCGGGGCGACAGGCGCATCCACCGATCACCCCACCCGAAGTCCTTCCCGTAGCGCGACCACACGAGACCGGCGATGTGGCGCGGCGCCCACCCGTCGCTCATCAGGTGGCGGGTGACGTGCTGCAGGTGCTCAGGCCTCAACAGCAGGTCGTGGGGCGCCGCCAGCGGCGCGGCGACGCACGGCGGAAGGGCCGGCAGGTCGAGCCGATCGTAGGTGGACGCCCACGCGGCCGGTCCGTGCGGCTCGATCGCATGGAAGTCGCGATGGAAACGAGCCAGCGATGACGGCTCGTAATCGGCGGCGAGCGCGGTGAGCCCCTCCGTGACGTCTGGAATCCTTGCGTCGCTCGATTCGGCCAGTAATCCGGCGCCGGCGGGGGAGCGGTACCCGTGCAGCATCTCGTCAAGTGTACGGCTGCCGCGCGGCACCGCGACGAGCGGTTCGAGCGCGGCCACGTCCGGGCCATAGAGATCCGGCCGGAACCGGTGCAGCTGGTACCCGCCGAACGTCACGCGCACGTGCCGCACGTCCAGCGGGTCGCCCGCAAATGACAGATCGAGGGAGACGGCCTCACGTCCCTCGCCTCCGGCCCCGACGTTCGTCCCATTGAGGACCAGGGGAATGGGGCTGGCGCCGGCGGCGCGTCGCATCACCTGATGGGCCAGATGTTCCAGGAGCAGGCCGGTGCCGACGTACGCCCGCGCCTGGAGGGAGCTCATCCGATCGTCGATCCATCGCGGCAGTCGCCGATCGCGCATCGCGTGCCAGTCGGGTACACCGGGCGCCAGCGCGGCGACATGATGCACGATCGCTGACTCCAGCGGCACCCGGCCGATGAACTGGTACCCGCGTCCGGTCATCACGGGCAGCAGGCTCAGGCCGTGCTGCACGAGCAGCCCGCACACCGCCTGATAGGTCGGCTCCAGCTTGCGAAAGACCTCTGCGGGTCGGGCGAAGGGGTGCCCGAGGCGGTCGGCGTTGAGACAGTCCACGTCGAAGCAGACGAGCAGGCTGTCACGATCCCACAGCGAACGGAAGATGTCGGCGCCACGGTCGAGGAGCTCGTCGAGGTCGCGCGTTGGAAACCGGGGATGCAGCGTCCACCGGTTCGGGATCGGCGCGCCGGGAAGCGCCGCGCTGAGAAACACGCTCGTTGCGGAGTGCCCGCTGTCGAACCCGCAATACTCGCGAATCCGCGCGCGCACGGCCGGCCGGCCGTAGTACTCCGCCAGCGCCGGACGGCTGAGCACCTGCGTCGCAGGCATCGCGCCTCAGGCAACCGAGACGACCCGGATGGCGGGTTCGACGTGCAGGTGCGCGCCGAGCAGGCGGAGGGTCGGCGACCGCTCGATCGCCTGCGGCCAGAGCCGCTCGATCCGCCGGCGGTCCGCGTCGGACTCCACCACCACACAGGGCGCCAGCGCGATCTCCGGCGGCGCGCCGGCCGTCTCGCGCAGGCGGGCCGACGACACGTATCCCTGCACCGCGATGCCGGCTTCACCGGCCAGCGTCAACAGCGTGGTCATCAGGCAACTCGACGCGGCGAGCGCCAGCAGGTGCTGCGGCGAAAGACTCGCCGCGGGGCCAATGCGAAGGGGCTCGCCCTGTTCGGTCACGGCAGTGGCGTTCAAGCCTTCGTCCCACACCAGTTCCAGGCTGCAGTGGCACTCCTCGCGGGGATCATGACACTCACACGGCGACATATTGAAAGCCGCGACGCAATTCCTTTGCCTGACGCCGGAGACGGGGACCAGCAGCCGGCGCTCGCGCATGAACGGGCGCGGTGGGGAGCTTTCAGCGGCGGCTGGGAAAAAATGGTCTGACAACGGGCACGCCTGCTGCTTGTCTCGCGACCGTGTTCGCCAGCGGACAGCTCGTCGGCCTGCCGGTGCCCAGCACCCTCGTCTTTGCCATCGGGGTCATCGTGGTCAACGTGCCGGAGGGACTGTTGCCGACCGTCACGCTCGCGATGGCGATGGCCGCCCGTCGCATGGCGCGGCGGCGCACGCTGGTGCGCCATCTTCCCAGCGTCGAGACGCTTGGGTCGGCTACGGTGATCTGCACGGACAAGACCGGCACGCTGACGGAGAACCGGATGGAGGTGCGGTCGATCTACGTGGCGGGGCGTCGCGTGGATCCGGGTCACGCTCGCCGCAAAATTTGCGCAGCACTGAGTGGCCGTACCCGACATGTGTCGCCCGTGCGCCGCCACGGGCTGGCACTGCCGTTGCCTTCGTTCCCGGCAGGCGCATGCCACGGGCGGCGATGCACGGCGTCTTCCGCATGGGACACATGCGGCGATACAGCGATATCGTCGGCGTGCTCGTGAAGTACGGGTTCGTCGACATCGTACAGGCGCTGCACCTGACGCCGTACCTCGCCGCCGGCCGGCGGCTCCGCACCGCGTTCGGTCGCCAGATTGCCCCGGACCCGAGCCGCGGCGAGCGGCTCCGGCTGGCGCTCGAGACGCTTGGGCCGACCTTCATCAAGTTCGGCCAGGCGCTGAGTCTACGGGCCAGCCGACGTCGTGGCCGAGCTTGCGCGGCTGCAGGACGCGGTCCCGCCGCTCGACCCCGGCGTGGCCGTGCGCACGATCGAGCAGGCCCTGGGCCGGCCCCTCGGCGAGCTGTTCGCCGAGTTCGATCCGGAACCGCTCGCGGCGGCCTCGATCGCGCAGGTGCACCGGGCAACGCTGCATTCGGGCAAGGTCGTCGCCGTCAAGGTTCGGCGCCCCGGTATCGACGCGACGATCGAGGCGGACCTGGCGATTCTGGCCGATCTGGCCGCGCTGGCCGAACGCCACGTCCCGAACGGGGACTTGTACAGCCTCAGCGGTCTGGTCGACGAGTTCGCCAGGACGATTCGGCGCGAGCAGGACCTCGCGCGGGAAGGCCGGATCATCGAACGGGTGGCCTCGCAGTTTGCGGGCGATCCCACGGTCCGCTTTCCGGCGATCCACTGGCCGCTCACGACGCCGGCCGTGCTGACGATGGAGTTCCTGAAGGGCGTGAAGGTGACCGACGTCGGCACGGCTGCGGCGCCGGATCTGGATCCCCGGCTCGTGGCGCGTCGTGGTGCGGACGTGGTACTGAAACAGATCCTCGTCCACGGTCTCTTTCACGCCGATCCGCATCCGGGCAACATCCTGGTCCTGCCGGGCAACGTTGTCGCGCTCGTCGATTTCGGGATCGTCGGACGAGTCAATCGGCAGATGCGCGAGCGGCTCGGGGAGACCATTCTGGCGGTCCGGCAGCACGACGCGGACCGGCTCGCCGAGATCGTCGCGGCGGTGGCCACGCCGCTTCGGCCTGTCGACATGGCAGAGCTGGCGCGGGACATCGAGGAGATGCTCGACGTGTTCGGCGATCTCTCGGTCGGAGATCTCTCGCTCGGCCAGTTGTTCGCTTCGATTACCGGTGCGATGTCACGCCACCGGCTGAAGCTGCCGGCCGACCTGCTGCTGCTCCTCAAGTCGGTCACCACCATCGAGAGCGTGGGCTGCCAGCTCGACTCGTCGTTCAAGATCGTCGGACACGCGGCGCCGTTCGTCGAGGCGCTCCTCGAGCAGAAGTACACGCCGAGCGCGCTCGCGCTGCGCACCGCCGACGCCGGCCGCGAGATGTTGAGCGCGTTCCGTAGCCTTCCCGGGAATCTGGCGGAGATCGCGCGGAAGGCGCGGGCCGACGGCCTGCAGATTCAGTTCGTGCACCGCAATCTCGACTACTTCATCCGCGAGATGGACCGGTCGAGCAACCGCCTCAGCTTCGCCATCGTCATCGCGGCGATCGTGGTCGCGTCGTCGATCATGGTGCACGCCGCGGCCGGTCCGCAGCCGTTCGGCTATCCGCTGCTGGGGCTCGTGGGCTTTGTTGCGGCCGCCGTCCTGGGGATCGGCCTGGCGGTAGGCATCCTGCGGTCGGGCCGCCTGTGAACGGACGGCCCCATGCGCTCACCGGGCCTCCTTGTTTCGACAAGAAGTGACGCGCGGATTCCTTCACGCTCGGCGTGCGGCAAAACTCGCGTCCGCCACGGCGAATCCCGCGCCTTCGCGAACCGTACCTCTCAGAGGGTCAGCGCCGGGGGCGACGTGCCGGGGGCATCCGCGTTGCAACACTTTTCAGCCGAACGCATTTGGAGGCAAATGCGGAATTTCCCACAGAACAAGAGGGGGAAATATGGCTCGTTACATCGCGGTCCTGACGACGGCTGTCTTGCTCCTCGGCCCGGCCACGGCCGTTGCGCAAGAGCAGGCCGGTGCCGGCCGATTCGAAGTGAACGCGGCGCCCGCCGGAGGGATGTTCTTCACCAAGGGGGAGAACGATTCCGAAACGGACTTCGGCAACTACGCGTTGGGCGCCTCGGCCACCTACAACATCAATCACCTGTTCGCGCTCGAGGGCGAGATCGGCAGCGGAATCGGGGTCAGGCAGGAGCTGAACATCAGCGGTAACGCGTTCAGCAACACGAAGAGCCCGAATACGCTGGCCTACAACGGCAACCTGGTCTACACGCCGGGGGGCAACGATCGGTCTGTCGTGCCGTACCTCACTGGCGGCATGGGTGGATTGACGCTGTTCGAGCGTGAGGAGCTTGCGTCGCTCGGTCTCGCGAAGAACGAGACGTTCTTCACGGCGAACATGGGGGCGGGCGCCAAGTGGTTTTCGAGCCGCTACTGGGGCCTGCGCGGCGACTACCGGTTGTTCTGGGTGAACGGCAAGGACGACGCGCCAACGTTCTTCGGGCTCACCGGTGACCGATACGGCCACCGCTTCTACGGCAGCATTCTGTTCACGTTCGGACGGTAGCTGCCGGCTCGGAAGTCGATGACCGGGCAGTGACGACGCAGAGCGATTGATCGCTGCGTGTCACTTTCCGGTTCGTCGTGTTGCCTCCTAGCGCGGATTGCGGTCGAACGTGGCGCGAACCCTTCGGGTTCGCGTGGCGAGCCTGGCAAGGCTCGCCCCACCATCCTGCAATCCGCGCTAGGTTGCCGCGCCCAGTCAACTTCACGTTTGCCCGTGTATCCGACATTTGACGTATCGCGTTCGCGCATCAGCGCGCGCCACGGCCCACGCCACCGGGAACGATCACGCGCGCTCGCGGGAACTTCCGCGTCACGGGCCCGCTGGCTGCGAGGTCCGCCTCGGCCTCTCGCGTCGGATGCGCAGGCGGCCGCTGGTGACCGCTTTGCACTAAACAACCAACAGGGGGTTGTTATGAAGGTTCGGAACATCATGACCGAGCCCGTTCTGACGTGCACGCCGCAAACGTCCCTGGCCGTTGCCGCGCGTCTCATGCGAGAAGCGGACTACGGCACGCTGCCCGTCGTCGACACCGCGGGGCGACTGGTCGGCATCCTCACGGACCGTGATGTATGCCTGGCGCTGGCCGGCACCAGGCGGAACGCCGTGAACATCGCGGTGCGCGAGGCGATGACGGCCACGGTCTTCTCTGCCCTGGTCGATGACGATGTCCGCAGCGCGCTGGCGGTGATGAAACGCCACCGGGTCCGCCGCCTGCCGGTGCTCGATACGTCGGGGAACCTCAAAGGGATGCTCTCGATCGAGGACCTGGTCGTGCGCGGCCTCACCGGCGACGGGATCGGCGCAGAGGAGATCGTCGACGCCTTGCGGGCGATGTACGTGCGCGTGCCCGTCGTAGCGGAACCGACTCCGGCACCGAACGACTTCACGCCGGGCTGATCCCGAGGCGATCTCCTGAGCACGCCACCGGACCGGCCGCGCATTCCGGGCACTGCGCGACGTCGGCTTCTGCCGGCCCGAAGATCTGGCCGGCGCGTGTGCCCTGCCGGTACACGGTGACGCCCTTGCAGCCAAGCGTCCACGCCAACTGGTAGGCGGTTCGAACCGCGTCCGGCGCCGCCGATGCCGGGAGGTTGACGGTCTTCGAGACACCGTTGTCGACCCGCTGCTGAAAGGCCGCCTGCACTCTGACGTGCCAGGCGGGATCGATCTCGAGGGCGGTCGGAAACAGCGTCCGGAGACGCGAGGGCAGCGACGCGTCATCGCGCACGGTGCCGCTGGCCAGGATGTGTCGTTGCAACGCCGCGTCCCAGACGCTCAGTGCCTGCGCTTCCCGTACCAGCCGCGGGTTGAGCACACGAAACGTGCGCTCGTCGAGCATGCGCCGGGTGTAGGCGAGCGCGTAGTACGGCTCGATCGAGTGCGAGCATCCCGCCAGCAGTGCCAGGCTGCCCGTCGGCGCGATTGCCGTACGGGTGGCGTTCCGGACGGCGGGTCCGCCCGCCGCGGCGTCGCGGCTGCCCGCACTGGCGGAGAAGGGACCGCGTTCCCGCGCAAGCTGGCGCGACGCGAGGGTTGCGCACGTCTCGACCACGGCCATGATGTCCGCGGCGACGTCCAGCGCGCGATCGCTGTCGTAGGCGGTCCCGAGCTCGACGAGGCAGTCGGCGAACCCCATCACCCCGACGCCGATCTTGCGCGTCCTGGCGACGGCGCGCGCGATCGCGGGAATCGGGAAGCGGCTGGCGTCGATGCAGTCGTCGAGGAAGCGCACGGCGAGGTCGACCAGCTCTCCCAGCCGCGTCGAGTCGAGACGACCGCCGCGGGTCAGCCGCGCGAGATTGATCGAGCCGAGAAAACAGGCTTCGTAGGTGAGCAACGGCACCTCGCCGCACGGGTTCGTCGCCGTGATGCGGCCCAGGGCTGGGGTCGGATTGTCCCGATTGATGCGGTCGACGAACAGCAGACCCGGATCACCTGTGGCCCAGGCGCACTCCACAATCAGGTCGAGCAGCGAGGCGGCGCTGCGCGTCGCCGCCGTCTGACCCGTGCGAGGATTGACGAGCGGGAGGTCGCCACCCCGTCCTGCCGCGGCCATGAACGTGTCGTCGCAGGCGACGCTGAGGTTGAACGTGTGGAGCCCGGGCGAATCACGCTTCGCCCGAACGAACGCCTCGATGTCCGGGTGGTGCACGTCCATGACGGCCATGTTGGCCGCCCGGCGGCGCCCGCCCGACCTGACCGCTTCGGACGCCGCATCGAAGACGTGCAGGAAGGAGACGGGGCCGCTGGAGACGCCGCCAGTAGACGCCAAGGGATCGCCGGCGGGACGCAAGCGCGAGAAGTCGAAGCCGACGCCGCCGCCGGACCGATGGACGAGCGCGGCGTCGCGCATCGCGGCAAAGATGCTCTCCAGGTCGTCTTCAACGGGAAGGACGAAGCACGCCGCGAGCTGCCCCACGGGCGTGCCGGCGTTCATCAACGTCGGAGAGTTCGGCAGGAACTCGAGCGAGCGCATGGCGTGTTCGAAGCGTTGCTCCCATCCGCGGGCGTCTCCGCCGTATCGCGCCTCCACGGCCGCAACGTGAGTGGCCACCCGACGAAACATGTCGTCCGGCGTTTCCACGACGCGACCGTCGGCGTCCTTACGGAGATAGCGGGCGCGTAGCAATTCCAGCGCTGCCGTGTCGAACGCCGGCGAAAGAGTGGTTGGATCCGGCATGCCTTCCTCAATGGCCGCAGATGCAAGTCATCAGCCGTCAACGCGTGCGAGTGCGGACTTTTTCGATGACCGCCGAAATTACCGGGCGTTGAGTCCCCAGTGAGCTGGAACCTGGGTTGCACAATAGACGAGCGGACCCGGAAGGAGGGAGTGATGGCCGCTATACAGACGCTGGGGTGGTCCATCTGGACCATCGTGTTCATCGTCGTTGTGTTGATTCTCGTTCTGGGGATGCTCTACGTGGCGTACTAGCGTCCCCGCGGGTGCGAAGGGGCCGACCGTGCGCCGCTGCTGGGTGTCGCCTCTCGCCGGTGCGATATGCGTGGCTGGAGCCGCACATCTCTCCGGCCCCGCCGGCGGGGATGCGTTCGCCTTCTTTCGACCGTGGATTGTGGTCTCGCAGGAGGACCTCGAGCGCGTGGACGCGCGTGAGGTTGTGGTGCGGACGCTGCCCGGCGGGAACGGCCAGCTTGCTGTCCTCGGGCTGGCGCGCGTGAGCGCACCGCCCGAGAGGCTCGTGGCGTGGACGCATGCCATTGCCGACCTGAAACGCGGTCCGTTCGTGCTCGCCATCGGGAGGTTTTCGGACCCTCCGGTGCTGGAAGACCTCGACGGCGTGTACCTGGACGACCGGGACCTCGACGCGGTCCGCACATGTCGGTCCGGGGACTGCGCGCTGAAGCTGGGCGAAGCCGAGATCGCGTCGCTCAGACGCGCCGTGGGCCGGGCGGGCGCCGGGTGGCAGGCAGCCGTGCAACGCGAGTTCCGCCGCATCCTGCTGGCGCGCGTCGAGCTGTATCAGTCGCTGGGATTAACCGCGCTGCCCCCGTACGCCGACGCACGGGACCCTGTACGCCCGCAGGAAGCATTTGCGGCGATCCTCGCGAGCTCTCCCTACCTCGTCCAGCACTTGCCGGATCTGGCTGCACAGCTCGAGTCGTACCCGCAGGTACGCAGTCCCGGGGTGGAATCGTTCTTCTACTGGTCCAAGGAGGTGTACAACGCCGCAAAGCCGGTTGTCACCGTGACGCACGTGCACATCCTCCGTTCGGCCGATCGCGCTGGCGCGCCGCTGGTCACGGTCGCGGGGAAGCAGATCTTCGCCAGCCACTACATGAACGGAGCCTTGGGCCTCACCGTGCTGATGCGCGGTTCGGCAGACGGGGCGCACTATCTCGTGTACCTGAACCGGTCACAACTCGATATGGTCGGCGGATTCTTCGGCTTTCTGAAGCGGCCGGTTCTGGAGGGACGCATCCGGCGCGATACGCCCGGCATTCTCCATGCCGTGCGGAGCAGGCTGGAGGGTGCTGCGCCGCCGAAAAGTCCGCCCGGATCGGGAAAAGATTCAAGCCACGCAGCGGTCGAGTAGCGAGCCCGAGCACCAGAGGGCATCAGGATGGGGTCCGCAGCGCCAGGCCCGTGGCGCGGTACTTGCGGCCGTACCAGGCGGGTGAGAGCAAATGGCATTCAAGAATCGCGACGAGACAGCGCGGCTGCTGGCGGCGCAGCTTCTGGCGTACAAGGGCCAGTATCCGCTGGTGCTCGGCGTTCCCCGCGGTGGCGTGCCAATGGCCCGAATCATCGCCGACGCCCTGGAGGGCGAGGTCGACGTCGTGCTCGTTCGCAAGCTGCGGGCGCCGGATCAGCCCGAGCTGGCGATCGGGGCGGTGGACGAGGCCGGAACCGTGGTGGAGGGTCCGTACTTCCACATCGCCGACGATGAATACGTACAGCAGGAGGTCCGAGCCCAGCTGAAGATCATCCGAGCGCGCCGTCAGCGATACACCCGCGCCCAGACGGGCGTCGATCCCGCCGGACGGATCGTCATCATCGTCGACGACGGGATCGCCACCGGCGCGTCCATGCTGGCGGCGATTCGCGCGGTGCGGGCGCGGAAGCCACGGAAGATCGTCGTCGCGATTGGCGTCGCGCCGCCGGACTCGCTCGCCAGCATCGGGGGCGAAGCCGACGATGTCGTGTGCCTGCTGACGTCGGAGATGTTCTTTGCAGTTGGGCAGTTCTTCGAGGACTTCTCGGAGGTGACCGACGAGATGGTCGAGGCGGCGCTGAGTCATCCGGCGCGCGCGGCCTAAGGCGCGCCGCTATGCGCGCCCGGCGTGACCGGGGGGCGGCCTTGCGGCACATCGATCCCGTGAGCCAACTGCTCGGGCGAGCGCCACGGCGGGGGCGCATCGAATGCGTACTGGCCGACGATGAGGAGTGGCGTGCCCTGCGCGAGGATCTGGCCCTTGCGACCGAGCACCCACTCGTCGCCCCACTCGTGGATCCAGATGGCATCGCGCGCGAGCAGGCGGATGCACGCGCGCGAAGCAGGATAGCCGGGGAGCACGTAGGCGTGCAGCGCCAGCCCCCGCGCGTTGTCGAAGTTGAAGTACCACTCCATGTACCACTCCGGGTTCACCGTGCTGTGCCGGCCGCGTGAGCGCCAGTTGAGATGGAACCATCCGCTTGGCGTCGGATGCGCCCGGCGTCCCGAGCTGACAGGCCCCCACCGGACGAGCTGCCCGTCCTCATAGGCGGCAAACGCCTGCCCCGGCAGATCGACGACAAGCAGCTTGGGAAGATGCGCATCCGCGGCATAGACGAGCGGGAAGGGGCTGTACTGCAGTTCGTCGTCGTACCACGCCGATGGAACGACGAGGGAGTCCTGCCGGTGCAGGTGCGCCGCATCCGCCCGATTGAGCTTCTCGAGAATCGCGCGCTGCGGGGCGGTGAACCGCGCACCGAGATCGCGCGCTGTCTCGACGCGCCGCTCGATTCGGTACTCGGCTCGAGCGCCGGGGCGGTACTCCGTTTCGGCGACTGCCTGCGCGGGGACGTGCGCCGGCAGCACGATCACCGACAGGACGACCGGGCCGACTGGCACAAGCCTGAGGAGCTCCATGCACTTCTATCGCCGCCAGGAATGCACCAGCCGGCAAGTGCCGAGCGCGAAGACCGGGAATGTGGTGCGCGGAAGATTCCGATTCCCTCGTCGACAATTCCGCACATCGCTCTTGGGCGGCCGATGCGAAAACGCTGGAGCCGTTGATTCCGCGCCGGTCGCAAAGGAACGGCCGTTGCTGATTGTTGGTCCGAGGGAGTGTGAGCGTGGGCCGATGCTCGTGCTCCCCGTCACAAGGAGGCGTGCCATGGCACCCAGGAAAGGAAGCGAGCTTGTTCCCAGCCGTCTCTTCCGTGAGCCGTTTGCGGCGATGCGGGAGCTGCGGTCGGAGTTCGACCGGATGTTCGACGAGTTCGGCTTGCCGTCGCTCCGTTGGCCGACGTTCGGCAGGCTCCGGACCGCGGAGGAGGCGTGGTTCCCGGAGATCGACGTGTTCGAGAAGGACAACTGGCTTGTCACGAAGATCGATTTGCCCGGCATGAAGAAGGAAGACGTCAACGTCGAGGTGATCGACGGCCAGCTCGCCATCTCCGGTGAGCGGAAGCGCGAGGCCGAGGAGAAGGGCGAGGAGTTCTACCGGTGCGAGCGGGAGTACGGGAGCTTCTATCGGACCGTGCCGCTGCCGGAGGGCGCGAAGATCGAGGACGTCAAGGCAACGTTTGCCGACGGCGTGCTCGAAGTGAGCGTGCCGCTGCCGGCCCGGGCGGAGACGAAGGCGCGGACGATCGAAATCAAGGAGGCCGCGAAAGCCGCAAAGATCGAGAAGACCGCGGCGTAGCGCGCAGAGGAGGAGTCATGACGAAGGCGGTCCTCGCCGTCGCCGGCTTTGGCCTGGGAGCCGGGGTCATGTACCTGGCAGATCCTGACCAGGGCAGGCGTCGGCGTGCGCGCCTGGGTGACGCGACGCGGCACGCCGCGCATCTCGTGAAGAGAGCGGCAGGCATGACGTCGCGCGATGTGCAGCACCGGCTGAGCGGACTTGCAGCCAGGATGCTGGATCAGCTAATCGAAGAGCCGCCGCCGATCGACGATGTGCTCGCGGCGCGGGTGCGCGCGCGGCTCGGCCGGCTCGTCTCCCATCCGGGCGCGATCGAGGTGGCCGTGCGCGACGGCGTCGTCACCCTGAGCGGGCCGATCTTCGAGACGGAGGTCGAGCAGCTCGTGAAAGGCGTGGAAGCGGTGGCCGGCGTCACGGAGGTTGAGAACCGGCTGCAGCCCCACCGGGAGGCGACTCACGTCCCGGCACTGCAGGGGCCCGGTCCACGGAAGATCGCCCGGGTGCCGTCGAGCTGGGCGCGGTGGAGTCCGACCGCTCGCCTCGTCGCGGGCGCGGCGGGTCTTGCGCTGCTGGCGCTTTCGTCGGCGAATCGTCCGGTCCGCGGCGCTGCCACGGGAATCGCGGGCGTCGAGCTGCTCGAGCGCGCCTTGCTCGGGACGCGCGGCTGAAGGAGGCGGCCCTCATCGGGCGATCGCCTGGATCCGTTCGGCGATCCGGTCCAGCGCGGCATCCGCCACGCGCTCCAGGCTGCGTGACGCGTCGATTCGCGCCCAGTCGAGCGGCATTGTCGCGCGCGCGTACTGCCGGCGAAGCACGGCTCCGGTCGCATCGGACGCGTCGCCGCGTCGCGCCGCCAAGCGCGCTTCCATGACGCCGAGCGGCGCATCGAGCCACAGGCCGACGAACGGAATGCCTTCAGCGGCCGCGGCATCGCGGATTGCCCGGCGCCATGCGTCGGTGGGAAAGACCGCATCGACGATCGCCACGTGCCTGGCACGCGCGACCTCGCGTGCCGACCGGGTTAGCTCGCCGTATACCGCGGCATTGACGGGCGCGTTGTAGGCGCTATCGGGGAGGTGCTCGGTTGGCTCCACGCCGAAGCGGCGCTTCCGCACGACATCGCTCCGCAGCACCACCGCGCCCGGCGGCCGCCCGATCGCCGGCGCAAGGCGACGGGCGAGTGCCGATTTCCCCGATCCGGAAAGGCCTCCGATGGCGACCATCGCGCCCGCGCCCGGCGACATCAGCGCGAGCGCGCGATCCAGGTACGCGGCCGCGTCACGCTGCAGGCGGGCGATCTGCGCGGGCGCCTGATTCGTCGCGGCGGCGGTAATCGACACCTTGGCCCGAATGGCCGCCCGGCACGAGAGAAACAACGGAAGCAGCGGGAGCGCCTCGTACTGCGGCAGCCGCTCCAGCCACGCGTTGAGTGCCGCGTTCGCCTGCGCGGGGAGGCTGCGGTGCAGCAGGTCCATGACCAGGAAGGCCACGTCGTACAACACGTCGATGCACGACAGCTCGTCGTTGAATTCGATGCAGTCGAACAGCACCGGCCGATCGCCCGCGAGGAAGACGTTGCCGAGGTGCAGGTCGCCGTGGCACTCGCGGACCCAGCCGCGCGCCCGGCGCGCGTCGAGGAGATCGCCGTGCCGCGTCAAGGCCTGCAGCAAGGCTTCGTGGAGCCGTGCGCGTGCCGGCTGCGCGACGAGGGCACCAGCGGCGGACAGTTCGGCATCGTTCTCCTCGACGACCCACTGCATCGCGGACCGCCCGCCGTGGTCGCGCCTCGGTGCGGCGGCAACGTGGAGCGCCGCTGCGGCCGCGCCGATCCCGGCCGCCATCTCGACGTCGAGTTCACCGCGGCTCGCGACGGCATCGAGGAGCCGATCCTGCTCGAACCGGCGCATCTCGACCAGCCATTCGACCGGCGTGCCCGTGCCGCCGATCGCCAGCACGCCGGTTTCCGATCGTGTGAGGGGCGTGACGCCCAGGTACACCTCGGGCGCCGTGCGGCGATTGAGCCGCACTTCCTCCGCGCAGAAGCGCCGCCGCTGCTCCAGTGTCGAGTAGTCCACGTAAGGGAAGTGCACGGCGCGCTTCAGCTTGAATGCGCGGTCGCCGGCGAGGAAGACGATACTGATATGCGTCTCCACACGATCGACGCGGTGGCACATGGGGCCGTACGCCGCGGGCGCGGCCAGGAACGCGATCACATCCTCCTGGCGGACGTGTGAAGCCCCCATCGCTCCCCACATTTTCACAGGTGCAATGTGCGATCCCGGGACCTCGGAACGACGTTTGCTCGACATGAGGTCGTCGGGCGCGCGACGGGCCAGATCACCCCGTGATGTTCCGCAAGGCGGACCTCGTGCTCATCACGAAGATCGACCTCCTTCCGCATCTCCCCGGCGTGCGCCTCGAGTCGATTGCCGACGCGCTGGCCCGCGTGATGCCACGGCCGGAATTCATCCCGCTCTCGGCTGTCACTGGTGAGGGTGTCGACCGATGGCTCGCGTGGCTGCAGCGTCTCGAGCGGTTCGGGCGCGCTGACGTCCGTGCGGGATTTCTCCCGATCCGCAAAGGATTTCTCGCATGAACCTCTGCGCGTGTGCGCGCCGCCGCTCGGACCCGCCGAAAACACGCCAGATTCGCGGCCGCCGCCGCTTGTGCACAAAGGCACGAACCTTGGTGATCCCGGAGTGTGACTCCGACGCGCGCAGCAACCGCGGTGCCCCCGGCCGACGACGAGCTGGATACCCTGGCCAGGTTGAGGGCGCACGAGCAGGAGTTGAGCCGCCGCCTGGGGGAGGCGCGCCGGGCCGCCGAGACGCGCGTCTTCGAGGCGCGCGAGGCCGCGGCGCGCGCCGAGGCGCTGGCTGAAGCCGACTGTCGCCAGGAGCTGGCGCGCCTGCGCAGCGAGCAGGCCCATCGGCTCGGCGCCGCGCTCGAGGGCGTGCTCGACGAGACGGCGCAGCGCGTCGCCATGCTGGCGCGGCACGCGGCGGCCAACCGGGAGCGCGTCCTGGCGCGCCTGCTCGCTGTCATCACCGGAAGCGGGACGCCATGATCGTCTCAATGAGCAAGGTCCAGGTGCTCGGACCGCGGCGCCTCCTGCCGCGGGCGCTCCAGGTGCTGCACGGTGAAGGAGTTCTCCAGATCCGCTCGCTGCCGGACGGGCCGCGCGCCGCGCTCGGCGGCGACGGCCGGCGGGCGCTTCGCGTGGTGCCGCTGGTCGACGCGGAGCGGGCGGCCGAACGTGCCCTTGCCGACATCGCGGGGCGGCTGCAAGAGCTCCTCGTGCTGCTGCCTGCGCCCGATCGGATCACCGGCGGGGCGGACGAGGGCCTTCCAGATGACGTCGCGGCGCCTGAGTTCGGAGCTCGCCTGGCACCGATCGAGGCGGAGGTGAGGGCCTTCAGCGCCCGGCGCGACGCGCTGCAGGCCGAGCGGGATCTGGCGGCGCGCTACGCGCGCCTGCTCACGGCGCTGGCGCCGCTCCGGCGCGCGCTGCCCGCGGGCGAGCAAGTGACGACGCTCGGGATACTCCTGCGGCGCGATCGCGCCGAGATCCTCCACGTCCTCGAGCGGGAGGTGCGCCGGATGACCAGCGGCGCCTGCGTGCTGCTCTCGGGCAACGTCGACCGGGAGCAGATCGGGGTGCTCCTCACGGTGCCGCGCGAGGCCGCGCCGGCCGTGTCGCGATTTCTGTTCGAGCGCGGGATCGCCGAGATCCGCCTTCCCGAGCGTTACACGGGTCAGTCGCTGCTCGACGCGCTGCTGCTCCTGACGCGGCGGAGCCAGGAGCTGCCCGCGGAGATCCGCGAGGCCGAAGCCGGGCTCATGGCGATCTCGCGGCGGTGGCACCGGCCGTTCACCGCCGCGCTGCAGGCGGCCCGCAGCCGGCGCGCGCGGTTGGCGGCGATGGCCTCGTGCGGCGAGACCGATCACGCCTTCGTCATCTACGGGTGGGTGCCGGCCGAGCAACGCGTGCGGTTGACCGCCGCGCTCGACGCCGCCTTCGAGGGACGCGTGATGGTCGTCGACCATCCCGTGAGCGCCACCGACTACGACGACGTGCCGGTCGTGCTGCGCAACCCGCCCTACGTGCGGGCGTTCGAGCCGCTCGTCGGGTTCGTCGCATGGCCGCGCTACGGCTCGATCGATCCGACGCCGTTCGTGGCCGGCTTCTTCCCGCTCTTCTTCGGCGTGATGCTCGGCGACGTCGGCTTCGGCGGGCTCGCGCTGGCGCTCACGCTGCTGGCGCGGCTGAAGGGCTGGGGCGGTGAGATTGGCCGACAGCTCACCACCATCGCCCTGGCCAGCTCGATGAGTGCCATCGCATTCGGAGTGCTCTTCGGCGAGCTGTTCGGCGCGCTCGGTGAGCCGCTGGGCCTGCACCCCATCCTGTTCGACCGCCGGACGGCCGCTCTGTCGTTTCTGGCCATGGCGCTGCTCCTCGGCGTGTGCCACGTCGTGCTCGGCATCAGCCTGTCGCTGTGGAGCGCGCTTCGTCATCACCACGAACGGGAGGCGCTGGCCAGGGCCGTCGTGCTCGCGCTCATCGCGGCCGCCATCCTGGCCGGACTCGCGCACGTCGGGTACGTCCCATCGACGGTCGAGCGGCCCGCACTGGTGGCACTGGCACTGCTCGCCGTCGCCACCGTGTTCCTCGGAGGCGCGATCGCGGCAATCGAGCTGGTGAGCACGCTCGGCAACATCCTCTCCTACGCGCGGCTCATGGCGCTCGGGACCGCGTCAGTGATGCTGGCCGAGGTCGCCAACCGGATGGTGGAGATCTTCAGCTCCCCGGTGGTGGGGGTGACGGCGGCGGTGACGCTCCACGCGGTGAATTTCGCCATGGGGCTGTTCAGTCCGACGATTCAGGCGTTGCGGCTTCACTACGTGGAGTTCTTCGACAAGTTCTTCGAAGGCGGCGGCAAACCGTACGAGCCGTTCGCGCTGACAAACCAGCCAAGGGGCGCTCCCGCGTGACATCCCGCGCCCCCTTGGCTGGTTCGCCGGTATCTTTTGGCGCGCTCCGCGCGCCTAGCCCGTTATGCGGGCGCGGCAGACGAGTACGAAATTCGCGTTTGGGGCCGCATAACGGGCTGAGGAGGAGAACGCTATGGAACGAGCCCTGACCGCGATCGCTGCGGCGCTGGCCATCGGGCTCTCCGCCCTGGCCACCGCCTGGGTGCAGTCCCGGATCGGATCGGCCGGCACCGGCGCCATCGCCGAAAAGCCGGAGCTGCGCGGCATTGTCATCCTGATGCTCGCGATTCCGGAAACGATCGTGATCCTCGGCTTCGTGGTGGCGATGCTCCTGCTCTTCGGGGGATGGTAGGCCCGTGGGCTATCACGAGCTGCTCAAGGCGCTCGAAGACGAGGTCGAGCGCCAGATCCGTCAGATCGAGGCGGACGCCGAGCAGCGCTGCCAGCGGCTCGACGTGAAGGTCCGCCGTGAGCTGGCGGCGCGGCGGGACGCCGCGGTGACCGCCGAGCAGCGCCGTCTCGAGGAGGAGGCGCAGCGCGCCATCAACCGCGCCCGCTTCGAACAGGCCCGCACGCTGCTCGTCGAACAGCGGCGCCTGCTGGCGGAGGTCCGGCAGGAGGCTGAACGCCGCCTGCCGGCGCTGGACGAGGCGGATCTCGCCGCCCGGCTCGTGGACGAGATCGTACCGGAGCTGGGGGACGGGAACGTGGAGTTCCGCATCAGTGCCGGACGGGAAGCGGCGTTCATGCATGTTCTTGCGCGGCGGCATCCGGAGCTGGCCCGCCGCGCGACCGTGACGGGCGAGGACGGCGGGGGAGGAGGCGTCGTGGCGGTGCTCGAGGGTGGCCGGCAGCTTCTGGACAACTCGCTGCCGTCGAGGCTGGAGAAAGCCTGGCAGCAGCTGGAAGGCGAGCTGGCTGGCGAGCTGTTCGGAGACGTGACCGATGGCTGAAGGCTGTGACTACGCCAACGCGCGCGTCCGCGCCATGCGCAGCCGGCTGCTGGGCCGCGCGGGAATCGCGGCGCTCCTGGCGGAGCCGGGGCTCGCCGCCCGTCTCGAATTCCTGAAGCGGACCGACTACGGCGAAGCCGTTACGGCGCATCTCGGCGGCGAGTCCGACCAGCTCGCCGCCACCGAACGCGGTCTTCGCGCCCGCCTGATGGACGACCTGGCGCAGATCGACCGGTTTCTGGCGGGAACGCGGGTGCGCGCGCTCTTCCGGTCGATTCTGGCGTTCGAAGACGGCTGGACCATCAAGACGATCCTGCGCGGCGTGGCCGCTGGAGAGGCGCCCGAGCGGATGTTCCTGCTGCTGGCACCGACGCCCGTGCTGGATCACGCGGCGCTGGAGCAGCTGGTGCGCCAGCGCGAGGTCAAGACGGTGGTCGATCTGCTGGCGACGTGGCGCAGCCCGTACGCCCGCGCGCTCGTTGAGGGGCTCGCCGCCTACGCGCAGCGCCGCGACCTCCTGTACTTCGAGGTGCCGCTCGATCGCGTGCTGTTCGGCCGGGCGCTCGACGCGGCCCGGCGTGACGGCGAGGACGGCCGGATGCTGCTTGCGTTTCTGGAGGCGCAGGTCGACCTCGTGAACGCCGCTACCCTCCTCAAGATCGCCGGCCACGGCGGGGCCGACGAGTTCTTCATCGCCGGGGGGCGCGTCATCGGCCCACGCCGCTACCGCCAGTACGCCCGGCTCGACGCGGCATCGCTCAAGGCGGCGCTCGCGCGCGAGGGGCGGCTCCTGGCGGCGGCGGGGCTCGTGACGCTGGCCGCGCTCGACGATCCCGTCGCGACGGACCAACTGCTCCAGCGCGCGCTGGGCGAGGCGATGCGGCGCGAAGCGCTGCGGAACCCGCTCTCGCTCGCCGTTCCCCTGTCGTTCGTCCTCGAGCGGCGCGCCGAGATCGAGCGGATCCGCCTCGTGCTGCGCGGTGCGGAGTTCGGGCTGCCGGCGGCCGAGCTGCTCGAGCTGGTCGAGCCGTGAGGAGGCGGGATGACCGAATACCGGCTGAAGGTGGTGACGAGGCCGGGCGCGGGCCTCGGGTTCCGGCTCGCCGGCGTGCCGGTGGAGGAAGTGAGTGGACCGGTTACCGCCGAGCGCCTTGCCGCGCTCGTCGAGGAGCCGGGCCTCGGCATCCTCGCGATCGACGAAGAGCTCCTCGGCGGCGTGCCGCAAGACGTGCTCGAGCGGGTGAGCCGCGACGGCGTGCCGATCGTGCTGCCGTTCACGCTGCCGGCCCGATGGGGCGAACGTGTGGGCGGGGAAGAGTACGTCTCGGCGCTCATCCGCCGCGCGATTGGCTACCACATCAAGATTCAGCCGTGAGGAGGCCGCAGTGAGCGCACCAGAGCAACGGGTCGGACCGCTAGACGGCTCATTGCGAGACTCTCGCGCACGTGACCCGCAAGAGCCGTATAGCGGTCCCAGCGCGCGAGGCGCGCCAAAGCCGGGGCCCCCACGGCGCATACCTCCACCCCATCGCGCAGGCGTGCGCGATGGGGACCCCGGACCTGCGCCGTGGGGTGGAAGAGATACTGGCCAACCGGTCATGGGCGACGGGATGGCGGGGGCGGAGCCCATGACCGGTTCCATCGTCCGGATCTCAGGCCCCACGGTCGTGGCCCAGGGCCTCGACGGCGTGGCGCTCAACGAGGTGGTGCGCGTGGGGCACGACGGCCTGCTGGGGGAAGTCATCCGCATCCGCGGCGGGCAGGCGACGCTGCAAGTGTACGAGGAAACCGCCGGCCTGATGCTCGGCGAGCCGGTCGAAGCCACCGGGGAGCCGCTCGGGGTGGAGCTCGGCCCAGGACTTCTCGGCCAGGTGGTCGACGGCATCGAGCGTCCGCTCGAGGCGCTCGCGGCGCGGTCGGGCGACTTCATCGTGCGCGGCGTGGTGCATCCGGCGCTCGACCGGCAGCGCCGCTGGCGGTTCGTGCCGCGGGTCGATCCAGGCGACCAGCTCGAGGGGGGCGCCGTCGTCGGCGTGGTGCAGGAGACGGCGAGCGTCGTGCACCGGATCCTGGTGCCGCCCGGAATGTCGGGCCGCGTCCGGCAAGTCACGCCAGGCGAGGCGACCGTCACCGATCCCATCGTGGTATTCGAGGACGGCCGGACGCTCTCGATGCTGCAGCGGTGGCCCGTTCGGCAGCGGCGGCCGTTTCTGCGCCGGCTCACCCCCGAGCGTCCGTTCCTCACCGGTCAGCGCGTGCTGGATGTCTTCTTTCCGATCGCCGCCGGGGGCACCGCCATCATCCCGGGCGGTTTCGGCACCGGCAAGACGGTGCTCGAGCAGACGCTGGCGAAGTTCGCGGCGGCCGACGTCATCGTCTACGTCGGGTGCGGCGAGCGCGGAAACGAGATGACCGACGTGCTCGCCGAGTTTCCGAGGCTCAAGGATCCCCGCACGGGCGCGCCGCTCATGGACCGGACGGTGCTTGTCGTCAACACGTCCAATATGCCGGTCGCGGCCCGGGAGGCCTCCATCTACACGGGGATCACGCTCGCGGAGTACTTCCGCGACATGAGCTACCAGGTGGCGCTCATGGTCGACAGCACCTCCCGCTGGGCCGAGGCGCTGCGCGAGATCTCGGCGCGTCTATCCGAGATGCCGGGCGAGGAGGGCTACCCGACGTACCTCGCCACGCGCCTCGGGCAGTTCTACGAGCGCGGGGGGCGCGTGGTACCGCTGAGCGGCGACGGCGAAGGCGCGGTGACGGTCACCGGCGCCGTCTCGCCGCCGGGCGGCGACTTCTCCGAGCCGGTGACCCAGGCGTCGCTTCGTGTGGCGGGTGCGCTCTGGGCGCTCACCACGGATCTCGCGCATCGCCGCCATTTCCCGGCGATCGATTGGACCCAGAGCTTCACGCTGTACGCCGACCGGCTGGCCGCCTGGTTCGAGCGCGAGGTGAGTGAGGAATGGGCCGCACTCCGGCAGGAGGCGATGCGGCTGCTCGAGCGCGAGCGCGAGCTGCAGGAGATCGTCCAGCTCGTCGGCCTCGAAGCGGTGCAGGACCAGGAGCGGATCGTGCTCGAGGCGGCGCGGCTGCTGCGGGAGGGGTTCTTACGGCAGAACGCGTTCCACGACGTCGATGCCGCGTGCCTGCCGGCCAAAGCGCTCGCGATGCTCCGCACGATTCTCCACTTCGCCCGCCGGGCCGCGGCCAGTATCGAGGCGGGCGCGCCGCTTCGCGCGATTCTCGCGGCCGGGCTCGACGAGCGGCTGCTGCGCCTCGGCGAGGTGCCGGCCGAGCGCATGGACGCCGCCGGCGCGGCGCTCGTGGCCGAGATCGACGACACGCTCGCTCGAGTAAAGGGGCACTGACCATGGAGCTGGTTACCCGTCTGGCGCGCTCGGCCACCGCGATTGCCGGCCCGCTCCTCTTCGTCGAGGGCGTGAGAGCCGCCAGGCTCGGCGAGATGGTGTGGATCCGTCTCGGCGCGAGCCAGCGCCGCCGCGGCCAGGTGATCGAGCTGTCGGAGACGCACGCAGTCATCCAGGTGCTCGAGGACACGCAGGGGATCCGTCCCGCGCGGGCCGAGGTCGCCTTCACCGGGCGCGTCGCCACGCTCCCGGTGGCGCGGCAGATGCTCGGGCGGACGTTCAACGGGATCGGAGAGCCGCTCGACGGGCTGCCGCCCGTGATTCCCGAAGCGGTCCTCTCGATCACGGGCTCGGCCATCAATATCGTGCGCCGGGAGCGCCCGTCGGAGTTCATCGAGACCGGCGTCTCGGCGATCGACGGCCTGAATACGCTCGTCCGCGGGCAGAAGCTGCCGATCTTCTCCGGTGCGGGGCTGCCGGCGCACGCGCTGGCGGCGCAGATCGTCCGCGCGGCGCGCGTCCGGACGGGTGAGCCGTTCGCCGTGGTCTTTGCCGCCATCGGCATTCCCTTCCGCGAGGCGGACTACTACCTGCACGCGTTCGAGGGCTCGGGCGCGCAGGAGCGGACGGTCGTCTTTCTGAATCTCGCCGACGACCCGACGATCGAGCGGCTCATGACGCCGCGCTGCGCGCTCACGACGGCTGAGTTCCTCGCCTTCACACACGGGATGCACGTGCTCGTCGTGCTGACCGACATGACCAACTACTGCGAGGCGCTCCGGGAAGTGGCGCTGGCGCGCGAGGAGATCCCGGGCCGCCGCGGGTACCCGGGTTACATGTACACCGATCTTGCGAGCCTGTACGAGCGAGCAGGCAGGATCCGCGGGCGCGCCGGGTCGGTGACGCAGCTCCCGATCCTGTCCATGCCCGACGATGACATCACGCATCCCATCCCGGATCTGACCGGCTACATCACGGAAGGGCAGATCGTGCTGTCGCGGGCGCTCGAGCAGAAGCGGCTCTTCCCGCCAATCGACGTGCTGCCGTCGCTCTCCCGCCTGATGAACCTCGGCATCGGCGCCGAGCGCACGCGCGAGGACCACCGGGCCGTCGCCGACCAGCTCTACGCCTGCTACGCGCGCGGCCGGGACGTCCGGCGGATGGTGGCGATTGTGGGCGAGGCGGGGCTTGGCGACGAGGAGCGCGCGTTTCTCGCCTTTGCCGATCGCTTCGAGACCGAATTCATCGCGCAGGGCGACGAGCGCCGGTCGATCGAGGAGACGCTGGCCATCGGCTGGCGGCTGCTCGGCGCGTTTCCCTCCGAGGCGCTGACGCGGATCGGGCGCGCGCTCATCGAGCGCTATCGGCCGCAAGGAGACAACGATGGAACGGGTGCCCTCCACGCGGATGGGGCTGCTCGTCACCCGGGGGCGCCGGCAGGTGGCGCTGAAGGGGGCCGAGCTGCTCCGAAACAAGCGTGAAGCGCTGGCCAGCGAGTTCGTCCGCCTGACGCGCGGCGTCATCGCCGGGCGGGAGCAGCTCGCGACGCGCCTGCGCGAGGCGACGCGCGCGCTCACTCTGGCGCGCGCCCTGCACGGCGAGGAGACGCTCGCCTCGCTGGCGCTCGCCGCGACCCGGCAGATTCCGCTCGCGATCGAGCCGCGGAAGGTCTGGGGGATTCCGAGCCCCGAGGTCAGGGGCCCGCAGCTCGTGCGCGCGTCGGACGCGCGCGGCGCCTCGCCGGTCGGCTGGGGGCTGGCGGCGGCCGAGGCGGCGCGGCGGCACGAAGAGGCGGCCGAAACGCTCATCGCCATCAGCTCCGAGGAGCTGCGGCTGAAGCGGCTCGGCGGGGAAATCCGCAAGGCGTCGCGAAAGATCAACGCGCTCGAGCAGGTCCTGATTCCCGGGCTCGAACAGGAGATCACGCGCATCGAGGTGGCCCTCGAGGAGCGGGAGCGGGAAGGGATCGGACGGCTCAAGCGCTTCAAGAAC
>JACPTI010000031.1 GCA_016192845.1 Acidobacteriota bacterium
GCGTGCACGTTCAGCCCGCCCTCGCGGTACTCCTCGACCGACACCTCCGCCGTGAGGCCGGAGACCTCCTGGAACCGGCCGTCGCCGTCCTCGGTGTCCGGGCCGAAGCTGACTCGGAAGTGAAAAACGACCGGCAGATCGAGCATCGACGGCCGCTCACTTGTTCTCGATCTCGATGCCCTCGTGCGCGATCTCGATCGTCTCGATCGCCGCCTCGTTCGCGCTCGCCTTCAGGTCGGGCGAGGTGAGCTTGGTCGGCCAGGCATTGATCACCTTCCACATCATCACCGGCGCGTGCTCCTCGTTCAGGAGGCTGATGATGATGTTGCGGCGCTCGATCTTGTTCAGGGCGATCTCCTGCACCCACGCGTAGTACTCGTTGTCGCTGGCGAACACGCCGCGCTTCAGCGTGAGGTTGCCGTACTTCTTCATGCCCGGCATCTTGGACGGCGAGTAGTCGGGGCTGTTGCCGTCGCGGTACTCGATCGGCTGGACCTCGATGTTGAGGCCGGTCACCTCGGAGAAGGTGACCTGCGTGCCGCCCCAGTCGACGGAAAAGTGAAAAACTGGCAGTGGATAGGGCATGGATGCTCTCCTTTAGACTTCCTGCATCTTGTGGGAGAAGCGCAGGATGATGAACTCCGCCGGACGCACGACCGCCATGCCGACCTCGATGATCAGCCGGCCTTCCAGGATGTCCTGGGGGGTCATCGTGATCCCGAGGCCCACGTGGGTGAAGAACGCCTTGTCGGCCGTGGCGCCGACGAGCGCACCGTCGCGCCACTTCTGGATCAGGTAGTTGTCGATCATCCCCTTCACCTTGGTCCAGAGGTTGGCATCGTTCGGCTCGAAGACCGCCCACGCCGTCGATTTCTTGAGCGATTCCTCGACCATGTTGAAGAACCGCCGTACGGGGACGTAGCGCCATTCGTTGTCGTTGCCGGCCAGCGTGCGGGCGCCCCAGATCAGCGTCCCGGCACCCGTAAAGGCGCGGATGGCGTTGATTGACTTGCCGCCGTTCACGTCGACGTTCAGGTCCTCCTGGTCGTAGTAGTCAATCGCCTGCGTCGGCGCGACGACGCTGGCGAGGCTGACGTTGGCCGGCGCCTTCCAGACGCCGCGCGTGCGATCGACCATCGCGTACACGCCGGCGACCGCGCCGCTCGGGGGCACGCGCGAGAGCTCCTTCTTGATCGCGTCGACGATGTTCCGGATGACCTTGTGTTCCCCGTACAGCGTCTTCTCCGCGAGGTCGCGCCGCGTGGAGGCCGCCGCGCGCACCGCGTCGATGAAGGCGAGCAGGTCGTCGACGACCTTGTCGACGTCCTTGGCGATCTGGTTCGCGGTCGCAGCCGCCGTCAGCGACACCGCAGGCGTAACCGACTCGTCCTTCGAATAGTCGCGGGTGGACTGGGCGATCCCGCTGACCGGACCCGCCAGCCAGCCGAGGCCGTCATAGCCCGCGTAGTCGGTGTCGACCTGCGTATCGGTGCGCACCGGGTCGAACTGGTTCTGGACCGAATCGTTTTTTTCGAGCTTGATCAGGCTCGTCACTGCCGGCCCCACGCGGTCCTTGGCCATCGTGTCGATGTCACGACGCAGCTCGGGGTTGTTCACGGCCGCGCGCCATGTGGCGATGTTGACCGCGATTTCCCGCGCCAGGGTAATGAGCGCGACGATGTTGGTCTTGGCGTTGGCGTCGCTCGTCTGCGTCACCGCCCGGCGCACCTTGCCGTAGCGGTCGGCAATCGTGGCGTAGGTGAACGCCGGCGTCGTCGTCTTCCGCAGGGCGTCGATCTTGGTCTCGATGGCGGCCCGGTCGGCGATCGCGATGTTGGCCGCGCTGACCAGCGCATTCAGCCGCGGGTCAATGGGCAGGTTGGTGAGGTCGACGACCGTGGCCGCCTTGTCCTTGACCCTCGGCGTCCCATCGCCGCCATTGAAGCTGGAGAAGGGCACGGTCTTCGGGTAGGCCGAGAAGAGCCAGGGCGTATATGCCGCCCCGTACTTCAGGTTGTTGATGCCGATCGTGTCCCTGAACTCCTGGACGACGGCGTTGAAATCGATGGGGGGCACCGTTGGCGGCGGCTTCGGCTGCTCGTTGAGGTCGAGCACGGCGACGCGGTCCATCAGGCGGGCGGCCTGGTCGAGCGCCCGCTGCTGGATCGAATAGAAGTCGGCCGAGGCGGGAAGCAGCGGCGCATCGGGGAACAGGAGGATTGTCGGCTCGTCGCACTTCTCGACGGCTTTCAGGCCGACACGGAGGCCGGGCGTGGTGGCCGGCGTCGCCTCGTTGCCAATCGACACGCTGTCCGAGTAGCTGCCGACCGAGACGACGTAGCACGGCCCGCCGCCGTTGTCGAAGTACATCTGGATCGCGTCGTACATGTAGAAGCGCTTCGTCGGCGTCACCCGGTTCACCGCATAGCCGTTCGTCTCATCGAGGATCACGTCGAAGTTCGGAACCACGAATCCGCCGCCGAAGATCTCCTGGTACTCGAGCAGCGATTTCAGCCGCGTGGGCACGTTCTTGAGGTTCTGCCCGAAGCGCTCCGCCTTCTCGGTGTAGCCGATGAACGACGGGATGGCGGTCGCGACTTCCGCGACCGACGGCGGGAGCTTCGAGATTTCCTCGGTGTAGACGCCCGGGGTCTTGTAAGTAGGCATGCTTCACCTGCGCAATCGGTTAGACGTACACAAACAGGTCGGACACGAAATTCGGCACCGCGGGAACCTTTCCGAGCGGCGTCTGGAGATCCGGATCGGGCAGATCACGGACGTCCCTCGTCGGAGGCTGCTGGATCAGCTTGAGCCCTCTGCGGCTCGCCGAGAGACGAACGGCCGTCGTGGACGTGAACACTACGCGGCTCCCGCTCAGCACGCGCGTGAAGGCGACCGGTCCTGTAATCGCCAGCGAGGCGAGCGTGACGGAGTTGTTCGCGTACTTCTTCGTCACGATGAAGCGCCACGTCGTGGCGATCGCCGTCAACTGGACGAAGTACGGGTCGAGGCCCGTGACCGTGTCGCCGGAGAGGAAGCGGTATGACGCCGGGACGCGATCGCTGCCGTCCGGCGTCAGCGCCTCCGTGCGCGTGTAGATCTCGATCACAGCGAACGGCCGCGACGCCGCCAGACCGGGGTCGTAATAGATGGCCGACACGCCGCCCCGGTCGTCCGTGATCCGATAGCGGCCGGGCACGACCTTCGGCACCGACGCGAGATCGAGCGGGCAGGCGTTCTGCGGCGTCGTGCCGTCCGGCGAGCGCGCCTCCAGCGTCGCGACCGTCGCGCCGAACCGATCGCGAATCGTGACCGTCGCCGTGGCGGCCGGCGCGCCGAGCGTATGCGTGTACGCCGGGCGGGTCACCAGTGTCACCGCTGCCCCAAAGCGCGCACCGGCCATGCTGTCGGAGAGATGCTTGCGTCCCGAGGCGATGTCCTCCCGCAGGTTATCCAGGCAGAAGATCGTCTGCGCCGGCTTGAACGGCGGCAGCTCGGTGATGTTGAGGAGCGGCGTGGTGGGCGCCCTCAGCTCGAACGCGAAGCGCAGCGAGATCGGGCCGAGCGGGCGCCTCAGGAGCGGAGGCGCGGATCCCGGCTCGACTTCGCCGTACACCGTGAGCCCGTCGGGCAGCGCACGCGTCCGAAGCCCGAGCTCCTCGAGCAGCGACGTGGTCGACGGCGTCGGCACCACCTCGAAATCGTCTTCGCGTACCTGGCTGTCGGCGTACCAGTCGTGGCGCACGCGGACGCGGAACAGTCGTCTGAATGCGACGTGCATGGCGGATCAGCTCCTGGTCGCGATCTCTTCGACCGGCGGCAGCTCGGCCGATACCAGCGTGTCGCGGATGTCGAGAATGGCAGCCTTGTACATGACCGAGGGCATGTACTTCGCGCCGAGGGAGGCCCAGAGGTGGTTCTGCTGCTCGAAGGTCATCGAGTAGAGGTCGAAGATCACACGGCTTGCCCCGTCGCCGTTGCCCGAAACCTCGAACGTCGAGCGGTTCTGGAAGAAGGCAATGACGAGCGAGATCGCCTTCAGGGCCTCCGCGTAGTCATCCAGATTGGCGACGAACAGCACGTACACGTTGATGCGCACACTCGGCTTGACGCGCTCGTGCATGCCGTCGTCGCGGGTGCGGTGCGTCTCTGCCGAGCGATAGACGCCGTTCTCCTCGACGTTGACGACCTGTACCGCGATGCGGTTGCGCGTCGACGCGCCGGGCTGGCCGTTCAGGTCGAACAGGCTTCCCGCCGTGACGCGGTTCTCCGACATGCCGGGTGAACGCAGGTTCAGGTACGCGTTCAATTCGCGCACCACTTGTGCGACGGACAGATGAATCACGACACCGCCTCAGCGACCGTCACACCCTATCCTCCTGCCTCACGCGCCTGTACACGATGCCTCCCGGAACGGGCCGCCCGGCAACAACGCCGGCGTCCACCAGCCGATCGAGCGCGGCCTGGACAACCTCCAGGCTCGGCGTCGTGGCAAGCCCCGCGAGCCACCAGTCTTGCACTCCCTGCAGCGTGTCGCTCGCGTTCGGGTGCGCGAGCAGGTATCGCTCGATCTCCCGGACCGCAGTCTCGATCTGCTCGGATCGCCATGCGCCCTCATCCGGATCCGAGCGCGTCACAACCCGGTATGAGAGGCAAACGCCGCGCCGATCGCGTGTTCGATGAAATGTGCGGGATTTCAGGGGCGGCGACACGCCGGGGCGACGCGATGTGGGGCATCGTCGCCCCATGCCTGCCGCCGACGAAGCCCGCCGGCGCGCACAGTCGAGAGGATCGGAGAGGGCGGCGACGCCCCGGGGTGGGGTGGCGATGTCGCGGTCAGCCGGCGAGGCGATCGCGATCGACAGCGTACTTCTTTACGAGCCGGGCAAATGTGCGGCGTTCCTTGCCGGCGCGCCGGGCGGCGGCCGACACATTCCCGCCGCTCTGTTCGAGCGCCCAGCACACGAAGCGCCGTTCGAAGTCGGCGACACAGGACGCTTTCGCTGCGCGGAATCCCCGTTCGAACGCAACCCTCCCCCGGCCTGGCCCGCCCGGCGCTGCGGACGGCGGAAGGCGGTCCGCCAGCTCGATCGTCTCGCCGTCACACAGCAGCACCTCCCGGTGCAGGACGTTTTCGAGCTCGCGCACGTTGCCGGGCCAGGTGTGCGCCTCGAGCGCGGCGAGCGATGCGGGCGACAGCCGCTTCGAGGTGCGGTATTGCGCGTTGAAGCGCGCAAGGAAGTGGTGCGCGAGAAGGCTGACGTCCCCTTCGCGCGCCCTCAGCGGCGGAAGAACGAGCGGCATCACCGCGAGCCGGTACATCAGGTCCGCCCGGAACTCCCCGCGCGCCACGAGCTCCCGAAGCGACACGTTGCTGGCGCCGATGACACGCACATTCGCGGTCACCAGCCGCTTACCGCCGAGGGGCCGGTACGTGCCGTCCTGCAGGAACCGCAGCAGCGCCACCTGTCCTTTCGGGCTCAGCACCTCCACTTCGTCCAGGAAAAGCGTGCCGCCGTCTGCGTTGGCAATCAGACCGCCGGACGTGTCCCGCGCATCGGTGAACGCCCCACGCACGTGGCCGAACAGCTCGTTCTCGAACAGGCTGTCGGGCATGGCGCCGCAGTTAATCGGCGTGAAGGGGCCGTTGCGTCGGCCACCGAGGTAATGGATGGCGCGCGCGGCGACTTCCTTGCCGGTGCCGATTTCCCCTTCGATCAGGACCGTCGCCTCGCACGTCGCCAGCCGCTCGATCATCCGGAATGCGGCGAGAAACCGCTCTGATTGACCAATAAGATTGAGCCGAGACGTGTCCACGCCGACCTCTCGCGCAATATGAGGCCCACACGTGCCGTGAAGCCGCGACACCCGGCGCTTCACAAATTGAGGCTCGCAGAATAATACGGATTGCACGGATCCACGCCGAAGGTCTTGCAGTATTTTGTGCAACGCTGGTAGTAGCCAAGTTTCGATTCGGACCGCCTACGCCGCGCTTTTCCACTCTGTCGACTCGACAGCGCCCGAGACCTTCATCCATTCCGGCTCATGGGTAACATTCCGCATAGCGAGTTTTCCTGGTTTCTTCGCCATGCGTTACGCGGTGTGTTTCTTCATCTTTCGTGCCCGCTTCACCGCACCCGTGGCGCTCAGGGCCTCCGACACGTCGTAGGCCTCCTTGAGCCAGTCGGTGATCGGGGGCTCCACCTCGTCTCGGTGTCTGATATGTACGACGTTGACCACCGTCGTCCGGGATGCGCGCGCGGCGGCCGTCTCGCGCAGCCGCTCCCACGCCTCGCGCAGGTCCTCCGACAAGTCCTCCGTCAGCGCGGCTTCGGTTGTCGTCCAGCAGTCGTGCGCCTCGCCCGGCTCGATCCACTGCTTGCAGTGATAGCATTCCCGCCCGGGCATGCTTCATTCTAATGACGATGAAACTGACGCACCTCACCATCTTCTCGGTATGCGCGCTGAGCCTCGGGGCCGCGCACGATGGCGTGCTGCGCGCGCAGGCCGCACAGTCGCCGGTTGTCGTCGGGACCGCACTCGAGATTCCGGGAGTCGTCGCGGCAGGAACTCCCATCGAGCGGATCCTGACCGGATTCAACGGGCTGGACGACCCGATCGGGCTGACCGACGGCACCCTCGTCTTTTCCGAGCCTGGCGCCCGCCGCATCCATCGGCTGAACCCGGGGACCAACGAGGTCTCGGTGCTCGTTGCCGAGTCGAACGAATCGCACGGAATCACCGAAGACGCGAAGCGACGGCTGATCTCGGCGCAGGCGTGGGAGGGATCGACCCGCATCGGCGTCATCTACCCGCCGGAGAGCGTCGCGGTGCTCGCCGACAGCTACGAAGGGAAGCCGTTCAGCCGGCCGAACGATCTCATCGCGGCCAGAACCAGCGGCGTCTACTTAACCGATCCGGGGCTGACGACGCAGCAGGCCGAAGCGCTCGTCAAACGGCTCGGCACGCCGCTCGGGCCGCGGCTGCCGCCCGCCGTGTATTACATCCCGCCCGGCGGCCGCGCCATCCGGATCGAGGACAGGATGATCCGGCCGAACGGCATCCAGTTGAGTCACGACGAAAAAACGCTCTATGTGAGCGACTCGAACGGGACCGAGGTGATCGCCTGGGATATTCAACCGGACGGTCTGGTGCGGAACCGGCGCGGCTTCGGCACCATCACGGGCCGCAGCACGCGCGACAACGGCCTCGGCGGCATTCCAACGTTCGCCGACGGCATGACGATTGACAGCGACGGCCGCCTGTACGTGGCCACCGGAGGAGGCGTCGAAGTGCTGAGCGAGCAGGGCCGCCGGCTCGGCACGATCCCGGTGCGGTGCCCGCCGGCCGACTGCCAGAATCTCGCCTTCAGCGGCCCGGAGAAGCGCACGCTCTACATTGCCGGCGCCGGCTCACTCTACCGGGTGGGGATGGTCGCCCGCGGTTTTCCCGGTCGCGCCAAATAAGCGAACCGGGACGCCGGCACCACGTCTTCCCATGCCCCGCAAACCTTCTTCGCCCCGCCAGCCGCTCCACGTAGTGAAAGGGCGGCCGCCCAGGCCGGCACCGAAGCCGTCACAGGGGGCGCGGCCTGCGACCGCTACGGCGCGCCGCGCGCGCGATCGCCGTCGAGGTACTTGACGAACACGACTTCATTTCGCTTTTCGTTGTAGAGCAGCTCATCGACGCTGGCGCGAACGGTCAGCAGGCCAAAGCCTCCAGGACGTAGCCCTTTTTGCTCCCGCACCTTGATGTGCTCGATGGGTGCGTCGGGGCCGTAGCTGATTGCCGCGTGCGGCAGGTCGTCGATGTTGAATCCCCGTCCCGGATCGGCAATGCGATACATGAGGATGCGCGTGGAGCGGAGACATGCGATCCGCACCTTGCGCGCCGGATCGAGACGCCCTCCCCACTCGATGGCGTTCATCAACAGCTCACGGAACGCATACGCAATCGATTCGCGCGTCGCCGCCCGGGGAGGCCGATGCCACGCTGAAAGGTCGACGTGCGGCTGATCGTGTCGAACTCCGGGAAGGCGACCGCGGGCGCGTTCCAGATGTGCACGCACCGGAGGGCGTCGATCTCGCGCTCGATGGCCCAGAGGGCGCCGTGGTCCCAGCCGAGCGCCTCGCAGATGCCGGCGAGAATCTTCGGGGCGGCTTCTTCCAGCGACGCGGCATCGATCAGCGCGCGCGCCGCGATGTACTCGGCGGTGAGCCGCCGCTCCCCGACCCCGGTCCGACTCGCCTGGACCTCGGGTGGCATGACCGCGGTGAATGCCGGCGGTCTGGCACGATGCGGCGACAATTGCTCAACGAAACTGGGTAAGATGTCGGCGCTCCGGCTCCGCGCAGTCGAGTTTTTCGAGAAACCTTCGGTCTTGTCGCTACCGCCCGAGCGACGCTCAGCGGCCGCACGAAGAGAGGTGCAGCATGCCCGTTGCGAGGCTCAAAGCCGGCGGTGGAGCGCCGGAAGTGGAAATCGTCGTGGGGCACCTTCACAGGGCCGACTTTGAGTTCTGGCTGTACGACCCGACGGGCGCCAACCCGATTGCGGTTGGCGCCGGCAAGACAAGTGACGACAAACCCGACAAGTTTCCGTTCCCAAAGCCGCTCGCGCAGCTCGACGGGCACCTTCTGTGGTGGCAGGCAGGGCTCGTCGCGCACGCAGCGGGACCGGCCGACGCCCCGTTCTCCGTCACTGTTCGCGTGCTCCAGGACGGGCACATTGCCGGGCTGGACGGCGGAAGCGGAACGATGGAGCGCCCACATACGACGGGCATGCTTCAGCTGAGGGTCATGCCATGAGGCGGCATGTTGTCCTGACACTCCTGGGGCTTCTGATCGCGTCCCGGGTCGGGGCGCAGCCAGCAGCCCCGCCACTTCCGCCGGGCCTCCTCCAGTCGTCGGCCGATATCGCCATGGAGCTCGAAAAGATCCGGGCCTCGATGGTCGACCTGGCCGTACCGGACTCGCCCGCGTTCACCGTGCTGGGCGTCACCCCCGAGGAGATCTCCCGTCCCACCACGGTGCGGCGGCTCGCCACGGCGATTCTCAACGGCATCGACCGCCACGGCGTGCTCCAGTCAGGTGTCGCCATCGACGTGGCGCCGTACCTCGTGCTGGCTGGAGACGTCCTGCAGCTGACCGACTATCAGGCGCGCTACGGAATCCGCTTCCTGTCGCGCCTGCAGTTGTCGGTGGCGACCGTCAAGGCGTCGGACGACGATGACAAAGCCACGCGGGCTGCACTCGGCGTTCGCGTCACGCTCCTCGATCGCGGCGATCCGCGCACAGACCAGCAGCTTGACGCGTGTTTCGACCGGCGCCCGGGTCTGCCGACGCGGCCGCAATTTATAGTGCCGCCGCTGCCGCCCAATCCGACGCTCGAGCAGGCGGAACAATGGGCCTTGTTCCTCAAGCGGGGGCTCGAAGAAGAGCAGAAGTTCAACGCGGCGGTCGACACCTACGTCGAGCAGGTCCGTGTGGCGGTGGACGCATGCCGCCAGCAGGCCCGGCGGCGAAACTGGAACGCGACCAGTTGGACTGCGGCCGTTGCTCCGGCCTGGACCAGCGCAAGTGGCGCGCTTGACGACCTCGAGTCGACCGGCGGCGGCGCGTGGACGACGTTTGCGTACGGGTTCGAAGGCTACCCCGGGCTTGAAGACTCCGCGCAGGTGTTGCTCCATACGCGCTTCCGGAGCAAGGAGGAGGTGCTTGGAGGCGAGGGCAAAGGTCTGTCGACACGGGACGCATGGTTGTTCGGCCTTCAGTTCCGCCTTGGCACGTCAGACTCCAGCGTCGCGCTGGAAGCCCTCTTCGATTGGACGCGGCCGGAAGGAGGCCGCTTCTCCGACAGTCGACGGCTGTCGGTCGGCTACGAACGACGGCTGGCGGACAATCTCTGGCTCGGCGTGGCGGTTGGCGGACAGGCGCCCCCGGCGCCGGGGGCGCCAAGAACCGGCGGGTTCGTCTTGTCATCGTTCAAGTGGGGATTCGCCGAGCGGCAGACCCTCGGAGTGTCGTGATCGAGTGGTCGGGTCATCAAAAGCTGGAGGGTTGAATGGACAGCAAAGCCAAGTGGTCGCTGGCGCTCACCGGACTCTTCTCCGTCGGATTCCTGGTTGCTGCGACCCTCGCGTACGGGCAGCATCCGACGGTTCTCGCGTTCTCACTCGGGGCCGTAGGTGGACTCCTGCACGAGCTGGCACAGAGCCGAGGACGCATCTTCTTCATCGAGCGTCATGACGATGGCGTCTACCTGGGATCCCTGGCGGGGATGGTGCTGGGCGGCATTGCGGCACTGACGGTGTCTCGGGGCCTTCTCGTGCGGGAAGCCACGGATGCTGCGCTGACGCTCGTGCAGTACCAGAGCCTTGCGTACGAATCGCTGATGGCGGGGATCGGGCTCAAGGGGCTGACGGAGGCCTCGGCGGGTGCGCCGCCCACCAAAGAGGTCACGCCGCTGACCGCGCTGCCCCCGCGCCCTGACCGTGTCCCGGTGCCGTGATGACGCTCTACTCCGTCGTCCGCGCCCCCGTCCACTTCGCGCGCAGCGCGGCGCGATCCACCGCCTGCCCGCGCAGGTAGACGGCGTTGATCCGCCGCGTGTTGTGGATGTTCTCGAGCGGGTTCGCGTCGAGGACGATGAAGTCGGCGCTCTTGCCCACCGCGACCGCGCCGAGCCGATCGAGCCCGAGAATCTCCGCCGAGTTGCGGGTCGCCGCCGTGATGGCCTCGGCGGGCGTCAGCCCCGCCTCCACCATGCTCGCCATCTCCATGTGCGCGCCGAACCCGAAGTACTGCGCGCCGTTGGTCGCCCCGGCGTCGTCGCCGAGGCCGAAGCGCACGCCGGCGGCCTTCAGTCGGGCGACGCCGCGCGGCACCACGCCCGCCTTCCAGCGGGCCGGCGCGTCCGCGGGCACCTTCGGGTTCTCCAGCAGCCGGATGTCCTCCTCGGTGAAGGTCTCGCCGAGCAGCGGATCGTCGATCCACGCCGGCCGCGGACCGAAGATCTGATTGCGCGTCCCCCAGAGCGTCAGCAGCACGAACACGTGCGGCCGCTCCTTGAAGAGCGCCACCAGCTCCTCGTCCACCTCCTGCCCGAGCCGCCACGGCGGATGCGCCAGCCCGTCGACGCCGGCGCGCAGGATCGCCTTCACGTCCTCGCGGTCCTGCGTATGGGTGGCCGTCCGCAGCCCGAGCCTGTGCGCCTCGTCTATGGCCGCGGTGAACAGCTCGGGCGTCAGCTTCGTGACCTGCCCCTCGCGGTCGTCGACCCAGATCTTCACGTAGCGATCGATCTTCTTTGCCGCCAGCTCGCGCACGGCCGCGCGCGCCTCGTCCGGCGTCGACACGCCGTACGGCGCATCGCGGAGCGGCGGCGCCGGCCCGCCGTTCGGCATCGCGAGCCCGCGGCCCGCCGTCAGGAAGAGCGCCACGGCCGCCGGCGGAGCGGCGCGCAGCTCGTCGCGCAACGCGTAGCCGAGGTCGCGCTCCGTGCCCATGCTCATGAACGCCGCGACGCCGTGATAGGCGAGCCGCTGCAGGTGATCGAGCAGGTTCTCGCGCGTGTAGTTCTCGATCCGGAAGCTCGCGCCCCGGCGGTAACCGAGGTGTCCGTGCGCATCGATGATGGCCGGCATCACGGTCTTGCCCGCGAGGCTCACGCGCGCCGCGCCGTCCGGCGCCCGCACCTCGCCCGCGCGCCCTACCTGCGTGAACGCACCGTTCTCCACGACGAACGCCGCGTTCTCGACAGGCGCGCCCTCGTCGCCGACGATGAGCCGGGCGCCCTCGAAGAGCGTCGCGGTCGACTGCGCGGCCGGCGGCGACGTGCAGCCGGAAAGAAGAAGCAGCGACGAGACGACGATCAGCGCGATGGTGTGGACAGCCATTGTTGGGCGAGCTCGCTGATTAGAGCCTGAACAAGTACTGCAGCTTGGTGAACACCGCGCGGTTCTCGCGCAGCAGCGATCGGGTGGGGTACATGAGCTCGTTGATCTTGCTCCCCTCGCGGTAGTGATCGTCGTACCCCACGAAGAAGACGGTGCCGGCGTTCACGCGGTACGTGAAGAGCAGGTTGGCGCCGAGCGTCCGGTCGAACGAGTTGTACTCCATGATGTTCCGGACGAGAAGGCGACTGGTGAACTGGTACGTGGTCCGCGTGCGGAGGATCTTCACGTCGAACACCTCGGTGTTGGTACGGACGTCGTTGAACCGGCTCGTATTGAGATTGATCTCGGCCTGCAGCCGCGAGAAGGGGCGTACGTTGGCGAACAGGTTGATCTGCCGGTCCGCGCCGAGAAACGGGTTCTCGATGAACCGGATCTGGTCGCCCCTCCACATCGAGCCGCCGATCCCGAACCGCCGGCTGGTGTTGGCGAACGCGCCCATATTGAACCGGGTCTTCCAGAAGTCGATGCCGCGGAACCGCTCCATATCGCGGTTCACCCCGACGTTCACGTTGATGTTGTTGGCGAACTGGAAGAAGACCCGCCCCTGCATGCCTTCGTCCTGGAGCACGCCGTCGAAGTCGTAATTGCGCTCGTACTGCAGGCGCGGCCCCCAGCTGATCACCCAGTTCTCGGGCCACCACCGGTAGGCGACGCCGGCGGTCGACTGCTTCTGATCCACGCGCCGCACGAATCCGAGATCGGTCCCGAACTCGGGATGGATCTCGTTGTGCTGCAGTTCGTAGGCGAGATAGCGCCCTTCCCTCCGGAACGTGACGTCGAGCAGCGATCCGGTGGACCGCGCCGCGTCCCCGGCCCGGCGGTCCGAATTGATCGCGGTGAAGGTCACTCGGTGGTTCGCGCCGAAGCGAAGGATCCCGTCGAGGCCGCCCACGCGACTGTGCCCGTCGAGGAACTCCCGATCCGTCACGATGACGCCGATGTGCGACTCGGAGTACAGGTCGTAGCGCACACGGCCCAGAAAGACCTTCGCCGTCTCGCCGAACGCGGGGTCCTGCCGGTCGTCGACCCTGCCCGGCGCCTCGTCGTTCGCAACGAGGAACCCCACCGAGGTGTTCCCGATCTTGCCCGTCAGCTTGGCGCCATACCGCGGATCGACGAGCGTGCGCGTGTGCACCAGCGCCAGCGGCCACGGCGCCTCGATCCGGTAGATCTCCTGCCCCTCGAGGAAGAACGGCCGCAGCTCCGGGAAGAAGATCGGGAACCGCTGGTTGACTTCGATCTGCGGCCGATCGGATTCAATCTGCGAGAAGTCGGGGTTGTACGTGAAGTCGAACACCAGGTTCGGCGTCAGGCCGTACTTGACGTTGATGGCGCCTTCCGACAGCGAGCCTGAATGGGCGTGGTCCTCGTGCGCCTCGGTCTCGAGCGACTCAGCGCGAATCGTGGTGACCGTCGGCAGCACCTCGAGGTTGCGGCTCGTCGAGAGGTCCGTCATCCCCTCGAGCACGCCCATCTGGCGCAGCATCCCCATGACGTTGCGCGAGATGGGCGCCCAGACGATGCTCTCGTCCTTGCTGTCGATCGTGCGCTCGATCTGGAACCCCCACCGGTGCACCTCGCCGCGCTGGCGCGAGGGGTAGCGCAGGCTCTTGAACGGGATCGCCATCTCGGCGGTCCAGCCGTCCTCGACCAGACGGCCCGCCGACTCGAACAGCGCATCCCACGACGCGTCTCCGGGGACGCCGGCGTTCCGGTTGGCGCCGCCTTCGTGGTTGCGCAGCGGAGGCGGCAACCCGACCCCTGCGAGCACCCCGCCGCCGAACGGGCCGCCCGGCGCAATGCCGCCGAAGGACAACACGTTCAACCGCGGATTGAGGCTGCCCCCGAACCCGCCGAACCCGCCGGTCGCGCTGCCGAGCACGGCATCGCTCTGCACGCCGTAGCCGTTCACCGAGAAGACGTACGCCCGCTGCTGGTCAAGGAACGGGTCGAAGTACACCCGCACCGTATCGTCGCGGCCGGTCTGATCGCGATCGACGCGGTTGGCCCTGATGAGCCCCGGATCCGAATAGTGCGCGTAGATGCCGAAGTAGAGGTTCTGGCTGTCGTACGCGATGAAGACCTCGGTCTGCTCGGTCGCCGGCGCCCCCTCGGCGGGCCGCTGCTGCACGAACTCGGTGACCCGGGCCGCCGTGTGCCAGATCGGGTCGTCCAGGCGTCCGTCGATGCGCGGCGCCTCGCTCGCGCGGACCACGCGCACGGTGGGCCGGCCGGTCAGGATGCCAACCGACACGCCGGACCCGGCCGCCGTGGGATCGCTGCCGAGGACGATCGCGCCGCCGGCGCCGGACCCGTCATTGCCAGAATCCTGCGGGACGTTGCCCGATTCCCCGCCCTGCCCGTGCGCGGGCGCCGCCGTCCACACCAGCGCCGAGGCGAGCACGGCAGTTGCGGTTACATGTCGCACGCGTCTCCCTCCACTCGCCCGTCGCCGCTCGGCTCCGTTGACTCTACTCACCGCCGCGGCGTCTTCTTGCGGTACTGCTCGTACCGGCGGTCGCTGTCGTTCAGGTACGTCCCCCAGGGACGCGGATTCGTGGCGTCCCAGTAGAGCGGATCGCCCGGGAGCCGCTCGTTGAGGATTCCCCGTTCGTCCATGTAGACCATCGAGGAGGGGCCGTTGGTGTCGGTGCAGGTGTTGTACAGCGGCCGCAGCTCCGGACGGGCCTCCGGATCGCGTTCGTACCGCACCTTCGCGTGCACCGGGCGCACGAACACGTCCGGATCGTACAACGTGATCTCGCCCTCGATCCGATCGCCGGCGCGCCGGTACCGTTCCACGGTCTCCAGCCCGTCGGTGAACTCGGACAGACCGCCCTTCCAGCCGCGAATCTGATTCGTATGGATGACGAGCGCGGCGCCGTCCCAGAACCCGATCGACTCGCCGTGCCACTTGGGAAACTCGGCGTCCTTCGGGCTGTGGCCGCCGCCATCGGTATAAATCCAGCGGATGTAGTTCTGCCCGTTGCCCGCCGCCAGAATCCACACGCGCTCGGGCGTGACGATGAACTCCTCCGCCTCGAGGGCGGCAAAGAAGCCGCCCGGCAGGCAGAAGGAGCCCGGCGACCAGATGCGTCCCTCGGTGTACGCCTTGACTTCCTGGACGAAGTATTCGCGGTACTGCGGCGTCAGCATCGCGGCGACCGAGCTGGCGGGGTTCGGGCCGCCGTTGAGACCGATCGGTCCGCCCGCCCAGCGGCCCCGCCAGTCCGGAATCGTGTCCTTCGTATGTCTGGTGCCGCCGCGCGCCTGCTTCAGCCACGCCTCATAATGCTCCGAGGCGGTCTTGAACAGGTACGGCGTTCCGAGCTCCAGCGCCCCGACCTTGCCCGTTCCCTCCGACCCGTACGCCCGGGCGCCCGCCTCCTGACCGGTGCCGCGGCCACCGCTGTCGAAATCAATCGCCATGCCGCGCAGCTGGGCAACGGTGTTGTTGCGGTAATAGGCCGGGTCGGTCCACCGCTCCCGATCCTGCCGGAAGTCGGTGGTCGTGAAGAGGGTCGTCTGGGCCGCGGCCGGGACCGCCAGCGACAGGCCGACGAGCAACACCGCGGCCGGCGCGATCGTCAGGTGTGCGCGCATGATGATTCGCCCCCGTCAGCAGGGTGCCTACTCGTAGGTCTTCCCGTCGGCTGCGGTGACCGTGACGTAGTTGCCGCCGCGGCGTCCGTCCTTGAGCGGATGGACTTTTACCGTCACGGTGTCGCCCGGCTTGAACGTCGCCGGGGTGATGCCGCGGCGAATCATGTTGGGGATGTTCGACATCTCGACCGAGTAATTGATGACTTCGCCGTTCGGGTTCTTGACGTCGAGATACAGGAAGACGTGCGGGTTGCGGAATACGAACTCGGTGACCGTCCCGGTGACGGTGACTTCGTTTGTATGGTCGAACATCGCATGCGAGTGGTGCGACAGCACCGGCGACGCGGCGCCGAGCGCCAGCACCACCGCCAGCAAGCCGGTCCGTTTCAGATCCTTCGCCATACTGCCCCCCGATGCAGGCTAGGTACTACAGCACCTCCCCCGAGAAAGCAACCCGGGGTCCCCACGGCGCACGCCTCCACCCCATCGCGCAGGCGTGCGCGATGAAGGCCCCCGGGCCTGCGCCGTGGGGTGGAACTGGCACGTCAGCCGGCGCCCGGCGCGGGGTCCCCACCGCGCACATCTCAACCCCACGGCGCAGGCGTGCGCCGTGGGGACCCAGGGCCTGCGCGGTGGGGTGCGAGCACGCGGCCGGCCACACGCCGGAGCACGCGCTGATGCGGCCCCGTCAGCAGCCCCCAGACGAGCAGCTTCACCGCCACGGGCGTCCGGCCCCCGCGCCGCGCGTGCGCGACCACGAGCGCGTCGACCGTCTCCTTCGGGCGCTCGCGGAGCTCGTCGACGAGCGCCACGCGGTGCACGCACGACACCGTGCAGTACGGGGCGCATGACTTGGTGGTTGCCCGCTCGCGCCGGAGATCTTCAGCCGTGTATGTCTCGAGCGGAACGGCCGGATACCCGCGCTGCTGCGAGCACCAGTGGACCAGCCCGTCCTCGCAGACGTAAAGGTAGCGGGCGCCCGCGCGACAGTGCCACTGGTTCGGGAGGCCACGCGCCAGATTCTGCTGAAACGCGTGGTCGTGCCCGTGCGAAAAGAAGCCGGGCGTGAGCCCCACGATCGCCTCATACACCTGGCGCTGACGCTCGTTGAGCGGCGCAGCCTGCCCGTGCGCGTCGTGGATCAGGCCCACCGACGTGGTGAAGCCAAGGGCGCGACCGCGCCGCGCGATCGCAAGCGCGTCCTCAGGGGTAGCCGAGGCGGCGCCGAGCACCGTGTTGATGTTCACGTCGAACAGCGCATGCGCGGCGAGGAGCTGCAGCTTGTAATCGAGGACTGTCAGGCTCTTGTGCGACACCTCGTCGGGCGTCACGTTGTCGATGCTGATCTGCAGGCGATCGAGGCCCGCGCGGTTCAGCCGCTCGATGCGCTCGCGCGTGAGAAGATAGCCGTTGGTCAGCAGGCCGGCGATCATCCCGCGCTGCCGGATGCGCCGGACGATGGCGTCCAGTTCCGGGTGCAGGAGCGGCTCGCCGCCGCTGATGTCGACCATGCTCGTGCCGAGCGCCGCGAGGCGATCGACGCGGCGGAACATGAGTTCCGTCGGGACCGGCGGAGACGACCTGTCGTACTCGTTGCAGTAGGCGCACGACAGGTTGCACCGGCGGATCGGCACGAGCTGCGCCAGCACGGGGTGCTGCGCGGACGTGAGCGCGCGCGCGACCATGCGGACCTCGCGGCCGCGGCGTGAGGTCCGGCGGGCAAAACGCCGGAACGCGCGAACGGCCAGCAGGGTCACAACGCCACCTCGTCGGTGTGCTCATTATCGCGCCCTGGGGCGTCGGTGCTATAGTTCGCGCGGCCGAGGCCGACCCCCGGCAATCGAACCACAGTGGTAAGTTCAGCGCCCGGTGCGCCCGCCCCGCCGGCCTTTGCGCCGCCGAAACAAGTCTCGGGGACCCGTGTCGTTCTCTCACCGCACGAGCCGCTCGTCGAAGGCGGCGCTGCCGAAGAATTCGAGCGGTCCATCCAGGAACTGCTCACCGGAGGGCACCGGCACCTGGTCGTCGACCTGGCCGGCGTCAGCCGGATCGACGGCGGCGGGGTTCGCGCGCTCGTCCGCGGCTACACGACCGCGCGCCGACTTGGCGGCAGCTTCCGGCTGGCGTGTGCGAACGCCGACGTTCGGTCGTTTCTACAGGTAGTGCGCCTCGACGGGGTCTTTCCGATCTCGGAATCGGTGGAGCAGGCGCGGGCGCGTGAGTGGCCATGGCGGACGATCGGGCTGATCGCGGCCGGAGCGGTGTTCTGCCTCGCGCTGGTCTGGGGCGGAACGGCGGCATCGCCGGATTCCGCCTCGACGGCGCCCTCGCAGCTCGACTTTGGCCTCGACGAGGACGTGCTGCCGGGCGGGGAGCCCTTCCTGGCGCTGTTGAAGCTCGTCGTTGCGGCGGGCATCGGCCTGCTGGTCACGTTCGTCCATCGGCCCACCGCCCGGGACAAGCCGCTCAGCCGATCGATGGAGCAGGCGCAGGTGCTGCTGTGTGTGGCGGGCGCGATGGTGATGATCATCATCGGCAACAGTATCGCGCGCGCGTTTGGCATCGCCGGCGCCGCCAGCATCATCCGCTTCCGAACGCCGGTGGAGGACCCGAAGGACATCACGATTCTGTTTCTCCTGATGGGGCTCGGGATGGCGGCCGGTCTCGGGGCGTTTGCGGTGGCGGGGCTCGCCACCGCGTTCCTCTGTCTCTTCCTCCTCATGCTCGAACGACTGCCGTCGGACCAGACCCCGCGCGAGATGACTCTGGAACTGGTGGCCGAGGGGCGTCAATTCCCGCTGGTGCACGTCGAAAGCGTGTTCGCGCGCAACGGCGTCATCTTCGAGCCGCGCAACGTCTCGCAGGGCAAAGAGGCGACCGTCAAGTACCACGTCGCCCTCGAGCGGGACCTGTCGCTCGAGGAGCTGAGCGCGCAGCTCACCGCCGCGCACGCGGGCATCCGATCGGTCACCTGGAAGGACTCCAAGAAGAGCGGGCGATGAGCGCCGGCGCCGCCGCTCCCGTCGAGCGCATCGTCATCGCTCCGGAGGCGCGCCGGCCGGCCGTCCTCGAGGTCATCGATTCGGCCCGCGGGCGTCTCGACCTGTCGCTGTTCCGCTGCGATGACCGCGCGATCATCGACGCGATCGGCCGCGCCGCCGCGCGGGGAGTGTGCGTGCGCGCGCTGGTCACGAGGCGCGCCAAAGGCTCCAAAGGGCATCTGAAGCAGCTTCGCCAGGCGCTGAAGCGCCTCGGCGCCGACGTGCGGCGATATGCCGACGCCGTGGTCAGATATCACGCCAAGTACGCGATCGCCGACGACGGGCCCGCGATCGTCGCGTCGCTGAACTTCACGCGCAAGTGCTTTGGCGCGACGTGCGACTTCCTGCTGGTGTCCACCGAGCCCGTGCTGGTGACCGGATTGCGGCGCCTGTTCGAGGCCGACTGGCACGGCGCAGCCCATTCGCCGGTCGGACGCGACACGGGCCGGTTGATTGTCGGCCCGGAACACGCGCGCGTCCGGTTTGCGGACCTCCTGCAGCAGGCGGTCCACACGATTCGGCTGGTCGATCCGAAGGTCACCGATCCAGCCATGCTGCGGCTGCTCAAGGCGAGAGAGGCGCAGGGCGTGCGCATCGCGATCCGCGGGCGGACCGGCCTCGGCGATCTGGCGCCGCACGGCAAGCTGCTGATGATTGACGACCGGGCGGCCGCCATCGGGAGCATCTCGCTGTCGACCCTTGCGCTCGAGTTCCGGCGTGAGCTCGCCGTCGTCATCGAGGACAGGCCGTCGCTCGACGCGCTCGATCGGTTCTGGAATTCGCTGCCCGCCCTCGACGTGCGCGTGCCGCCGGCGCCGATGCCCACAGCGGAGCAGGTCGGATGAAGCCAGCCAAGGGCTCCGCCCTTCTTATCCCTGCAATCGCGACGGCAAAGGTGAGAGCCCTTGGCCGGCTTGCCAGCGTCTCTTTGGCGCGCTCCGCGCACCTATTTCTGCTTGCCGCCGTCCTGTTCGTCGCAGCGGTCCCGCCACTGGCGGCGCAGGCGCCCGACCCTCCGGCCGATCGACCCGAGACTGCGGGCGCCGGCCCGCAGCAGCCAGAGCCCGGTTCCGGCGGCGATCGTCTCGTGCGCCTCGTATTTCCCGATCGTCCGTCGCTGCGCGTCGGGTCGGTGCTGCGGCTGGACTTTCGCCTCCGGCTCCAGGGAGATGTTCGAGATTTCCCGCCGGGCGAAGCGGACGAGGATGGCCGGTTCGAGATGACGCGGCGCCGCTTCGGCATCCAGGGCACGTTGCTGCGGCATTTCGAGTACGAGCTCGAGCGGGAGTTTCGCAGGCGAAACGCCTGGCGCGACAACTTCGTCAACTTCAGCTATTTCGACGATTTCCAGATCCAGGCGGGCAAGTTCAAGGTGCCGTTCAGCCTGGAGCGGCTGACCGGCTCGACGGATCTCGACTTCGTCCATCGCGCCAACGTGGTGGACACGCTCTCGCCGGCGCGCGATATCGGCATGACGCTGCACGGCCGCTTCCGGCGGCGCGCGATCGGCTACGACGTCGGCGTGTTCCGCAACGACGGCGAGAATGCACGCTTCGACTTCAATCCGGGCGCCGGGCGCACGTTTGCCGCCCGGTTTGCGGCGCGTCCGCTGCGCCTCACATCCCTGTCGGGCGCCACGAGCGAGATGGAAGTCGCGATTGCGGCGACCACCGCCGAGGTGCCCGACGGCCTCAACTCGCTCCGCGGCCGCACCATGTTCGGACAGACCTTCTTCAATCCTGTTTACGTGAGCGGGCAACGGGTGCGGCTCGGCCTCGATCTCGACTGGCGGCCGGGGCCGTTTTCCGTCAAAGGCGAGTTCATCCGCGTGAGCGACGAGCGCCGGAACCAGGGGTTGTTCGACGAGGACCTGCCGCCCGTCATCGCACGCGGCTGGTATCTCAGCGGTACATGGGCGCTCACCGGCGAGTCGAAATTCAGCGGCGGCCTCGAGCCGCGGCGGCCGCTGTTTCGCGGGGGCGCCGGCGCCATCGAGCTCGCCGCGCGCTACGAGCGCCTCGGCTTCGGCAGCTCCTTCGACGAGGAGCCGGAGCTGACCACGCCGCGCGCTGCGAATCTGCTGGAAGCGGTCGATCGCGCGTGGACGCTGGGCCTCAACTGGTACGTCAATCACTGGACCAAGCTGCAGCTCAATGCCATCCGCGAGGCGATCCACGAGGGACGCTCGCCGGACCCGCGCGGCGTGTTCTGGACGCGCGTGCTGCGGCTGCAGTTCGTGATGTGAAGGAGCGGCGCATGTCTCTCCCGCTTCCGCGCCTCGTCTTCGTCTTCGCTGCGCTGGCACTGCTGGCGGCGCGGTCTGCCGCGCCCCAGGCGCCGACCGCCGACGACATCTTCAACGACGGCGTCCTCCACGACATCCGCCTGACGATGAATCCAAGGGACTGGGAGTCGTTGAAGGCGAACTTCCAGCTCAACGACTACTATCCGGCCCATTTCACGTGGAAAGGCATCACGGTGCGAAACGCCGGCATCCGGTCACGCGGTCTGGGGAGCCGCAGCGGAACCAAGCCCGGGCTGAAGGTCGACTTCAACTACTACACGAACAATCAGACGCTTCTCGGGCTGACATCGCTCGTCCTGCGCAACAACACCCAGGATCCGAGCAGCCTGCACGAGCGGCTCAGCATGCTTCTGTTCGCCAGGATGGAAGTCCCGACCCCGCGGACGGCGCACACGCGACTGTTCGTCAACGAGCAGTACGCCGGGCTGTACCTGATCGTCGAATCGGTCGACAAGCGATTCCTGAAGCGTCACTTCGACGAGGACAACGGCTATCTCTACAAGTACGAATGGCAGGACGCCTACTATTTCGAATCCCGAGGGCGCAATCCCGCGGCGTACACGCCCAAGCCGTTCCAGCCCGAAACGAACGAGAAGAACCCCGATCCGCAGCCGATCGTCGAGATGGTGGCGGCCATCAATGAGTCGCCGGATGCGGATTTCCTTTCAGCCGTCGATCCCTACGTCGACGTCCGCAGGTTCGTGGTTCAGGCGGCCATTGAGAACTTCCTCGCCGACAACGACGGACTTCTCGGCTATGCCGGGATGAACAACTTCTACCTCTATCGCTTGCAGGGCACACGCCGCTCGACGTTCGTCCCCTGGGACAAGAGTGAGGCGTTCAAGAGCGGCGTGACGCACCCCATCTGGTACAACATCTACGATTCCCCCGCATGGCTGCGCAACCGGCTGATGGATCGCGCCATGAACGTGATCGAGCTTCGCGACGTGTACCTCGACACCCTCTTGAAGTGCGCGGAGATCGTGACTGCGACCCGCTGGCTCGAGCAGGAGGCGCTCCGCGCGTACGGGCAGATCCGGCAGGCGGCGCTCGAAGACCGCTTCAAACCCTTCTCGAACGAAGAGTTCGAGGCCGACGTCCAGCACGTGCTGGAGTTCGCGCGCGCGCGCGCGGCGTTCGTCGTCGCCGAGGTGCGGCGCAGCCGCTGACCGGCGATGCAGGCGCTTCTCGTTGCGGTGCTGCTGCAGCTGGGGGCGCCCGCACAGCTCCGCACCGTGTCCGGCACGGTTACCGACGCCCAGGGCAGCACCGTTCCGAATGCCATTGTCCAGCTCGAAGTTGGCGGGGCCGTCGTCGCTGAGGCGCAGACGAGCACCGACGGACGATTCGCCTTCATCACCGCGAGCACGGATCCGATTCGCCTGATTGTGACCGCGACGGGATTCGGTCAGAACATCGCGACAATCCCTGCCGGCGCCGGGCAGGATGTCACGATCGCGCTGCAGCCGGCGCCGTTCTTCGAGGCGGTTCAGGTGACGTCGACGCGCAGCGATGTCGCGCGCGCCGACCCCACCGTGACGGCTGCCGTCTTTCCCTCGTCTGAGCTGCTGACGAGCGCGCCGCTTTCCGTAGACGATGCGCTCAAGATGGTCCCGGGTTTCACGCTCTTTCCCTCGTCGCGGGTGGCCAACCCGACGTCGCAGACAATGATGCTGCGCGGCCTGGGCGGATCGGGCGTGAATCGCTCGCTCGTGCTTGCCGATGGCGTGCCGCTCAACGACGCGTTCGGCGGCTGGATCTACTGGGGCAAGGTGCCGCACGCGGCGATCGATCGCATCGAGGTCGTGCGCGGCGGCGGGAGCGACCTCTACGGCGCCGATGCCGTGGGCGGCGTCGTGCAGATTCTCACGGTCGACCCATCCCGGTCGATGGCGCGAGTGCTCGTCGAGGCGGGCAACCTCGAGACCGGACGCGTGTCGATGTTCGGCGGGCTGCGCTTGGGCCCGTGGATGATCGTCGGGGCCGGTCAGTGGTTCACGACCGAAGGCTACATTCCCGTCGCCGCAGACGAGCGTGGCGCGATCGAGCGGCCGGCCGGATCGAAGCACCGGTCCGCCCTCGCCTCGGTGACCTACCTGGGCGCTACCGGCTGGAGGATTGGGGCGCGGGGCAATCTCTACTCGGAAGATCGGACGAACGGCACAGTGGTGCAGGTGAACGACACCGACTCGCGGCAGGCCTCCGGCGAGGTGGCCGGCGCCGTCGCGGGCGGCTATTTGTCCGCGCACGTCTTCGGTGGGACGCAGGGCTACGATCAGACGTTTTCGGCCGCTTCGGCCGAGCCGCCGCGCGCCACCGAAGATCTGAACCTGATCCAGCGTGTGCCCACACGTCTCACCGGCGGATCCGTGCAGTGGACGCGGCAGTGGAATCAGTCGACGCTGCTCGTCGGTGGCGAGGCGCGCTCGGTCGAGGGCGACACGCTCGAAACCCGATTCCGCCAGGGCCTGGTGCTCGGCATGTCGGAGCCCGGGGGCTCCCAGCGCGTCGGTTCCGCGTTTGCTCGGGTGATGCTGGCACCCACCGATCGGCTCACCCTCGTGACCGGCGCGCACATCGACGCGTGGCGATCGGCCTCATCGCAGACATCGTTCTCGCAAACCGTCGGCGCTTTCAGTCCGCGCCTGTCCTTTGCGTACCGCCTCGGGGCGAGCGGCGTCGCGCTGCGTGGATCGGTGGCGGGCGGCTTCCGCGCCCCGACGCTCAACGAGCTGTACCGCAGCTTTCAGATCGGCAACGACGTCACGCTTCCAAACGAGGCGCTCACGCCGGAGCGGCTCAGAACCGGCGACGTCGGGGTCATGGTCAGCCGCGGACGGGCGTCTGCGCGGGCGACCGCCTTCTGGAGCGTCCTCAACGACACGATCACGAACGTCACCCTCTCGACGTCGCCGTCGCTCAACGTCCGCCAGCGGCAGAACGCGGACAAGATGCGCGCCTCCGGCGTCGAGCTCGAAGCCGACGTGCGCCTGCCGGCCGCCCTCTCGGTGGCGCTGACCAGCTCGATCATCGACTCACGCTTCGCCGGAAGCAGCCGCCTGCGCGACTTTCGTGTTCCGCAGGTCTCCGGCTACAGCGTGGGGATCAACGTGCGCTACGACCATCCTGTCTGGACCGCCTCCACCCAGGTCCGTGTCACGGGCCCGCAGTACGAGGACGATGTCAACACGCGGCGCCTGAGGCGCGCGACGGTTGTCGATGCGTTCGGCGGTCGCACACTCGCGCGCCGCGTGATGCTGTTCGCCGCGGTCGAGAACATGTTCGATGCGGAGTACGAGATCGGGCGCATTCCGATGCGGACGCTCGGCCTGCCGCGCGCGGTGAGGACCGGCTTCCAGGTGGTGTTTCCGTAGAGCCGGACCAGCGGAGGTCCGGCTAAAGCCGGACACTACGTACGCCCGGAGGAAGCCGGCGGATGCGGCCGCGCCGCTCCAGCGACGTCAGATACTCCATCGATCGCTTCCGGAGCTGCGCGGGATCCATCGAATCACCGCTGGCCGCGAGCGCGCTCAGGAAACTATCGGTGAGTCCGCCTTTCGCCGCGTTCCCGTGCCGGCTCTTGTCGGTGGCGTGATAGCAGATGTCGGCCTTCGGCACGAACCGGAAGAGCTCGACGAGCCACCGCCGTGGAAGCCCTGCGGCCATCCCCAGCGCCTTGATGGTCTCGACGTAAGGCACCGCGACAACCCACTGGCCGGCTTCGATCGCCGGCCGAATCTGCCACCGTATGCGAAACGCCAGATCGGCGGCATAAAGCAGCGCCAACGTACGCGCAGAGGGGCCAGACACCCCCGGTTCGGCCGCCGCCAGCTCCGTGAAGATCCCGGATGAGTTCCACGAGCTGATTCCCCCGTCACCGTTCCGGCTGCGGAGCACACGTGCCAGGTGTCGCGCCGCTGCGGCCACAGCCGGGCCGCCGCCGTCGACGGCAATCAACTGTCCGCGTGGAGTGCGTCGCGCCATCCCCGTTGCTCCCTCAGCGGGCAGCCGGTGGCCGGTAACCGGCAGCCGTCTGCCGCGCCAGCCAGTCGGCCACGGGCTCGAGATTCCAGTCGGGCCACGATCGCCGCTCGAGTCGCTGAAAATGTTCGCGAATCTCGCGATGCTGCTCGGCGATCGACCGCTCCGCGTCGATCGTAATGAACCTGAACGCCAGCGCGAGCGATTCGTACTCGCGGATCACCCGGGCAATGAACTGCCGGTAGCTGGCGAGCGGGTCGTCGAGGTCGGTAATGTCCTGACCCGCCTCGTAGTACTTGGGCTGCCGCGTCGCGCTGATCCGCATGCCGGACGTGTCGGGCGAGACGGAGAAATAGAAGACCTGATCGGGCCAGAGAATCGGCTCATAGACCCGCAGCAGCCAGTCGAACGGCAGGCCCCTCGCCGCATCGCGCGCGAGGCCGGTGAAGAGGTACCGATCGGCGATGACGGTCGTGCCTTGCCACAGGGCCGGCAGCACCTCGGTCTCGACACGGTGGCGGAAGTCGGCGGCGTGCAGGAGGCAGAACTCCTCCGGGCTCAGCGCGCGAATCTGCTTGCGCACCTTCACCAGCGGCTTGACGAGCGGCGAGGAGTTCCATTTCGTGGTCGCGACGGGCAGCCCCTCGCTCTTCAACCACGTCTTGAACAGCTTGCGCTGCGTGCTCTTGCCGGATCCGTCGGGGCCCTCGAACGCGACGAGCAACCCTCGCGTTTCGTCACGCCGCTTCAGCAGTTCGCGCCAGCGTTGAAGCCCTCGCTCGCCCATGACGCGCCTCAATGACACGTCCCGCTGCCCCGATCCGAGAAGGCCTGAGCCGCTACCGGCACGAACTGCCACTCGTAGCCGTCGGCACGGAGCGTCAGCCTGAGCACCCCCCACGCGGAGTTGTCGCGGACTTCGCTGTTCGGACGAATGACGGCAAAGGGGGTCAGCGGCGCGCCCCCGGTGCCGGCGGTGAACTGGCGGATGCCGCGGGCCGCATCCAGGCGGCCGTCGGGGTCCTGCGGCGCGAAGCGCTCGTAGCTGTGATTGTGCGCGTTCACGATCACGTCGACTCCCGACGCATACATCACCGTCCAGGCGGCCTGCATGTGGGTGTTCCCGCCGTTGGACCCGGAGCCGAAGACCGGCGTGTGAAAGTACGCCAGCGTGCAGCGCGTCGGATTGGCGGCGAGCTCGCGGCGCAGCCATTCGAGCTGCGGCGACCCGGGAAACGCGGAGATTTCACTGTTCAGCGCGATTATGTGCCACGAGCCGAGGCGAAAGCCGTAATACCCGTCAGGCGGTCCGGCGCTGGCGCCGAAATACGCGAAATAGCCGGCCGCGCCGGGCGTCTCGTATTCGTGATTGCCGGGCGTCGGCCGCGTCCGGGCTTTGTGCCGGCCCCATGACGGGTCGTAGCACTCGGCAAAATCGCGGAACGAGCCGGACGGATACGCGTTGTCGCCGAGTGTGAACACGGTGCCGCCGATTCGATCGAGCAGCGCCGCCGTCATGTCCGCACCCGGCAAACCACACCATCCGATGTCGCCCGCACCGACGAAGGTCTCGACCAGCCCGGGCATCGGCGGCAGCACGGAAGCGTCGGGGCCCGTCGGCCCCGACGGCCCGTCACTGCCGCGGCAGGCGGAAGCGACAACCAGAAACGCGCCCACAGAGACCCGCCGCGCCATCGTGCCTTTCACCCCATCGCGCAAGTATGCGCGATGGGGACCCCGGCCTGCGCGCCGCGCGGCGACGCTAGAGAGCACTCACCGGGCGAGCGGGTTGGGCCGAACCTGGAAGTGCACGGCCTTGCTCGTCATCCCCTTGCCGCCTTCGTAGTGCCACGGGTTGTAGCTGCCGTAGTTGGCCCAGAGCCCGCGCCCCTTCCAGCCGCCCTTCGGGTCGTCGATGCGTCCTTCGACGCCGCGATGGTAGAACCCCATCGGATACGGGACGCGGAGCACGACGAACTTCCCGTTGACGAGCGCGAGCAGCGCGTCCGAGTACGAGCCGGTCGCAATCGGGACGTTCCGCCCGAGGCCGAGCGTGTCGAACTGGTCGACCCAGTTGTAGTAGAGCATGTCGGCGTTCGACTCGTCTGCGACGCCCTTGAAGTTCGGACCGGGCGTCACGTACAGCGTCCACCCTTCGGGGCAGTGCTGGCCCGTCGCCGTCGGGCCGTTCACCACCTTGCACTTGCGGCGATCGAAGCTCGCCAGGTGGCTGCTGCCCGCCAGCGCGGTCCAGACGACCCCGTTGCGATCGATGTCGATGCCGCGCGGCAGGTACCCGCTGACGCGCGAGCGGGGGTTGTTGAACGGCGGCTCGTAGACCTCGGACAGCGCGGTCGCCGGCGGATTCGGACCCGGCACGACCCGGATGATCGCGCCCGGCACGCCCGGCGCCGCCGTCCAGATCGAGCCGTCGACCGGGCTCGGGATCACGCCGTAGCTCCCGCCCTGGATCCGCTTGTCCTTGCTCGGATCGATCGGATCGTTCGGCTCGACGTACGCGTCGCGCCGGCCGTTGCCGTTGGTGTCGATCACGTACGGCGTCCAACCCTGGGCGCGCTGCGCGTCGCCGGTCTCATCGAACAGCTTCGTGTTGAACCAGCCGAGCACCTGCCGGCCGGCGCTGTTGCCGCTGCTGAACCAGAGCGTGTGGTTCGGATCCTCGCTGAACTGCAGGTGATGCGTCGGGAAACACGTGTCGATGAGCCTGAACTGCCTGGTCTTCGGGTCGTACACCGAGAGATGACGGCTCGCCTCGTCGAGCGGGAACTGCTGCGCCGACGGATGGCTCGACCCGGCCTTGCACCACGCCGGATTGGCGTTCGCCCGGATCGCGTGGGTGAGCCACACGCGCCCCGTGTGGTCCATCATCGGGTTGTGCAGGCTCGGACGGCTCGACCAGATGATCTCCTCACCCCAGTACGGCGACGGCTGCACCACCTTCTGCGGTGTGGTAAACGGCGTGTCCGGATCGCGCACCGGCACCGTGACGCCGGTGGCCGTGTGCCGCACCGGATCGAGGATGTTCATCTCGGGCGCGCTGAAGCGGGAGATGCTGTAGACGAGGCCGTTCGGGTTGAGCGTCGGGTTGCGCTTGTCGGTCGAGATCGTGTCGTGCACGAACCCGCGGTCCGTGTTCCAGTCCCACATGCTGATCACGATGTTGCGCTCGACGCCCTGCGGCCGCGGCGGCGCCTGCGGCACCTCGCCGGCGGCGATGCGGTCGGTCCAGTCGGCGTACATCGCCAGCGCGCGCGTGCGGCCCATCCGCCCGACCGTGGCGTACATGCCGGAGCCGATCTGCCCGGACTGCAGCCGCCGCTCCCAGGCGGCCGTGGAGGAATCGAACACGCCGAGGCTCTTCGGGAACTCGCGCGTCGCCTTGCTGCCGATCTGATGGCAGGCGCCGCAGCGCATTTCCGCCAGCCAGTCGGCCTGGCTGCGCATCCCCGGGGCGATGCCGTTGCCCTTGTCGCCGGTGCCGGGGAACTCGTGCTTGGCGGGCGGCTGCGCGAGCGAGTACCAGTAGCTCGACGGGTAATATTCCGCGGCCGCACGCGCGTTTGGCGCCGCCACGGCCGTGAGATTCAGCTGCCTCCCGGATCGCGCCTGGACCTTCGGTGAATCGACGAGTCCGTACCCGCGCACCCACACGTCGTAGTTCGCATTCGGCAGGTCGGGCACGACGTAGCGGCCGCGGTCGTCGGTGACGACGACCCGCACGAACTTCGTCGGGAGGTCGCGGGTCTCCGCGATCACCCAGACGCCCGCCTCGGGACCGCGCGCGCCGGTGACGACCCCTCCGATGTCATCGCTGTCGATCGGGACGGTGCCGCCGTTCACCTGCGAGGCGCCCGTCGCCACCAGCGATGTCATGACAAATACGACGAGGCCTACGCCAAGCGGCCCAAAGGATGGCAGCCGGGGCCCCCGCCGCGCGTGTTGTGCGCGGTGGGGTGGTAGTCGCTTCCGCATACGCTCTGACCTCCTGCAGTCAGCGGCGACGATACACCCGCAGAACGCGACGGTCAATCGGCCAGCGGGTAGTCGGCCAGCTGGTAGTCGGTAGTCGGTAGCCGGTAGCCAAAGCGCCAACTACCAACTACCAACCACCAACTACCAACCACGAACGGACTACCGGCTACCGGCTACCACCTACCAGCTAGTTGGTCGCCGGCTGGCCGACGATCTTCATGAACTCGTCGTGCGTCCCGACGCGGCCGTGGATCGGCACGTGCTGCGTCACGTCGAGCCGCAGCCGCTGGATGGTCTGCTGCAGCGCCCGCATGTTGGGGTTGGGCGTCGGAAGCGGAGCGCCCTGCGCCGGCGGCGAGTACAGGTCGGCGTTCACGACGATCCGCTCGCGCGGCAGGTACGCGATCAGCATCGTTCCGGCATGGTTCAACCCCTGCACCGGATAGACATCCAGCGCCCGCGTCCCGTCGCTGATGACGTACTTCTGGTTGACCAGCTCGAACACCGGGTCCCGAACCTGGTCCGGGTTGACGAGGAACAACCGATCGGGCTGGAGCGTCCGCGGCGCCGGCGAGAAGTGCACCTTCTCGTAGAACTCGCGGTTCATCTGATGCGTGACGATCGCCGCCCCTTCGGCCACGAACGGGCGCATGCCGCCCGAGTGGTCGAAATGATGGTGCGTGTTCACGAGATAGCGGATCGGCTTCTTCGGGGCGAGCCGGTACGTCTCCGCAATCACCGCGAGCCCGCGCTCCTCGTTGAGCGGCCCCTCAACGACGGCGACGAAGTCGCGGAACTCCACGGCCATGCTGTTGTGCGAGCCGCCGCCGATGTACCAGACGCCCTCGGCGAGCTTCTGCGACTCCACGCGCGACAGCGGCGGCGCCGGCGCTTTCACCGCGTCAGGCGCCGCCACCACCTGCACGGGCGCGTTCGCCTGGACCGCGCTCACCTGGATGTCCATCGTGTTGTGGCCCGGGTTCAGCCGATCGTCGCCCTGGTGGTGGTGGATGACGGAGGGGAACTTCACGGCGCCGAACTGTTTGTACGGGCCGTAGCGCGTTTCGTACAGCATGTCGCCGAAGACGGGGTTGGCGACGCGCGTCTGCACGAACTCAATCTCGTTGCGGTCGTTAATCGTCGCCGTGACGCGGTACTTGCCGAGCGCCGTGATGGAAACGTTCGTCACCTGCCGCCCGCGCGGCATCGACGTCACGGCCGTCGGGTTCGCGCCCTGCGCCAGCGCCGCTTTGACGAAGCCGTGCGGCGTCAGGATGATGTCGAGCTGCCGCAGCTCCGCCACCGGCACCCCGTCGAGATAGCCCCGCACGATCGGCTGGGAAGTGGTCCCCTGCATGTTCCAGGCAACGTTGCCGTTGACCAGAAAGTCGAGCCGCTGTTCGCCTTGAATCGGTGTGCCGCCGCCGCCGCGCGGCGCGTAGTTCCCCTGCCGGCGGGTGATCTGCTCGCGCGAGAAGCGCGCGTTGAAGTCGATCGCCTTCGTGTAGCTGGTGACCTCGAACCGCGGCCAGTCGTCGGCCGGGCTGTAGCTCTGACCGGGAGCCGCGTTCCATCCGGTCCCCGAGATCTGAATCGTCGTGACGCTGTCGGCGCCGATGTTCTTCGCGACGGCCTGCAGGAGGGCCCGGCCGTCCTGCGCGCCTACGCCTCCGACCATCAGCGCCAGCAACGCCGATGCGGTGAATAGCCTGGTTGCCACGTCCGCCTCCTCTCTCTGAATCCGGTAGGTGCATAACTATGCCTGAACGCCTTCGCGGTGGAAAGGCCCGTGACGGCCTCGCCTGCGGCCCTTTGAACAGGGGCGACACGCCGGGTATACTCCGGGCCGGACGAGGGGTGTCGATGACGAAGGGATACGGGCGCAATACGCTGCGCGCCGGCCAGGACGTCACCGCCGTGATCTACCCGGGCGCGGACGGCACGCCGAAGGGGCTGTGCGCGAAGATCGTCTTTAGTCGGTGCCGCTCCGGCGGCGCAGCAGAAATTCGACCCGCGCGATCTCACCGGGATCTGGCTCCGCAGCGGCGGCGATCGGAGCCTCAGCCCCAAAGCGCCGGCGCTCACACCGGAAGGCGAGGCGCGGATCTCGAAGAACATCCCGGCCCGCGGCCGCCGACGCGAAGATCTTCAAGAAGCAGCCTCGCGAGAAGGCGACCTTCGGGGGGTGGTACGGGTTGTTCTCCGGCCTCGGGGAGCTGATCTGCGCGCCGATGAACGCCAACCCTGTCAGCAAGCGGGGCGGTTGACGCCATTTGTGATTCGCGATTGGTGATTTGTGATTGTCATTGATGATTGTGACGTGCGATGTAAAATCCGAAAATCGCAAATCACAAATCGCCAATGCCGAACGGAGGGCCTCGTCATGAAGATCCCTGCGGGTCTCATCCTCGTCGTGCTCGTGTCGATGGGAGCGGGCACGCTCGCCGCGCATCACGGCCGCGGCGCCACCTACGACATGAAGAAACAGGTGACGCTCAAGGGCGTCGTGTCGGAGGTCGCCTGGCGCAACCCGCACGTCGTCATCTACATGGACGTGAAGGAACCCGACGGCTCGGTCGTCAACTGGGCGTTCGAGAACAGCGGCGTCGGCACGCTTGCCCGCCAGGGGTACAACCGCAACACGCTGCGCGTCGGGCAGGAGATCACCGCGGTCGTCAATCCGAGCGCGCAGGGCGCGCCCCGCGGGATCGTCGTGAAGGTCATGCTCGCCGACGGACGCGAGATCATGTCGCGGGAGACCGGCGCCAACCCGGTGGACTAGGATGGCGCACGGGGCCGCGCGCGGCGGGCCGCGCCGTGTCGACTTCCATCACCACTTCGTGCCCCCGCGCCACCTCGAGGCGATCCTGGCGCAGCGGGAAAGCGGCCGGACGCCGCCGTGGTCGCCAGAGCTCTCGCTGGCGGAGATGGACAGAAACGGGATCGCCACCGCTATCTGCTCGCTCGTGCAGCCGGGCGTCTGGCTCGGTGGCGTGGACGCCTCGCGGACGCTCGCGCGCGAGTGCAACGAGTACGGCGCCCGGATGGTGGCGGATCACCCGGGGCGGTTCGGACTGTTTGCTGCGATCCCGCTCCCGGATCCGGAGGGAAGCCTTCGCGAGATCGAGTACGCGCTCGACACGCTGAAGGCGGACGGCATCGGGCTGATGACGAGCTTCGGGGAGAAATATCTGGGCGACGCCGCGTTTGTGCCGGTCTACGAGGAGCTGAACCGGCGGCACGCGGTGGTCTACGTCCACCCCACGCAGCCGAAGTGCTGCATGGGGCTCGTGCCCGGCGTGACCGTGTCGACGATCGAGTACGCGACCGATACGAGCCGCACGATCGCCAGCCTCGTCTACAGCGGCACGACGACGAAGTTTCCCGACATCCGGTTCATCTTCTCGCACGGCGGCGGCACGATGCCGTTCCTGCTCGGCCGGTTCGAGCGCCTGGCGGCCGAGAAGAAGGACCCGTGGCTGAAGGACGGCGCGGCGCCGTTGCTGAGGAAGTTTCATTACGAGATCGCCCAGGCGAACCATCCGGGTGCGCTCGACGCGCTGCTGCGGTTGGCACCGATCTCGAACGTGCTCTTCGGGACCGATTATCCGTTCCGGCCCGCGTCGGAAGCGGTCGACGGGCTGACGGCCTACTCGTTCACCGACGCCGAGCGGCGTGCGATCGACTGTGACAACGCCGAACACCTCGTGCCCAGACTGAAGGGGTAGCCATGAGACCACTGCTCACCGCGTGCGCCGTGCTCACGTCGCTCTGCCTGGCCTCGCTCGCCGCGTTCGCGCAGACGGGGCCCCCGCCGCGCGTTTCCCAGCGCGGTGAGGTGGAGGCGCGGTCGCAGGCCACCGTCGATCCGAGAGACCTCTCCGGCTACTGGCTGCGGAACACCGTGCGGCCGCGCAATCACCCGCCGCTCACGCCGGCCGGCGTCGCGGCGATGAAGGGACGCATCCCCAACCCGAAGGTGCGCGTGCCGTCGGAGACGAACGATCCGATGTACGCCTGCAACCCGCAGGGCTTCCCCCGGCTCGTCTGGGAGGAGAACGAGCCGATCGAGTTCATCATGCTGCCGGATCGCGTGCTGCAGCTCTTCCAGTGGGAGCGCACGCTGCGGGAGCTGTGGCTCGACGGCCGGGAGCTGCCAAGGGGCGAGCGGCTCGAGAACCTGGGCCCGGCGTGGTACGGCCACTCGGTCGCCCGCTGGGAGGGGAACACGCTGGTGGTGCTGACGACCGGCGTCGACGAGCGCGCGTGGCTCGACGACGACGGGAACCCGAAGAGCTTCGACGCCATCTACGAAGAGCGGTACACGCGCACGGGACCCGATACGATCGAGGGACAGCTCACCATCAACGACTCGAAGAACTTCACCGCGCCCTGGATCCACCCGAAGAGCACCTTCCGGCGCATGGCCGAGGACGACGTCAATTTTTTCGGGTGGAGGGGACTCTTCTCGGGCGTGACCGAAGCGATCTGCGCGCCGATGAACGAGGTGGACGACTTCAACCGGCGCATGCGCGATCCGGCGGCGAGGGGGAAGTAGCTGGTAGCTGGTAGCTGGTAGCTGGTAGCCGGTAGCCGGTACGTGCTACCAGCTACCGCCTACCGGCTACCAGCTAGCCTTCAGAACGTCGCGCGCACGCCGAACTGCAGCATCCGCGGAAAGTACTGAACGAACGGGCTGAACGCCGGCTGTCCGAAGTTCGTGTTGCTGGCGTTCGTGACGTAGGCGCCGTAGTGCTCGTGATTGAACAGGTTGAACACCTCGACGATCCCGTCGACGGCCACGCGGCCGGCGAGCGGCAGCCGCTGCTGGAGCCGCAGGTCGACCTTGTGAATCGGTTCGCCGACCAGGCTGTTGCGGGGCAGGATCGACCCGTCGGCGAGCAGACGCAGCTCGCCGGTGTTCGCACCCGTCCCCCCTTCATCGCGCCGGTCGACTCCCGTATCGACCCAGAACCGCTCGCCTGAGCCGAAGAAGTAGATCCCGCTCATCTGGAAGCCGGCGCCGACGTCCCAGATGCCGTTGACGACGGCCCGGTGGCGCTGGTCGCCCGCCTGGCCGAACCCCGGTGTGACCAGCCTGCCGGCGAAGCTATAGTCCCCGCCCAGATCGGGCGCCAGCGGGAAGCCGATCGGCCGCCGCGCCACCACGCCGTTCTCGCCCAGGTACCACTCAGGCCGGAGCGGCTTCGCGTCCCGGAAGTACGCCAGCGTATAGCTCCCGGTGGCCTGCCAGCGGCGGCTGAACCGCTTGGTCAGCGTGAGGTCCACGCCGTGATAGTTCGACCAGCCTTCCAGGAACTCGAGGTACACCTGCCCCCACTGCGGGAAGGGGCGGCGGCTGACGTCGCTGAACGGGTAGTTGGCTCCGGTGGCCGGGTTGTAGCTCAAGTTCGCATTGACCGCCTGCTCCTCGCCTCGCCCACCGGTGTAGACGTAGTTCGCTTCAAACGAGACATCGGCAGCGATCTGCCGCTGAACGCCCACCGAGGCCTGATGGCTGTAAGAGGTCTGGCGCCCGGGATAGGCGATCTCACTGGTCACGGAACGAAGGACGCAGGGGGGGTTCCCGCGGAATCCCCGCGCACGCCACGACTCGAACAGCGCCGTGTTGATGTCGCAGGCCTGCTGCAGCGCCTGGGCCTCCGTCGGTTTGGGGCCGCCCCACTCGCCCTCGCCGCCCGGCCAGGGGCCGAACCAGTTCGGGACAAAATCGGAGCGGCCGTCGTTGAAGATCGTGTATTCAAAGCTGCTTGTGGACTCGTACGTCTGCTGCACGCCGTCGTTCGGGGCAAAGGCGAAAAAGAGCCCGTATCCGCCGCGCAGCACCGTGCGATCGTCGAGGCGGAGGTTCATCCCGAGCCGCGGCGCGACGTTGTTGGTGTCGTGGGGCAGGTTGCCGGGGAGCCACGGGAGGAAGCGCACTTTCTCCGCGTGCGCGTTGGTATCCACGTCGTAGCGCACGCCGAGGTTCAGCGTCAGGTTGTTGCCGACCCTCCAGTCATCCTGCGCCCAGCCCGCAAAGACGTGACGGAACACGTCGAAGCGGTAATTGCTGTCCGACACGGCATGGGTGACCGAGCGCGTGATCGGGGCGAGCGGCGCCAGGTTCCAGGTCGAGGCGTCGTTCCACACCGGGAAAAGCTCCTCGATGTTGGCCGGCACCGGGCCCCCGCGGGCGTCGAGCTGGCCCATGCACCGGCGGCAGGAACGGAAGTCGTTATAGAACCGAAGATACTCACCGCCCAGTTTCAAGTCGTGACGTCCTCCCCAGTCATAGGACGTGGTGAAGTCGTCGCGAAACGACTGCGTCTGCTGCGTGACGTCGTTCACGAGGAGGAACCCAATGGTGTAACCGCGCAGGACCACGCTCACCGAATTCCCGAGCCCGACGGGGCTAAACGGAAAGGCCCCGCCCTTCCACCGCGCGGCAGGCTGGATCTTCTGGCGAAAGCTGGTGGCGCCCGCCCTGATCTCGTTCACGGCCCTATTGCTCAACACCTGCGTGAACGCGCCAAAGTACTGCGGGGCCAGTTGCTGGCGCGGGCCGCCGTTGGCGGGATGAACGACGGCGCTCCCCCCGCCTATTTCGTAGTACACGTTCTTGTACACCGATCCGCGCACCGAGAGCCGCGTCTGGGGCGTGAATTGATAGTCCAGCCGTCCCAGCATCTGGTGCGTCCGGAGCGTGAACTCCTGGGCGACGTTGAAGCTCGGGTACGGACTGGTGTAGGTGAAGGTTTGCGGCTGCCGCTCGTAGCCGTAACTGCCGAAGAAGTGGATCTTGTCTCGCACGATCGGGCCGCCGTACGTCGCGCTCATCTGCTGGTCCGAATACGGGAGAACGCGCTTCTGGAGGAAGTCTCTGGCGTTGAACCTGTCGTCCCGGAAGTAGCCGGCCAGCGTGCCCGCGAAGGTGTTCGTCCCCGACCTGGTGATCGCGTTCACCACCATGCCCTGCGAGCGCCCCTGCGTGGCGTCGAAGCGGTTGGCGATCACCTCAAACTCCGCGATCGCATCCCGGTTGAAGCTCGGCTGCTGCGCGTCGGTATTCGAGTGCCAGGTGCTCGTCACGTCCTGGCCGTCGAGGGTGGTCTGGGCGTAGCCCTGGCGCAGCTGCACCAGCCCGCCCGACTCGTTCCGGCGCGCCCCCGGCGCCAGCAGCGTCAGGTCCATCCAGTTGCGCCCGTTGAGCGGCAGCTCCTGCATCTGCCGCGGGTCGATGTTCGCGCCCACGGTGGACGTCGTCGTATCGAGACCGTCTGGCCCAAGAGGATCTCGAGGCTCCGGTTCACGGTGGTGAAGCCGGGCAGCTCCACCGCGATCCGGAAGTTCCCGACGCGCACGGGCAGGCGGAACTCGCCTCGGCCGTCGGTCACGGCTGTGAACGTGTTCCCGCTGGCGTCATGGATGGCCGTGATGGTGGCGCCCGGCAGGACCGCGCCAATCGAGTCGGTGACCGTGCCGGTGAAGGTCGCTTCCTGTGCGTAGCCGCCCGCAGGCAGCAGGAGAACCAGAGAGAGGAAAAGCACCCACTTGCACCCCGCCTTCAGGACATCGGCTGTCATACACCCTCCTCAGGCTGCGAGTACGGCCGAGAGAACGAGGGCTGTAGAAACGCCGACGAAAAAAGCGGACCTCAGGGGCGCCAGGAGGATTCGGGGGGCGCGACGAGAAAATTGGGGGGGACTCTAGCCTTTCTCCCCGGCGCCGTCAATACCGGCTGGTTAGTAGTCGGTAGGCGGTAGCTGGTAGCCAGCCGGTAGCTGGTAGGCGGTAGCCGGTAGCAGGCGTCGGTGGCGACACTAGCTACCGGCTACCAGCTACCGGCTACAAGCTAGTGATCAGAACGTCGCGCGGACGCCGAACTGCAGCATTCGCGGAAAGTACTGGACGTTGGGGGTGAACGCCGGCTGCCCGAAGTTCGCGTTGCTTTCGTTCGTCACGTAGTTGCCGTAGTTCGCGTGGTTGAACAGATTGAACACCTCGAAGATGCCGTCCACGGCCACCCGACCGAAGAGCGGCAGCCGCTGCTGGAGCCGCAGGTCGACCTTGTGAATCGGTTCGCCGACCAGGCTGTTGCGCGGCATGATCGAGCCGTCGGCGCGCAAGCGAAAGTCCCCGCTTCTGGTGCCCCCTTCATCGCGGCGGTCGACCCCCGTATTCGCGAAGAACCGCTCGCCTGAGCCGAACAAGTAGATCCCGCTCACCTGGAAGCCGGCGCCAACCTGCCAGATGCCGTTGACGACGGCCCGGTGGCGCTGGTCGCCCGCCTGGCCGAACCCTGGAAATTGTTCCCGGCCGGCAAAGTAGTACTCCCCGCCCAGGTCCGGCGCCAGCGGGAAGCCGATCGGCCGCCGCTCTATCACACCGTCGTCCCCCAGGTACCACTGAGGCCGGATCGGCCTCGCGTCCCGGAAGTACGCCAGCGTGTAGCTGGCGGTGGCCTGCCAGCGGCGGCTGAACCGCTTGGTCAGCGTGAAGTCCGCGCCGTGATAGTTCGACCAGCCTTCCAGGAACTCGAGGTTCACTTGCCCCCACTGGGGGAAGGGGCGGCGGCTGACGTCACTGAACGGGTAGTTGGCGCCGGTGGCGGGGTTGTAGCTCAAGTTCGCATTGATCGCCTGCTCGTCGCCGTGCCCTCCCGTGTAGATGTAATTCGCCTCGAGCGACATATCAGCGCCGATCTGACGCTGGATCCCCACCGACGCCTGATGGCTGTACGGGGTCTGCCGCCCGGGATAGCTGATTTCCTGCGTCAGCGCCCGAAGAACACACGGGGCCTGACCACGGAATCCCCGCGCACGCCACGACTCGAACAGGGCGGTGTTCACGTCGCATGCCTGCTGCAGCGCCTGGGCCTGCGTCGGCTTGGGCCCGCCCCATTCGCCCTCGTTGCTCGGCCCGGGGCCGAACCAGTTCGGGACGAAGTCGGGGCGGCCGTCGTTGAAGGCCTGATACTCGAAGCGGGCTATGTACCCGAGCGTCTGGTGCACGCCGTCGTTGGGGGCAAACGTGAAAAAGAGCCCGTACCCGCCGCGGAGCACCGTGCGATCGTCGAGGCTGTAGTTGATCCCCACGCGCGGCGCGACGTTGTTGGTGTCGCGGGGCAGGTTGCCCGGCAGCCACGGGAGGAAGCGCACCTTCTCCGCATGCGCGTTGGAGTCGACGTCATAGCGCACGCCGAGGTTGAGAGTCACGCGGTCGCCGATCCGCCAATCATCCTGCACCCAGCCTGCAAAGACGTGCCGGGCGAACGTGTATTTGTGGTCGGTATCCGACACGCCGTGGAACACCCACCGGGTGATGCCCGACAGCGGCGCGAGATTCCACGTGGAGGCGTCGTTCCACACCGGAAAGAGCGCCTCGATGTTGGCGGGCACCGGGCCACCACGGGCATCGATCAGACCCATGCACTGGAAGCACGACCGGGTGTCCATATGGAACCGCATATACTCGCCGCCCAGCTTCAGGTCGTGCCGTCCCCCCCAGTCGCGCGATGTGGTGAAGTCGTCACGAATCGACTGCACGCTCTGGATCACGTGGATCGTGTTGTTGCCAATCTGATAGCCGCGCAGTTGGATGGTCGGCGCCGTCCCGAGCAGGGAGGGGCGATAGGGAAAGGGACCGCCCTTCCACCTGACGGCGGGCTGGTTCTGCTGCTCGAAGCTGCTGGCGCCCGCCCGAAATTCGTTCACCGCCCGATCGCTCAACACCTGCGTGAGCGTGCCGAAGTACTGCGGGGCGGTCGATCGGCGCGTGCCGCCGAAGGCCGGATGCTGGATCGAGCCCCCACCCTCGTAGAAATCCCGTCTGTACAGAGAGCCGCGCACCGAGAGCCTCGTCTGGGGCGTGAATTGATAGTCCAGTCGGCCCAGAACCTGGTGTACCCGGCCCGTGAACTCCTGATCCACATTGAAGCTTGGATACGGGCTGTTGTAGGCGTAGGTCTGCGGCTCCCGCTCGTAGCCGTAGCTGCCGAAGAAGTGGATCCGGTCTCTCACGATCGGGCCGCCGTAGGTCCCACTCATCTGCTGGTTCGAATATGGGAGGACGCGGTCCTGGATGAAATCTTCGGCGTTGAACTTGTCGCTGCGGAAGTAGCCCGCCAGCGTGCCGGCGAAGGTGTTCGTCCCCGACTTGGTGATCGCGTTCACCACCATCCCTTGTGAGCGCCCCTGCGTGGCGTCGAAGCGGTTGGCGATCACCTCGAACTCCGCGATTGCATCCCGATTGAAGGCCGGCTGCTGCGCGTCGGTCGCCGAGTGCCAGAGACTCGTGACCTGCTGGCCGTCCACATTGGTCTGCGCGAAGCCCTGGCGGAGCTGCACAAGCCCGCCCGCCTCGTTCCGGCGAGCTCCCGGCGCCATCAGCGTCAGGTCCATCCAGTTGCGCCCGTTGAGCGGCAGTTCCGCCGTCATCCGCGGGTCGATGTTGGCCCCTACCGTCGAGGTCACGGTGTCGACCAGCGGCGGCGCCCCCGTGACCGTCACGGTCTCCTGCACCACGGAGGGTGCCAGCTGGGCGTTTACGACGACCGTCTGGCCCAAGAGGATCTCGAGGCTCCGGTTCACGGTCGTGAACCCGGGCAGCTCCACCGCGATCCGGAAGTTCCCGACGCGCACCGGCAGGCGGAACTCGCCGCGGCCGTCGGTCACGGCCACGAACGTGTTCCCGCTGGCTTCATGGATGGCCGTGATGGTGGCGCCCGGCAGGACCGCGCCGATGGAGTCGGTGACGGTGCCGGTGAAGGTCGCTTCCTGTGCGTAGCCGCCCGCAGGCAGCAGGAGAACAAGAGAGACGAGAAGCACCCACTTGCACTCCAACGCGCACAAGCCGCGCGTTGGGGACCCCGCCTTCAGGACATCGGCTGTCATACACCCTCCTCAGGTTTGGCACCCCAACGCGCACAAGCCGCGCGTTGGGGACCCCGCCAGAAACACAACCAAGAGAACGAGGGCTCTAGAAGCGCCGACGGAAAAAGCGGACCGCGGGGCGAGAAGAATCGTGGGGCGCGACGAGAAAATCGTGAGAACGCTACGTTATTCTGGCGGCGGCGTCAATACTTGCTAGCCGGTAGGTAGTAGCCGGTAGCCGGTAGGTAGCCAGTAGGTAGTAGCCGGTAGCCGATAAGCGGCAGGCATTAATTGCTACCACCTACCGGCTACAGGCTACCAGCTAGCGATCAGAACGTCACCCGCAGCCTCAACTGCAGCATCGCGGCCGCCTGTCGACGCCCCCAGGCGTTACTTCGTCGTCAGCGGCTCGGGCCGGCGCTCACGTCCGGGGCCGCGTTTCAGCTCCTCTTTCGCGCGCTGGATCAACCGCACGTTCTCCTCGTACGACAGCGCCCCCGCTGTTCGTGGGGACGGCGGGTACTGCGCACCCTGGTAGACGGGATACGCATCGGTGCGCAGATGCGCGAGCATGTGATGGCCGACGCGTGTCTGCCGCTCGTGCCGGAGCGCGGAGATGTCGATCGGCGCCGTCACAATCCGCTCTCCGGGGCCCGGCGACGCTTCGGCGAGCGGACGTCCGTCGAAGTCGATGATCTGGCTCCCACCCGGCCATGAATATGGCGGATAGTTGCGCAGGCTCGCGCCCTGGTTCGCCGCAACCACGTACGCGATGTTCTCCAGCGCCCGGCACCGGTTGACGACGGTCCACCAGTTCATCGGCTCGGTCGCGCCCCAGGGATCCATATAGGCCGAGACCCGGATCAGCACCTCGGCACCGCTGGCGGCAAGCTGTCGCAGCGCTTCCGGGAACAGCCAGTCGTAGCAGATGGCGCAGCCGAGGCGGCCGATGGAGGTATCGGCGACCGGAAAGAGCGGCTCGTCGTAGCCGTCGAGATCGTGCGGGCTCGAGTGGACCTCGTACGGAATCCATGTATTGACCTTTCGATACCGGTAGAGAATCCCCTCAGGCCCCACCAGGCAGCTCGTGTTGAACACCCGGCCCGGCCACCGCGCATCCGATTCGAGCATCGAGCCCATCTGAATGTAGACGCCGTGCTCGCGCGCCTTCGCGACGAACCGTTCCGTGTGCTCGTTCGGAATCCGGACGGCAAGCTTCTCGATCAGCTCGTCAACAGTCGCGAAGACGGGCGCCGCGTGCGCAAACTCGGGGAAGACGATCAGGCGCACCGGCAGGAACGGGGCGCTGCCGGCGACCGCCGAATCGACCATCGACAGCAGGCGGTCGGTATTCCGGCGCATCTGGTCCCGGTTGACAGGGTTTGGCAGATCCGTCTGGCACGCAGCGGCGGTGTAGCGGATGTGCGGCGTGCTCACTCGACGAGGCTCCCGATGGACCGCGGCACAACGCGGGTGTGGAACCGGTCGAGATCCTGCTCGTGGGGGTAGCGCTCGGGCGTGGCGTACGGATAGGCGCTCATCGAGCGGAACGGGATCGGCGTGGCCCGATCCGGGCTGGCGGAATGGAGGTCCATCTCTTTGCTATATCCGACCGTGTACAGGAAGTAGGTGCGCCGCATCCCATCCGGCAGCGGCGGCAACGCCGAGGCGTCGAACGACAGGGACAGCTCATCGCCCGGCCTCGAAATCACGAACCTGTCGTCTGCGCTGCGGAGAAGCTCCTCGACGTCCCCTTCGCGCGTGTAGCGGCCCGGCATCAGCTTCCAGGGCGACGTGAACAGCACGCGGTCGTACTCGTAGCCGAACGGCTCGCGTCCGTCCGGCGTGACCTCGGCCGAGAACCCGCGCCACCGGAGATCGGCAGCCACGCGCGGCAGCCATTTGACGTTCGACACGTCGACGGCGGCCGTGCCGACCAGGATCTGGTCCCAGTAGATGCGCATGTTCGTGACCACCCGAAGCTGCCGGCCCCGCGACAGCGCCCTGGCAACGTCGAGCACCAGCGTCTGCGGGCGTCCCACCGGAATCCCCACGTCGGCGTCGATCGTGTGCCACCGGCCCGATGCGTCCTTCACCTGTAATACCGGCGGGGCCAGACCGAGTCCCGCCTGATGGGCGGCGACGTTATCGCTCGAGAACGCATAGTCGGTCCATCCCGTGAGCAACAGCACGGCCCCGGCCGGCGGCAGGTCTACGGGCACGTCGAGGATGAGCGCATGCTCGCGGGCGTAGCCCCTGATGGGCAGACGATCGAAGTCGTCCGGATACTGTCGGTCCATGCGCGCGATCCGCACCAGCACATCGCGCCCGTGCTCGTCGCGCGCCCCCGCCGGCGGGCGCACATCCCGCACCGCATACAGGCGGAACGGCCGTTCCCGGCCGCGCAGCCCTTCCTCCGGAAACACCATCACGCCGGCAGGATGCGTGGACGCGAGCAGGCTCAGGTGATCGACGAAGAGCACCTCTTCCAGCTCGTTGGTGACGCGAATCTCGAACCGACCGTTCCGAGCCCGAAGCTGCGTGTCGGTCACCCGCACGTACTCCGTCGGATCGGGCACATTGCGGACGCCGGGCGCGAGCCAGGACCCCATTTCGCCGCCGCCCATGAAATCGGTGACGAACTCGAACTCGCGTCCGTTCCACGTGAAGAGGTACGGACAGGACGAGGGCTTGCGATCCAGCTCCAGGATGCTGAGCCCCCCGCGCGCGCCTGCCTGGCTGAGGTCGGTCTCGGCCTGAAGGATGCCCGACGGCCACAACACGCGGACGACGTCGGCGGCCTGCCGGCGGCCGAGCCCCAAGACGACGTCCGCCGGGCCGACCGCCGGCGTCGCGGACGAGGTCTCGATCTTCTGATACAGACTTCCCGCCCGCAGCTCGACCTTCGAGCCAATGCCGCTCCGGTTGCTGACGCGTCCGGCGAGCCGCACGCGCAGCGACCTGTTGCCGGCGCTGCTTCCGTTCCGCCACACGCTCAGCTCACCGGTCTCGGTCATCGTCACGAGGTCGGTATCGCCATCAAGGTCCAGGTCCGCGGCGGCAACCGCGGCCAGTGGCACCGTCCGGAAGCGCTCCGCCATGGACGCCAGGGCCGAGTCGGTCACCTCCACCCACTGCGTCCCCACATTGCGGAAGAGCCGGGGACCGGCGCCGGCCGCGACGAACAGGTCGAGCAGGCCGTCGTTGTCGTAGTCGAAAATCTGCGCGGCCCACGTGCCCCGTGTCGGCGCTGCGGCGTCGGTGATGCGGAAGCGCCCGCGCCCGTCGCTGAGCGCCCATTGAGCCGGTCCGGACTGGTGCCCGAGGAAGACGTCCGTGTAGCCATCCTTGTTGACGTCCGCCATGGCGAGCGCGATGAACGCCGTGCCGTCCGGGAGCCCGGACGCGACGGCGACGTCGGCAAACGTGCCGTCGCGCAGGTTTCTGAACAGCCGCGGCCGGTCGCCCAGGGCGACGACGAGCAGGTCGATATCGCGCCGGTTGTCGAAATCGGTGGGTCCGACGGCCAGCGCGCCGCCTGGCTGCGAAATCTTGGTGTCCGCCGTGATGTCGGTGAACGTGCCGTTGCCGTTGTTGCGCATCACGCGGCTCGGCACGCGCTGACCCGCGCGCAGCTCGTCCCAGCCCTGGGCGCTCCCTGCGGCCGCGACGAGACCGCCGAAGAAGAGGTCGAGGTCCCCGTCGTGATCGAGGTCGACAAACGCTGCGGCGCGTCCGAGCGGCGGCAGGGCCGAGAGTCCCGCGTTGGCACTGACGTCGACGAACCCGCCCTGCTCGCCTTGCTGGTACAGCCGGTGTCCGGCGCGCCCGACCAGCAAGAGGTCCGGCCGCTGGTCGTTGTTGTAGTCGCCCGCGAGCACGCCGGTGCCCCCGAACGCGGGGTCGAGGCCGACCGCCGTTGTCGCATCGATGAGCTTTCCGGCTTCGTTTCTGAGAAACCGGAGCGCGCCGCCCAGCGCCACCAGATCGAGATCGGCGTCGTTGTCGAAATCGGCAAGCGCGATCGCGCCGGCGAGAGGCGAGGGAAGTGCGCCCGGCGAGGGAGCAGCCTGGACCGCGCGCGCGGGCGTATTCGCCAAGCCACCGGACGCGACCGTGTCCTCGGTGAACGACACATCCGGTGTGGCCGAATCGATCAAGCCGGTTTCGGCGCCCGTCGAGGCAACCGCTTCGGCGTAGCGGCCCTGTTCGAGATAGGTGTTGGAATAGGTAATCGCGTAGGGGCTCTCGCGCAATTGCTGAAACCGCTCGAGCACCTGCTGTCCGGCGTCGCGCTGCCCGGCGCGCGTGAGCGCCAGTCCCAGGTTGTACGCAGCCGTGACGTTGTACGGCTCGACCGCGAGCGCCGACTCGGTGAGTTTGGCGGCCTCGGCGTACCGCCGCTCCTGAAGGTATACCTGCGCCAGCTGCACCTTCGCGCCCACATCGTCGGCGTCGAGCTGCAGCACACGCTCGAACGCTTCGGTTGCTTGCATCACGTCATTGCGCGATCGGGCGATGAGGCCGACGAGGTACGGCGGCTGTAGCGCATCGGGGTACCGCTGCCGGGCCGCGGCGGCCTGCCGCACCGCTTCGTCGACCGCGCCGGCGTAGAAGAGCGCTATAGCCAGATTGATGTGCGCGAGCCTCAGATCGGGGTCGAGCGTGAGCGCTTCCTGGAACGCCTGCACCGCCGGGTCGTACGCGAACTGTTCCAGAAGCGCCACGCCGCGGTTGTTCGCGCGATATGCGGCCTCGCGCCGCTCGTCCGGTGTCTGGGCAACGCGCATGAATGGACCGAGTGCGACATATGCGGCCCCCAGCAGGACGACTATCGCAAGGAGCAACCACCGGCGACTCGTCACGACCATAGAGATTACTACCTGCGGGCGAAAAGGGGACTGGAGCGCTTCGCGACTCGCTTTGGGATCATCCCTCGCAAGCTGCCACGCACGGCACGTCTTGGCTCCGCGCTCCGTTCGGAGCCGCGCCACCCCACGGCGCAGGCGCCGTGGGGACCCCGGGGAAAAACCGCTCTTCCGCCGTGCTTTCGGCGACCCGCGCAGGTCCGTGACCTGCGCGGCCCTCCCGCTTCAGAGCGGTTTTTCCCACTTCGCTGTCACGGCTCCTCAAGTCGCGCTTCGCAAGACGCGCCATGCGTCGCAGCTTCGTGATCTACCGGGCAACGGTTCGCACGATACCCTTGCCCTGCTGGATGGTGATCACCTGGTTCGCCCCCAGCGCCGGCAGCGACTCCACCTGCCCGTCCGGCCAGGTGATCCGGGCCCCGGATACCTGCGTGCGCCGGCCGAGGCCAAACGTCAGCGGCAGCTCGCTCTGCGAGGCGTAGCTGGAGCCGCTCTTCACGACTCCCCACGGTCCCGGCTTGCCGTCGACGAGCAGCTGCACTTTCGCGCCGATCGCGTCGCGGTTCGAAGGGGACCCGCGCAGGAGGAACCGCAGTGAGGTGTTCCCGTTGCCGCCGTCGTTGCGAAGCAGGCGGGCCGGACCGTTGTTGGCGGTGACCACCAGGTCGAGGTCGCCATCGTTGTCGTAGTCGCCGTACGCCGCGCCGCGGCTGACGCGGGGGAGGGCCAGCGGCCGGCCGACCTTCGACGTCACCTCCTCGAAGCGGCGGCCGCCGAGGTTGCGGAACAGATGCGCCGGCTGCGCGTACTTGACGTTCGGCTGCACCGCCTCGATGTCGTCCGCCACGTGCCCGTTGGCCGCAAAAATATCGAGGAGGCCGTCAAGGTCGTAATCGAAGAAGAAGCAGGCAAACGTGAGCGTCAGGAGCGTGGCCCTGCCGATGGTCGTCGTCGGCGCCTCGTCGATGAAAAGCCCGTTTCCCTCGTTCGTGTAGAGCGCCATCATCTCGTTCGAGAAGTTGCCGATCACCAGGCTCGGCCGACCGGAGCCGTCGTAGTCGGCGGCGTCCACCCCCATCCCCGCGCGCGCGACACCGGCCTCGTTGAACGCCACGCCTGCCACGACGCCCATCTCCGTGAAGGTGCCGTTGCGGTCGTTGTGATAGAGCTTGTTGGGCTCGGTATCGTTGGCGACAAAGAGGTCCATCCAACCGTCGCCGTCGAAGTCGATCAGCGTGACGCCGAGGGCTTTCGACGTCGGATCGTACAGCTTTGCCGCCCGCGTCACGTCTTCGAACGTGCCGTCGCCACGGTTGCGGTAGAACATGGGGCTCTGGCCTTGGTACGACTCCGGGGTGCAGTACGACTTGTTCTTGCCGTCGAGCGTGCAGTGCAGGTCGGTCGCGATGGACCACGTCACGTAGTTGCAGACGAACAGGTCCAGGTCGCCGTCGCGGTCGTAATCGACAAAGGCCGCGCACGTGGAGAAGCCTGGGGCGCCCACGCCCGCCCGGCTCGTCACATCGGCAAACCTGCCGCCTCCCTCGTTGCGGAAGAGCCGGTTGCCGCCGAGCACGGTGACGTACAGGTCCACGTCGCCGTCGTTGTCGTAGTCGGCGGCGGCCACGCCGATCCCGTAGACGTCGACGTTCAATCCGGCCGCGACCGTGACATCGTCAAACGTGCCGTCGCCGCGGTTGCGATAGAGCGCCGATCGCGACGGGGCGCGTTTCTGTCCGGCCCAGTGTGTGGAGTTGACAAAGAACAGATCCTGCCACCCGTCGCCGTCCGCGTCGAGGAACGCGACGCCGGAGCCCAGCGTTTCGGGGAGGTACTTCTTGCCGAACGCGCCGTTGTTGTGCCGGAAGTGAATGCCGGCCGCGCGAGTTACGTCGGTGAAGGTGATCGAGGCGACGGGCGTCTGCGCCTGCAGCACGCCGGCGAGCGACACCGCGGCGAGCGGAACGAGTGACCGTCGGAGCGCGCGGGGCATCAGCGAGGGTCGTAGTGTCCGCCTTTAGGCGGACTGGGCTGGTCCGGCTGAAGCCGGACACTACGTACGGAAGGGGGCCTCAGCGCCGCGCTCCGATGCTCGTGAATCTGCTGGCGCTCGTTGTTGTCGTCGGGGTTGAGCCGCCGGTACGGGCCGGTGATGGCCTGCGCGCTCTCGTCCGCCTTGAAGCGCAGGTACAACTGTTGTTCCCGCGACGCCAGCTCCGCCTCCCCGAGGCCCTGATAACAAAGCATCAGGTTGTAGTGCGCCTGGAGATCCTCCGGGTCGATCTGCAGCACCCTGGTGAGCTCGGCGACGGCCTCGCGAAACTGACGCTTGAGAAAGAGCACGCGTCCCAGTTGGTTGCGCACCACGCGGTCGCGCGGATACGCCGCGGCGGCCAGCCGCAGGTGATCGATCGCCTCGTCGTATCGCCCCCGGCCCTTGAGCCCCATCGCCAGAAAGAAATGGGTTCTCGCCAGCGCGGGATTCATGGCGAGCGCCTTGCGCAGCACCTGCTCGGCCCCGTCCAGGTTGCCTTCCTGGACCCGGACGCGTCCGATGTTGATCCATCCATCCACGTATTCGGGATCCGCCTGGGTCACGTTGACGAACGCCGCCTCCGCTCCTTTCAAGTCGCCCTGCAGCAGCAGGCCGATCCCGTAGTCGTTCCAGCGCTCGCGCACCGATCGATCGACGACCGGCGGTGATGTGGGGAGCCGGCCGGCGGTCGGGACGACCGCGAGGATCGCCTCGGCGCGCGCCATCTCGGTGACGGGCACATCCGGGATTGCTTTCAGCGCGCCTGACACCTTCCGCACGTCGCCCGCGAACACCCAGCGCCCCTCGTCGTACCCGTTGCCGAGCGCGAACTTCCGTTGCGACGGGTCGCGGATACCGGCATAGGCCCACTGCGTGTACCACCACGCGAACTTGCGGTAGTTGAGCCGTGCCGTCAGCCTGATCGGCCCCGTCACGTCCTTCGGGATGTCGAGGCGGTAGTGGATGGTATCGGCGGCGCCCGGCGGGACGAGCCGCACGTACGCGACCGACCGCGCCGCCCAGGCGTTGCGCTTGTTGATCGGGTGGCCACGCTCGTCCAGCAGGAGGCTGCGGTACTGATGCGCGCCGCGATCGACCGGTCCGTTGCCGTCCTCGAGCGCGCCGCTGTGAAAGATGCGGCGCCCGCTCGCGTCGACGGCATCGAACTCGACCCACACGTCGAAGGCGTCGACCGTGCCGCCGGGGAAGAAGTGCCCCACCGTGCGGGTTCGCACGACGACTTCGAGCCGCACCGACTCGCCGGGCCGAACCGAGACGGGCGCGCTGCCGAACGGGCCTTCGACCTCCACCGGCGGCGCAAGGAAGGCGCGGCGCGCGCCGAAATCGAGGGCCTCCTCCCCCACCGCAAAGGTGCTGGCCGCCGACGGCTCAGCGCTTCCGCTCGCAATCTCGACAGCCGCGCCGGCTTCCGCCGTTCGGACCAGCCCGAAGACGTCGATCGTGACCTGCTTGTCGCGGAGGAAGTCCTGGACAGCCTTGAGCTGCGTGTGGTCGCCGTTGGCGAACGGCGCCGCCGTATTCGCGGCGGCGAAGCGGTGCGACCGGACCTTGCCGTCCCGGGCCGCCGGGTCGGTCGAGTCGACGAGCGGCATGTGGCAATCCTTGCAGGTCTGCGGCGCCGGCGGGTAATAGAACGACCGCGCACCTTCCCCGGAGACGCCGGACGCCTGCCAGTTGTCGTAGTCGTCGAACCCGCGGAACCAGCGGTAGCCGTTCACGGGAACGTCCAGATGCACCTTGTGACAGCTCGAGCAGAACTCGGGGGTCTGGTCGCGATGGAACGGCTTGAGGAACGTCTCGCGATGCGGCTGAGGGTCCAGCTTCAACAGCGTGTCGTGCACCGCGCGCAGGACGGGATTGGGGCTGACGGCCAGGTCGTGCAGCGGCGGATACTCGATCTCGAAGTCGCCCTGCCCCATCGTGCTCTTCACGCGAGTGATGGAGTGACATGACGTGCAGGCCAGGCCTGCCTGGGCCTCCGGGGTGTCGATCTGCTCTTTGATGGGACGATCCAATCGACCGTTGAAGACCAGCGCGTGGTCGTGACAGCCGGCGCACCACTTGGATGGCCGGGTGCCCACGACGTCCTGCAAGTACTCGACGGTTTTGCGGTACCACTGGTTGTTGAACGACGAGAAGTGGTGCATCGACGAGTTCCACTGATCGTAGATGTCGCGATGGCAGCGCCCGCAGGTCTCGCTCGTCAGGAAGAAGTCCGCCGGAACGATGCCGTGGACGTTCGTGTCGGCCGACGAAGGGAAGAACGGTCTGTCAGGGCCGCCCCCTTCCTCGTTCATGCTGACGGGCACGACTGCCGGGTTTTCAATCCGGTAGGTCTGGCGCCGTCGGGTTTCGTGCTGCGCCCGCACGACCGCCGCCGCCGTCGCGGCGAGGAAGAGGCCGATCACCACGGCGTGATAGCCCCACACCACCCGCTTCGGCCAGCGGAGGGCGGCCGCGCGCCAGACGTGAGCGGCGAGGAACATCGAACCAGACGTCGAGAGCGCGATGTGGGCGTCGAGAAGCGCCCGGTATGGACGCGTCGCACCGAGGATGAGGACGGCGACCCCCAGGAGAAAGCCGGCGCCGAGCGCCAGCGCACCGACCGCCAGCAGCGGGCCCATCGGAACGTACGTGGTGTCCGCCTTTAGGCGGACCCTCGAGAACCGGCGCCGCAACCTGCTCGCCGCCGCAATCGCCAGGGCGAGCCCCAGCACCGGGTGCAGCGCGACGTTGGCGAAGTACCACGGCGACGGGTCGGCGGACGCGGCCAGGTACGCCGAGTTCAGGAGCAGGGCGACGAAGGCAACGGCCGGGATCGCAGTCCGCCGATGCACGGCACAGAGGATACACCCCCTTCGACATACTGTCCTGACCGGATGGACCGGGCGATTGCACCGGCAGGGTTCCGGCCGTATACTGGGCGCCTTCATACGTCAGAATCATCGGCTCCGCCACTCGCCGGCTAGCTCGCCTGCGGCATCGGCTTGATTGATACCGTTTCGGGGCTTGGCGAAGGAGGGTTCCGATGAGCATGACCGTTTGGCGTGTTCGGAGCATCGTCCAGCGGCTGATCCTGGTCGGGTTTGTGTCGGCGCTTCCCGCGGCCGGGTACGCACAGGAAGCGAGCGTCCTTGGCACGATCACGGATGCCACCGGCGGCGTATTACCTGGCGTGACGGTCATCGCGGTCCATGGCGCGACCGGAAACGTCTTTGAAACGGTGACCGACGGATCCGGCGAGTATCGGCTGGCTGTCCGCGTCGGCACGTACGAGATCAGAGCCGAGCTGGCCGGTTTTCAGACCGTGAACCGCAGCGGCGTGGCGCTGCTCCTGAACCAGCAGGTGCCCGTCAACTTCCAACTGGCGCCGGCCACCCTCCAAGAGACCGTGACGGTCACCGGCGAGGCGCCGCTGGTCGACACGACGGGTTCGACCGTGGGGGCCAACATCGACCCGCGGCAGGTGGAGGCGCTGCCCGTCAACGGACGGAATTGGATGGACTTGTCCCTGCTGGCGCCGGGCGCCCGCCGAAACGAGTCGGGCGGGTTCGTACAGAATCGGCAGGGTTACGCACAGACCAACCTCGACGGCCAACAGGTGACGGTGACCTACCATTCCGGTGGAGATAATGAGCAGGCGCAGTACAGCCGCGATGTGATTGCGGAGTTCGAGGTGGTCGCCAACCGGTTCGACGCCGCCCAGGGGCGCTCGGCCGGCATGGTCGTGAATGCGGTCACCAAGTCGGGGACCAATACCCTGGCGGGGACCCTTGGCGGATACTTCCGGCACGACAAGTTCAACGCCAAGGACTTTTTCCGCAACGAGGTGCTCCCCTATCAGAATCAGCAGGTGAGCACGACGCTCGGCGGCCCGATCGTCCGGGACCGCATCCATTTCTTCGGCGGCTACGAGTACGAGCGGCAGCCGCAGACCAACGTCTACACGAGCCCGTTCCCGTTCTTCAACATCGACCTGAAGTTGACGAACCGTATACACAAGTTCATGGGGCGGGGGGACATCCAGTTCACGTCTCAGCGCCGCCTTTCGGTGCGGGCCTCGAGATCCGACGACGTGTCCTGGCTCGCCGGCGGTGCCATCCAGCACCCGTCGATCGCCCGCCATCGGAGGTTTGAGAATGACCAGGTCTTCGGTACCTTCACCCAGGTCATTGGCGATCGGACCGTGAACGAGCTCAGGGGGGGCCGCCTGTACTTCGATCGCAACGAGCAGCCCATCGTCCGCTGGAAGGGCGGCAAATTCCCGCACGCCCCCGTCGGTGAGTTTGGGGGATCGGTGATCGTCCAGTTGCCCGGCTATACCATTGGTGCGTCCCCGCTGGGCGTCTCGATGCCCAACTACCAGGTTCGCAACGACCTCATCACCTCCTTCACCGGGGCGGGACGCCACGATGTGAAGCTGGGCGTGGAGTATATCCGCTTCGCGACTCAGATCCGGTGGTGTCTGCGGTGCGATGGCGAGATGGATCTCCGGGGCGCGGGCGTGCGCGTGTCGGCCGACCTCCTCCAGAGCCTGTTCCCCGTGTGGAACGATGCGTCCACCTGGAACACCGAGCCGCTGTCCGCCCAGACCCGGTGGGTGTTCAACTCTCTGTCCCCGACCGAGTCCAAGCTCGGCCCCTTCCGGCAGGAGCATACGCGGCACTTGATTGCCGGCTGGGTCCAGGATGACTGGCGGGTGAACGACAGCCTGACGCTCAACCTCGGCGTGCGCTACGATTTCGATGCCAACTCGCACTCGGAGAAGGTGAAGTTTCTGCCGTGGCTTCCGGGCAACCTCCCCCACGACACGAACAACCTCGCCCCCCGTCTCGGCCTCAACTATCGGATCGACGACGACACGGTCGTGCGAGGCGGGTACGGACTCTTCTTCGCCTTCCCCCCGAACGACGGGGTGCACCAGACGCTGGGCTATTGTTGCGTGCGATTCGAGTGGCAGATCTTCAACGACGGCAGCCGCGACTTTGGGAGGTGGGACGGCACCGAGCAGAACAAGGGCTGGTTCCACGGGCCCACGCCGAGCTACGAGAGCGCGCTGCAAAACGCCTGCGACGTCAACAACGGGGCCCCGGGCTGTGCGTTCCGGTCGCTGGTGCAGGAAATCAACTATCCCGGACGGAGAACCTCCTACAGCCATCAGGCGTCGGTCGGGATCCAGCGTCAGATCGGCAACAATATGTCGTTGGAGACGAACTACGTCTACACCGGGGGCCGCCTCGAGGAAGACGCCAGCCAAATCAATCTGACCTACAACCCCGCGACGGGGGCCAACTATCCCTTCAGCGACATCAGACGTCGGGCCTTTCCCACCTGGGGCGTCGTGAACTTCGAGCTCCTGGAGGGTCTGTCGAACTACCACGGCTGGGACTCCACCTTCACCAAGCGGTTCAGCGACAACTGGCAACTGCACGCCACCTACACGCTGGCGTACTTCTACGATGCGCTCGCGGCACCGGCCCAGTGGTTCCTCGGCGACAACGGGGTGGTGGCCCGGCGGCCGATCGGCTTCCCGCTCGCCCGGGATCTCGCCGACGAATATGGGCTGGCCGGGTCGGCCGGGGGGTTCGCGGGGAGCGGGGCAGACCAGCGTCACCGGGCGACCGTCAATGGCATCTGGGAGATCGGCTACGGTGTACAGTTCAGCGGGCTCTACTTCTTCGGGTCGGGCGAGCGTCGTACCCCCGTCACGGGCACGGACAACCGCGATCTCGGGAGCCTACAGGAGCCAGGGAGGCAACGCTTGCGCCGAGATGGCACGATTATCGAGCGCAACAGCCTGGTCGGCGACCCGCTGCACCGCGTGGACATCCGGCTCCAGAAGCGGCTGGCGCTCGGCGGCCGCACAAGCATTGACGGCATCTGGGAGGTCTTCAATCTGTTCAATCACCGGAACTACGGCTCCTATGTGCTCAGCGAAGCCAACGCGAATTTTGGAAAGCCCGCGTTCAACCCCGCCCTCTCCTATGCGCCGCGGATGATGCAGTTTGGCCTCCGGTTCGCCTTCTGAAGGCAGCGAGCGAAACACGCCGCTGGGGACGGTTTTAGAACCGTCCCCGCGGCTGCGTCATGGGCGGTTCCATCGCGTCGGGCCGGTTCCCGAGACGGACGTATTGGCTGTCTGTCTGCCTGCTCGCCTCTCTCGCTCCAACCCAGCGTCCGGCATCATCGGACGAGGCGGGCTTCCCGAGATTCCAGGACATCGCAAACAGGGCCGGGATTGACTTCCGCCTGGACAGCGGCAGCGAGGCCAGGCTGTTCCTGCTGGAGCAACCGAGCGCCGGCATTCTCTTGATCGATTACGACGACGACGGCTGGCTCGACATCTACATCGTGAATGGGTCGACGCCGGACCGGCTGGACCGAGGTCAGAAGAGCCGCGGGAATCGGTTGTACCGCAACGACAGGAACGGCACCTTCACCAACGTCACCATGAAGGCTGGCGTCGCCGGCAACGGCGCGTGGGGCATGGGCGGCTGCATTGGCGACGTTGACAACAACGGCTTCGACGACATCTTCGTCACCAATTACGGCACCGACGTCCTGTACATGAACAACGGCAACGGAACGTTTCTCGACGCGAGCAAATCCGCGGGCGTCGAAGGCGGCAATCGCTGGCACGCCGGCTGCGCGTTCGGCGACTACGATCGGGACGGGGACCTGGATCTGTACGTCTCCACGTACGCCGACTTCGCGCTCGAAGCTGCCCGAAAAGATCCGCGTGTTCAGAAAGCGCTGCGGGCCATGAGGGCCCCGCTGCTCGAACCGTACCGGGGAGCGGAGGGAGCCGGTGTCGATCGCAACCTCGATCGAACGGCCGGTGATGCCGGGCTCGATCAAGCTGCCGGTGGCACCGGGTTCGATGCCCTGGGGCCGATTCACTATCCTGCACAGCCGGACGAGCTCTACGAGAACGTCGGCCGCGGTCGCTTCATCGACGCCAGTGAACGTGCCGGCATCCGGCGGGTTCAGCCGCGCTACGGCTTTGGCGTCGTCTGGGGGGACTACGACAACGACGGCGACCTGGATCTTTTCGTCGCCAACGACATGGTTCCGAACTACCTGTTTCGCAACGACGGGAAGGCCTTCACCGAGGTGGGACTCGCCGCCGGTGTCGCGTTCGACATGAACGGCAAGGCGCCGTCAGGCATGGGCGCCGACATGGCCGACTACGACAACGACGGGAACCTGGACATTACCGTCACGAACTTCTCGGGCGAGTACAACTCACTCTACCGCGGCACTGGAAAGGACCTGTTCATCGATGCGGCCGCGGAGGCCGGCCTCGTGGAATCGACGCTGCCGTTCCTCGGCTGGGGGACGCAATTCGTCGATCTCGACCTGGACGGCTTTCAGGATCTCGTCGCCGTCAACGGCCACGTGTATCCGCGCGCGGACAATATTCCCCGCCTGAAAAGGATTGGGGCGGGCTACCGGCAGCGCGTGTTGCTGTTTCGCAGCCGTCACGGCGGAACCTTCGAGGAAATCGGCGCAACGCTCGGCAGGCCGTTCGCGGACGTGCACGGCGGCCGCGGTCTCGCCGTTGGGGACCTGAACAACGATGGGCAGATGGACCTCGTGATCGCGAATCAGGAAGAGCGACCCTCGGTTTGGATGAATCGGGGTGTGCCTGGAGGCCACTGGTCGCTCGTCAAGCTTCGCGGCACGACGTCCAACCGCTCCGCCATTGGGGCCCGGGTCACGCTGCGTGCCGGCGGTCGCTCGCAGATGCGGGAAGTCAAGAGCGGCGGCAGTTACCTCTCTCAGAGCGACCTTCGAGTCCATTTCGGGCTCGGAGCGGCCACCCAGGTCGACGAGCTCAGGATTCGCTGGCCCTCCGGCCGGGTTCAGGTCGAATCCCGAATCCCTGTCAATCAGATCACTACGATTGTCGAGAAGTAAGACCCTTTGCCGTAAACCACGAAGGCCACGAAAATCACGAAGGTCACGAAAGCTTTTCTTTAATTTGATTCGTGGCCTTCGTGATCTTCGTGCCTTCGTGGTTCAGGGAACCACGTAATCAGAACGTCAGCCTGAACCCCAGCTGCATGATGCGCGGTTGATACGCCACGTTCGCGTTGAACGACGGCTTCCCGTACTGGGAACTGCCCTCGTTCACCACGTACGAGCCGTAGTTCTCGTGATTGAACAGGTTGAACACTTCCACGATCCCGTCGATCGCCACGCGGCCGGCGATCGGGAACCGCTTCTGAATCCGCATGTCGACGCGGTGGATTGGGTCGCCGACCAGGGCGTTGCGCGGCATGAGCGTGCCGTCGGCGCGCAGCCGCAGGCTGGGGGCCGCCCCGCCCACGCCTTCATTCCGCCGGTCGACGCCGGTGGTCGTGACATACCGCATGCCGGATCCGAAGAAGTAGATGCCGCTCACCTGGAAGCCGTAGCCGAGCTCCCAGAGACCGTTTACCACCGCCCGGTGCCGCTGGTCGCCGGTCATCCCGAAGCCGCCAGCCACATACGTTCCGGAATAGCCGTATTCGCCGCCCAGGTCCGGAGCCAGGGGGAAGCCGACCGGGCGCCGCGCGACGACGCCGTCAGGACCGACGTACCACTGATCCCGCACCGGCGTGGCGTCCTTGAAGGACGACAACGTGTAGGTGGCCGTCGCCTGCCACCGGTTGCTGTACCGCTTGGTCCACGTGAAGTCGGCACCGTGATAGTTCGACCACCCCTCGAGCATCTCGAAATTCACCAGGCCCCAGTCGGGGAACGGCCGGCGGCTGATGTCGTTGAATGGATAGTTCGCGCCCGTCGCCGGGTTGTACGACAGGTTGACGTTGATCGGGTACTCCTCGAGCCGTCCGCCCGTGTACACGTAGTTGGCCTCGACTGACATCGTGTCGCCGATCTGGCGCTGGATGCCGGCGGACGCCTGATGGCTGTACGACGTGCGGCGGCCGGGATAATTGATCTCCTGGTTCAACGTCCGTCGCACGCACCCCGGCACGAAGTTGACGTCGCAGGCCCGCTGCAGCGCCTGGGCCATCGTCGGCTTCGGCCCGCCGAACTCGCCCTCGCCGCTCGGCCCCGGCCCGAACCAGTTCGGGACGAAATCGGGACGGCCGTCGTTGAGAATCTGGTACTCGAACAGCTGCTGGTACAGATTCGTCTGCTGCACGCCGTCGTTCGGCGAGAACGCGAAGAACAGGCCGTACCCGCCGCGAATGACCGTCCGGTCGCTGACGCGGAGGTTCATGCCGAGGCGCGGCGCCACGTTGTTCGTGTCGTGCGGCTGGTCGCCCGGCAGCCACGGCAGGAAGCGCAGCTTCTCGGAGTGGCCGTTGCTGTCGACGTCGTACCGCACGCCCAGATTGAGCGTCAGGTTGTCGCCGACCCTCCAGTCGTCCTGCAGCCAGCCCGCGAAGTTGTGGCGCGTGACGAAGTGCGTGTAGCCGCTATCCGACAGGCCGTGGAACACCTGCGAGGTGATGCGCGCGAGCGGTGCCAGGTTCCACGTCGACGCGTCGTTCCACACGGGGAAGAGCGCCTCGATGTTGGCCGGCACCGGGCCGTTGCGCGCGTCGACCTGGCCCGTGCAGCGGAGGCACCACCGGAACTCGAGTTGGTACCGGAAATACTCGCCGCCGAGCTTCACGTCGTGCCGGCCGCCCCAGTCGTACGACGTGGTGAAGTCGTCGCGAATGTACGCCGTGTCCTGCAAGGTGTTGATCGCATTCTGGCCGATGGTCAAGCCGCGCAGCTCCACGGTCACCGGACTCCCCTGAAGGACCGGGCGAAACGGGAAGGGCCCGCCCTTCCACTGCGCGATCGGCTGGTCCCGCCGCTCGTACGCGGTGGCGCCGGCGCGGATCTCGTTCACCGCCCGGCTGCCGAGCACCTGCGTGAAGGTGCCGGTGTACTGCGGCGCCACGCGACCGAGCGTCCGACCAGTCGAGGGGTGCGACGTCGCGCCCCCACCGCCGAAGAACAGGTTGTCGTAGTGCGAGACGCGCACCGACAGGCGGGTCTGCGGCGTGAACTGATAGTCGAGCCGGCCGAGCAGCTTGTGCACGCGGCTCGGGAACACCTGGTCGACGTTGAAGCTCGGCCACGGCGTCGTGTAGAAGAAGGTCTTCGGCTCCCGTTCGTATTCGTAGGCACCGAAGAAGTGGACGCGGTCGCGCCGGATCGGCCCACCGAACGTCAGGCTCACCTGCTGGTTCGAATAATCCAGCACGCGGTTGGTGATGTGGTCCTTCGCGTTGAACCGATCGCTGCGGAAATACCCGCCTACGCTCCCCGCGAACGTGTTCGTCCCCGACTTGGTGACCGCGTTGACGATCATGCCGGACGAACGCCCCATCGTCGCGTCGAACCGGTTGGCCACCACCGTGAACTCCGCGATCGCATCGCGGCTGAAGCCCACCTGCTCCGCGTCGGTCTGCGAGTGGTAGTTGATCGTGATCTGCTGGCCGTCGACGTTCGTTTGCGAATAGCCCTGCCGGAACTGCACCAGCCCGCCCCCTTCGTTCCGGCGCGCGCCCGGCGCCAGGAGCGTCAGGTCCATCCAGTTGCGGCCGTTGATCGGCAGCTCCTGCATCTGCCGCGGATCGATGTTGGCACCGACCGTCGACCCGGTCACATCGACCAGTGGGGCTTCGCCTGTCACGGTTACCGTCTCCTGCACGGCCGACGGCGCCATCTGCATATTCACCGGGACCGTCTGCCCGATCAGGATCTGGAGCGACCGGGTCACCGTAGTGAAGCCGGGGAGCTCGGCCGTGATCCGGTAGGTCCCGACGCGCACCGGCACCCGGAACTCCCCCTGATCGTCGGTCACTGCCGTGAAGGTATTGCCGCTGGCTTCGTGCACCGCGGTGATCGTGACGCCGGGCAGCACCGCGCCCGTGGAATCGGTGACCGCACCGGTGAACGTCGCTTCCTGTGCGTACCCTCCGGCGGGCAGCAGCAGGACCAGGGAGACGAGAAGCACCCACTTGCACCCCGCCTTCAGGACGTCGACTGTCATACACACCCTCCTCAGATTGGGAACACCACCGAGAGAACGAGGGCGACTGGACGCCGGCATGAAACCGCGGGATAAACCAGGCTGGACACTAGGCCATCGGCCGGCCGGTGTCAACACGGACAGGGAGCAGGGGCGCAGGGAGCAGGGGTGGCTGACCCCTGGCCCCTCGCCCCTTCAGAGTTCAGAACCCGACGCGGAAGCCGAGCTGTAGCATGCGCGGCTGATACGCGACGTTGCCGTTGAACGACGGTTGGCCGTACCTCGCGTTGCTTTCAACGGTCGTGTACGAGCCGTAGTTGGCGTGGTTGAACAGGTTGAACGTCTCGAACAGTCCGTCGAGAGTCACGCGGCCGCCGAGCGACAGCCGCTTCTGGAGCCGCACGTCCATCCTGTGAATCGGCTCACCGATAATCCCCGCTCGCGGCGCGATGGTGCCGTTGGCGCGCAGTCGCAGCTCGGAGGCGGCGTTGACCCCTTCGCCACGGCGGTCGACGCCGGTGTTGGTCGCAAACCGTTCGCCCGAGCCGTAGAAGTAGATGCCGCTCACCTGAACGCCATAGCCCACATCCCAGACGCCGTTCAGGACGGCCCGGTGGCGCTGGTCGCCCGACTGGCCGAACCCGCCCCCGAAGATCGAGCCGGCGTATCCATAATCGCCGCCCATATCGGGCGCGAGCGGGAAGCCGACCGGCCGCCGCGCCATCACGCCGTCCGGGCCAAGGTACCACTGCGGCCGCACCGGCAGCCCGTCCTTGAAGAATCCGAGTGTGTAGGTGGCGGTCGCCTGCCAGCGGTTGCTGAACCGTTTGGTGAACGTCAGATCGGTACCGTGATAGTTGGAATAGCCTTCCAGGTACTCGAGGAGCACGACCCCCCACTCAGGAAACGGCCGGCGGCTGATGTCACTGAACGGATAGTTGGCGCCCGTGGCCGGGTTGTAGGTCAGATTCGCATTGTGGACGGTCTCTTCGAGGCGTCCCGCCGTGTACACGTAGTTCGCCTCGACGGACATCGTGTCGCCGATCTGGTGCTGGACACCGACCGAGGCTTGATGGCTGTACGGCGTCCGGCGGCCGGGGTAGTTGATTTCCTGCACGATCGCACGCCGGACGCAGCCGGGCACGAAGTTGACGTCGCACGCCCGTGCCAGCGACGCGTCCCAGCTCGGCCTCAGGCCGCCCCATTCACCCTCGCCGCTCGCCCCGGAACCGAACCAGTTCGGGACGAAATCGGGACGCCCGTTGTTGGCGATCTGGTATTCGAACCGGTGCACCATCGAGTAGCTCTGCTGCACGCCGTCGTTCGGTGAGAACGCGAAGAACAGCCCGTAGCCCCCGCGCAGCACCGTGCGATCGTCGAGGCGGAGATTCACCCCGATCCGCGGCGCGACGTTGTTGCTGTCGTGCGGAAGGTCACCCGGGAGGAACGGCATGAACTTGAGCTTCTCCGAGTGCGCGTTGTTGTCCCAGTCGTACCGCACCCCGAGGTTGAGCGTCAGGTTGTTCCCGACCCGCCAGTCGTCCTGCAGCCAGCCCGCAAAGAGGTGGCGAACGACGTTGTAGTGGTGCTCCGTATCCGATACGGCGTGGAACACCTGCGATGTAAGAGGCGTCAGCGGCTGCAGGTTCCAGGTCGATGCATCGTTCCAGACGGGGAACAGCGACTCGAGATTGGCAGGCGGCCGGCCGAGCCGCGCATCGATCTCGCCCATGCAGCGGTTGCACCACCCGAAGTCGACCTCGAAGCGGAAATACTCGCCGCCCATCTTCACGTCGTGGCGGCCGCCCCAGTCGTACGACGTCGTGTAATCGTCACGAACGGTCTGGGTGTACTGAAAGATGTTGAGCGAGTTCGCGCCGATGGTGTATCCCTGCAGCTGGATGACAGGGGCGTTCCCGTTCAGCACCGGACGATACGGGAACTGTCCACCCTTCCACCGGATCGAGGGCGCGTCCTGCCGCTCGTAACTGGTGGCACCAGCGCGGATTTCATTCACCGCCCGGTTGCTGAGTACCTGCGTCAGCGTGCCGTTGTACTGCGGCGTCTCACGCTTCCGCGTGCCGCCGGCCGACGGGTGCGACGTCGCACCGCCACCCGCGTAGAAGATGTTGTTGAAGTACGAGACGCGTGCCGACAGTCGAGTCCGCGGCGTGAACTGTGCGTCAACCCGGCCGAGAACCTTGTGCACCTTGATCGGGAACTCCTGGTCGATGTTGAAGCTCGGATAGGGGCTCGTGTAGGTGTAGGTCTTCGGCTCGCGCTCGAATTCGTACGCACCGAAGAAGTGGACCCGGTCCCGCCGGATCGGCCCGCCGAACGTCGTGCTCACCTGCTGATTCGAGTAGGGCAGCACGCGATTGGTGATGAAGTCCTTGGCGTTGAAATTGTCGTTTCGGAAGTAGCCGCCGACCGAGCCCGCAAATGTGTTGGTCCCCGACTTGGTCACCGCGTTGACGACCATGCCCTGGGAGCGTCCCTGCGTGGCGTCGAACCGGTTTGCCACCACTTCAAATTCTGCGATCGCGTCCCGGCTGAACCCGGGCTGCTCCGTGTCGGTCTGCGAGTGATAGTTGATGGTGAGCTGCTGGCCGTCCACGTTGGTCTGCGAGTAGCCCTGGCGGAATTGCGCCATGCCCCCTCCCTCGTTCCGGCGGGCGCCCGGCGCGAGCAGCGTCAGGTCCATCCAGTTCCGTCCGTTGATCGGCAGCTCCTGCATCTGCCGGGGATCGATGTTCGCCCCCACCGTCGATGACGTCGTGTCGACCAGCGGGGCTTCGCCCGTGACGGTCACCGTCTCCTGCACCGCCGACGGCGCCATCTGCGCGGTCAGCTCGACGACCTGTCCGATGAGGATCTGCAACGACCGGTTGACGGTGGTGAAGCCCGGGAGCTCGGCCGTAATCCGATAGGCGCCCACGCGCACGGGCAGCCGGAACTCGCCGCGTTCGTCAGTCACGGTCGTGAACGTGTTGCCGCTGGCCTCATGGACGGCGGTGATGGTGACGCCCGGCAGCACGCCGCCGGTCGCGTCCGTAATGCTTCCCGTGAACGTCGCCTCCTGCGCGGAGGCGAGCACGGGCAAGAACAGGATCATCAGAGTGGTCAGGAACCAGCCAAGGGCTTCGCCCTTGATATCCCGTACTCGTGAGGGAGAAGATGCAAGCCCTTGGCTGGTTGGCCAGTATCTGCTTGGCGCGCTTCGCGCGCCTAGGACCGCTATACGGCTTGTCACAGCGGGTACAAAATT